>CAMWLJ010000058.1 GCA_947175055.1 uncultured Lachnospiraceae bacterium | reverse complement strand
CGAGTACGAAGACGACGAATATGCGGATGATGAGTACGAAGATGACGAGTATGCGGACGATGAGTACGAAGAAGAGGAATATGACGGGGAATACGAGTATGATGCGTATGAAGAAGACGGCGTCATTGTGCGCCTGAAATATTTTCTGACCCATATGAATACGCTTGATATGGTAGTGGCCATGCTCGGTATCGTTGTGCTGGCCGGCTCCCTGCTGGCCGGCGGATTGTATGTCAATGCCAAATCTGTTGAGAAGCAGGTGGAAGCTTTCGCGTTGGTGGGGGAAGAGATGTCCGGGATTGCCGTGATCGGTGAGAGCGGGCTGGTGGCTGTAACAGAGTCGGCCAAACTGTCTGATATGATCGATCTTGGAACGGAGCAGGAAGAGACGGAAGCGAATGAGGAAGAGGCAGCAGATAAGCAGGATAAGATGATCGAGGTAGGACTGAATCTCACTTCGATACAATCGGATCTGAAGATCAAATTTGTCAATAAGGCCACGGGTAAGTTGATCGGCGGCGTTCCTTTTGAGGTGGAAGCCTCCGGCCCTAAGAGTTTTACTTTGAAGGATGAGGATAAGGATGGCATCATCTACCAGACCGGTGTTGCGTCAGGAGATTACAGTGTAAAGATACTGCCGCTTACGGACGATAAGTATGCGGCTTATCGCCTGCCGTCTTCTGCAAGCAGTGTCAAGGTAACAGATAAGATCGCCTATAAGAAAGTAGACGTTGCAGATGAGGTGAAGAGTGAGTCGGAGGTAAACGCGGCGGCAGAGGATACTGCCAAACAGAATACGGCAGTAGAGTCCGTACTGACGGATACCGTAGAGTGGGTAGAGTCTACGAAGACGCCGATCGGAGAAGGCCAGGCAGTATATTCGGAAGTCGATAAGAAAAATATACCGGATCCCTGGACGCTTAGCAGTAATTACAGAAAACTGGTGGAAGCGGATGACACGTCGGATATCATAGAGTTTTCCGTTGCATTGGATCGCAGCAGCCTGACGTTGAAACAGGGAGAAACGGCAGCACTTAAGGTATCTGTCAACGGCAGCAGTGCTACGCCGGCTATCGTGTGGTCCAGCAGCGATGGGAGTATCGCCTCTGTGGACAGCAATGGTAATGTCAGCGGTGTCGGTGCAGGGGAAGCCACGATCAAGGTAGAAGTGATGATAGGGTATATGATAGAAACGGCTTCCTGCTCCGTAAAGGTCACGGGAGAGGGAGAGAAACCGGAAGACCCGTCGAAACCAGAGGATCCGACGAAACCGGAAGATCCGTCCAAGCCGTCAAAGCCGGAGGATCCGGCGAAAACCAAGGTCGAATTAAATACCACAAGTCTGAAACTGAAGAAGGGGGCGTCTTCTTCCCTTACGGTGAAGGTTCTCTCAGGCGAGATGCAGTCTGTGGAATGGTCCAGCAGTGATACTGCGGTAGCCAAAGTAGACAAGGGAACTGTTACGGCGGTAGGAACAGGCAGTGCGAAAATTACGGCTAAAGTAAAGACAGCGGAGGGAGAGCAGGAATTGGTCTGCAGCGTGACGGTGTCAGAGGAGGAGCCGCCGAAGGATATTTATACGAAGATCAGTATAAGCGGCGAGACGGAAGTCATCGTCGGTAAGACGATCACGCTTACGGCCAAGACAGAGCCGAAGGACGGCAAGGTCACCTGGAGCAGCAGTGACGAGAAGAAGGCCAAGGTGGACGATAAGGGCGTTGTCACCGGCGTGGCAGAGGGGACAGTGGAGATCAAGGCCGTATGCAGTGAGGCAGAGGAGATCTCGGCGGTCCATAAGATAACAATCAAGAAGGAGAGTGCAGTAGACGGCAAGGCCAAGCTGAAGGACAAGGACGGCAATCAGATGTATTATTTGGATTCTGCCGGTGTTTATCAGGAGGCAGTCTATGATGATTACAAGAAGTACGAGAAATTTTATAAGAAATCAACGGAAGCCACGGCATACAAATATACCGGTTGGCAGACTATAGACGGCAGTGTATATTTTTATGATAAAAACGGAAATTATGTAACAGGGGATCAGGTCATCCAAGGCGCTAAATATCATTTCGGAAGTGACGGAAAGATGTCGTCTGCGTCGGGAACGATGGGAATCGACGTGTCGAAGTGGAACGGAAGTATTGACTGGAATGCCGTGAAAAATTCCGGTGTATCCTATGCGATCATCCGCTGCGGATACAGAGGTTCCTCTACGGGTGCATTGATCGAGGATCCGAAGTTCAGGAGTAATATAAAAGGAGCGAAAGCAGCAGGCCTGAAGGTCGGCGTCTATTTCTTCAGTCAGGCGGTCAATGAAGTGGAAGCGGTGGAGGAAGCGTCCATGGCGTTGAATCTGGTCAATGGTTATGGATTAAATTATCCGATCTTCCTGGATGTGGAGGCAAGCGGCGGACGGGGAGACGGTGTCAGCAGAGAGGTAAGGACTGCGGTCTGCAAGGCTTTCTGCGCGACCGTACAGAATTCGGGTTACGCTGCGGGGATCTATGCAAACAAGACGTGGTTCAGCGAGAAGATCAATACCGGCAGTCTGACAAATTATAAGATCTGGCTGGCACAGTATGCCAGTGCCCCGACGTACACGGCTACCAGATATGACATGTGGCAGTACTCTGCCAAAGGAAGGGTCAGCGGTATTAGTGGGGACGTGGATATGAATATCAGCTATCTGCACTATTAAGGGTTGCATTTTAGTGCTTAATGGCAGTATCATAGTAGTAAACGATATAACAAATTTCAACTTCCACAGCCTGCCAAAGCCATATACGAAAGCTTTTGCAGGCCCGAAAGTGAAATTTCTAATATCGTTAACTACAGTAAGCGATATAACAAATTAAAAGGAGAGAGATTTAGAAATGAGGACTTATCTTGTAACGGGAGGAGCCGGATTTATCGGGTCCAACTATATTCATTATATGTTTCGTAAATACGGCGGGGATATCCGGATCATCAACGTGGATGCGTTGACCTATGCTGGGAATCTGGAGAATCTGAAGGAATTCGAGGGACAGGAGAATTATACGTTTATCAAGGCGGATATCTGTGATAAAGAAGCGATCGCCGCGATATTTGCGGCTAACGAGATTGACAGGGTGGTGCATTTTGCAGCCGAGAGTCATGTGGACAGGAGTATCAGGAATCCGGAGGTCTTCATACAGACCAATGTGCTCGGTACGGCGGTCATGTTGAATTGTGCCAAGACGGCATGGGAATTGCCGGACGGCAGTTTTAAGGAGGGCAAGAAGTTCCTGCATGTCTCGACGGATGAAGTGTACGGTTCGCTGGAGGAGGACGGCGGGTATTTCTATGAAACGACGCCCTATGCACCGCATAGTCCGTATTCTGCCAGCAAGGCCGGATCGGACATGTTGGTGAGGTCCTATATGGACACGTATCATTTTCCGGCCAATATCACCAACTGCTCGAACAATTACGGCCCTTATCAGTTCCCGGAGAAACTGATTCCGCTGATCATCAACAACGCACTGCAGGGGAAGAAGCTTCCTGTCTATGGCGATGGGAAGAATGTCCGCGACTGGTTGTACGTGGAGGATCATGCCAAGGCGATCGATATGGTGCAGGAGCAGGGCAGGCTGTTTGAGACCTACAATGTAGGCGGTCATAATGAGAAGCAGAATATTGAGATCATTAAGATCATCATCAAGACGCTGCAGGAAATGTTGGCAGAGAATGATCCGCGCAGAGAGCTTGTCAGCGAGGATCTGATCACATATGTGGAGGATCGTAAAGGACACGACAGAAGGTATGCAATCGCACCGGATAAGATCAAAGAAGAGATTGGCTGGGAGCCGGAGACGATGTTCGAGGAGGGGATCAGACGTACGATCCAGTGGTTCTTTGAGCATGAAGAATGGATGAAGAATGTCACCAGCGGCGACTATCAGAAGTATTATACGGAGATGTATAAGGTCTGAATGGAAAATAGGCCGCATGGCCGTTTATACATGAAAACAGGAAGGGAAAGGTATCTTCGATGAAGGGAATCATTCTGGCGGGAGGTTCGGGTACAAGACTGTATCCGCTGACGAAGGCGGTCTCCAAGCAGATCATGCCTATATACGATAAACCGATGATCTACTATCCGCTGTCCACATTGATGCTGGCGGGGATCAGGGAGATCTTGATCATATCCACACCGAGGGATATTACATCGTTCCAGGAATTGTTCGGAACTGGAGAGCAGCTGGGACTGCGGATGGAGTACGCGGTGCAGGAATATCCGAGAGGGCTGGCGGATGCTTTTATCATCGGAGCTGATTTCATTGGGGATGACAGGGTAGCGCTGGTACTGGGCGACAATATTTTCTATGGACAGAGCTTTTCCAAGGTATTGCGGGAAGTGGCTTCCAGGGAAAAGGGCGCGACGATCTTCGGGTATTATGTCAGAGACCCCAGGGAATATGGTGTAGTGGAGTTTGACGAGAACGGGAAGGCGCTCTCCATCGAGGAGAAGCCGGAGCATCCGAAGAGTAATTACGCGGTGCCGGGCCTGTACTTCTATGACAATGACGTGGTGGAGATCGCAGCAGGCGTAAAGCCGTCGGCCAGAGGAGAGATTGAGATCACGAGTATCAACAATGAGTATCTGCGCAGAGGCGATCTGCGTGTGGAGACGCTGGGGCGTGGTTTCGCATGGCTGGATACGGGAAATCATGATTCGCTGCTGGATGCGGCGGATTTCGTGGCTGCTTTTCAGAAAAGACAAGGCTTATATATCTCCTGTATCGAGGAGATCGCATACAAGCGGGGATTCATAACGAAGGAACAGCTGCTGAAGCTGGCGGAACCGCTGATGAAGACCAATTATGGCCAATATATGATAGAGGTTGCAAATGGGCTCTAAGAGAATGAGAAGAATGCTGTTTGCCGTGATATTTATTTTTATTGTGGTGACAGGGGTGATCGCAGCTGTCAATCTGGATGCTGTCAAGGAGAAGTTGGGATTTTCTGCTTATGGGCAGGCACAGGAGACTGCGGCACTGGGAGAAGCTGAGGAGACTGGCGGGCAGAGAGGCAGTGATCTGTCTGCGTTTTTGCGGGATGAGACTTTTTTTGATGAGGAAGTCAAGTTTAAGAGCATTGAGACCTATTCCGGCAGAAGCGTTTCTCTGATGATGAGTTCTGTGGCTAAGGATCTGCGCATTATGATCGTGGACAGCATAGGCAGGCTGGTGACAGGAAATCCTTTCGTCGTCGAAGTGCGGGGATTGGGAGAGTATACGGATCATGATGAGGACGGTATTATTTATATCGACGGCCTGCGTGCCGGGGAATACAGCGTATCTTTGAAAGAGGCGGAAGGATACCAGGTTCCGAATACGATCACGTCGATCCAGATCAAGCAGGAGATAGAATACCAGGTGCTGGATGATATCGAATACCTGATCATGACGGAAGACGATATTGATGCCGAGAGAGAAGATAAAGAAGTGAAGGGTGCGGAGGAAGCGGCGGACGGCAGTGAGAATACGGAGCTTGCACTTGATCACGGCAGTGCCAGGATCGGTATCGACGTTTCCAAATGGAACAAGGAGATCGACTGGGAGAAGGTGAAGGACGCCGGAGTGGAGTTTGCCATTATCCGTTGCGGATACCGGGGTGCATCCACGGGAGCGCTTGTTCTCGACCCCATGTATGAGCAGAATATCAAGGGCGCTATAGAGGCGGACATTCCGGTGGGCGTGTACTTCTTCACGCAGGCAGTTGACGAAGTGGAGGCCGTGGAGGAAGCCAGTATGGTGATCCGGCTGATCGAGGATTATGACGTAGATTATCCTGTATTTCTGGACAGTGAGAGTGCCGGGGGAAGCGGGCGCGCAGACGGACTGGAAAGTGCCGAGCGGACGAAGATCCACAAGGCTTTTCTGGAGACGATAGCAGCGGCAGGATATGAGACCGGTATCTATGGATCGCGGAATTGGCTGAATGAGCAGGTCAATATGAAGGAATTGTCTTCTTACAAGACCTGGCTGGCTGAGTATGCGGATATTCCTGCCTATGAGGAGTATTACCATATGTGGCAGTATACTTCCAAGGGCACGGTAGACGGAATCGAGACGCGGGTGGATCTTAACCTGTGCTATATGAATATCGATACTTCTATCAATCATGCGAAGGGAGCCGGAGGATATTCCGGCGTGGTAAACGGTGACAGCGGTAATGTGCCGGTGGGAGACGAGTAAGAGAAAAGTGCGAACGGCAGTTCGGTACGGCTTTGCCTGGCTAAGCCGGGTATGCTTTCGAGACAAGATACGAGGCATGAGAATAAAGAAGAGAGGATAATTGAGATCATGGGCAAAATAACGGTAGAGACATGTGAGATAGAAGGACTTAAGGTGATCACACCGACCGTGTTCGGCGATTCCAGAGGTTATTTTATGGAGACCTACAATTACAATGATTTTAAGGAGGCCGGTATCGATCAGGTCTTCGTGCAGGACAATCAGTCGGCTTCCACGAAAAATGTACTCCGCGGTCTGCACTTTCAGATTCAGTATCCGCAGGATAAGCTGGTGCGGGTCGTAAGCGGGGAGGTTTTTGACGTGGCGGTGGACTTAAGACCGGGTTCTGCGACTTACGGCAAGTGGTTCGGCGTAGTCCTTTCGGCAGAAAACAGGAAGCAGTTTTTTATCCCGAAGAATTTTGCCCATGGTTTTCTGGTGTTGTCCGATCATGCGGAGTTTGCCTATAAATGTACGGATTTCTATCATCCCAATGATGAGGGCGGAATCATCTGGAACGATCCGGCTATTGGCATTGACTGGCCGATCGCGGAAGGGACACAGCTTGTCATGTCCGAGAAGGATACAAAGTGGGAAGGCCTCGCGGCATATACGAAGCAGTACCGCAAATGATAGATAGGCGTGAACTGTTACAAATTAAGAGCAGGGAATAAGAAACGTGGAAAAGACAGAGTATATCAATCATTCTATCAAGAAAATAAGAACACCCAGAAAATCCATAGGGGTTGCCATCTTTTGGGGGCTTGGCCTGCTTCTGGCTGCAGTGCTTATCAGGCATCACAATCCGCTGGCAGATCAGGTGACGGAGCAGATGAAGAAGGTCAGCGGGTGTGTGCTGATCGCGTTTACCTGCATTATTTTTACGATTTTTTATGAGCGGATTCTGACCATTCCGGCAGAACTTTTTCAGAGCAGGAAGATGATCTGGAAGTTGTCTAAGAATGATTTTAAGAATCGGTATGCCGGATCTTATCTGGGCATTATCTGGGCGACGGCGCAGCCCATCGTCACGGTCGTAATGTACTGGATCGTTTTCGATAAAGTGTTTGATACGAGAAGTCAGATGGTGGCAAGCGGTCTGGAAGTGCCTTATGTTCTGTATCTGACGGCTGGCCTGGTGCCATGGTTCTACTTCACGGAGGCGATCACGCAGGGTACCATGGCACTGCTCGAATATAATTATCTGGTCAAAAAGGTAGTGTTCAATATCAGTATATTGCCGATCATCAAGGTGATATCGGCAACCTTCATCCATATTTTCTTCGTGGTGGTGCTTGTGTGTGTGTCCATAGGATATGGTTATTATCCGAACCTGTATACGCTGCAGCTAGTCTATTACAGCTTCTGCATGTTTCTGTTGGTGCTGGGCATGAGTTATCTGACCTGTGCGCTGGTAGTGTTTATCAGGGATTTGCAGCAGATCATTTCTATCGCCCTGCAGATCGGTATGTGGGCGACTCCGATCCTGTGGAGCATTACGATGCTTAAGACAGATAATATGAAGATGCTTTTCAAGCTGAATCCGCTCGTATATATTGTGAACGGATACAGAAGCGCGATCTATGAGGAAGAATGGTTTTGGGAGCATTTCTATTCTTCTACTTATTTCTGGATCTTTACGATCAGCTTGTTCTGTATCGGGACGCTGATCTTCCGGAAGATGCGGGTGCATTTTGCGGATGTACTATAGCAGGACATGGGAGTTATATGTATTACGGCAAGGCAGATCACGCGGCAGTCTGCACGGGATAGATAGGATAAATTATGGATAATATTGCGATACAGGTGACAGGTGTCGAGAAAATTTACAAATTGTATGACAAGCCTTCGGACCGGTTGAAAGAGACATTGGGAATCGGACGCGGAAAGCATCACACACAGCATCATGCCCTGAAGGGGATAGATCTGACTATCCGGCAGGGGGAGTGTGTGGGTATCATCGGGACGAACGGTTCCGGGAAGTCTACGATCCTGAAGATCATTACGGGTGTCTTGAACCCCAGCAGAGGGAGTGTGACCGTGAATGGCCGGATCTCGGCCCTGCTGGAACTCGGCGCCGGTTTTAATAATGAATATAACGGAATCGAGAACATTTATTTGAACGGCACCATGATCGGCTTTACGGAGAAGGAGATCGACGAGAAGCTGGACTCTATTCTGGAATTTGCGGATATCGGAGAATACGTCTATCAGCCGGTGAAGACATATTCCAGCGGTATGTTCGTGCGGCTTGCTTTTGCGGTGGCGATCAATATCGATCCGGAGATTCTGATCGTGGATGAGGCCCTGTCAGTGGGAGACGTCTTTTTCCAGGCGAAATGCTATCATAAGTTCGAGGAATTTAAGGAGATGGGCAAGACCATTGTCTTCGTCAGCCATGATCTGAGCAGCATCAGCAAATATTGTGACAGAGTCGTTCTGCTGAATCAGGGAACGAAGCTGGGCGAGGGGACGGCGAAGGAGATGATCGACACCTATAAACAGGTATTGGTCGGACAGTATGCCGCACCGGCAGCGGAGGAAGAGCATGAGAGGCTGATCGATGACGAGCAGCTGCGAAACGCCGCAAAGAAAAGAAGCGGCGATGCATCGAAGACGGCCGCCGAAGCAGGCCGACAGGAAGACGCAGAGGCGTCTCCGGGAGCCGCGGTTAATTCCGGAGCAAAGGGAGTATCCGGAGGTATTGCAGAGAATCCGGAGCTTCTGGAATACGGCTCTAAGAAGGCCGTGATCACGGAGTACTATATCCGTGACGATAAGGGCATTACGACGTCTGCGATCTTGAAAGGCAATTCTTTTACGATCCATATGAAAGTGAAGATGATGGAAGATCTGCATGCGCCGATCTTTGCGTTTACGATCAAGAATGTGCGGGGGACGGAGATCACCGGCACGAATACCATGTTTGAGAAGGCTTTTCTGGAGCCGGTGAAGGCAGGAGAAGTATATGAGGTGGATTTTACTCAGGAGATGAACTTGCAGGGCGGGGAGTATTTGTTGTCTCTGGGTGTTACCGGCTATGAGGAAGATGATTTCACAGTCTATCATAGATTATATGACGTACTTAATCTGACAGTCATTTCGGATAAGAACACGGTCGGATTCTATGATATGAATTCCAGGATAGAGGTTAGGAAGGGACAGGCACGTGAGGGAAAAAGGGATGCCGGAAAAAAGGATAGAAGAAATCGGAAAAATTAAACTGGATCTGACGCACTATCCGGGGGAGGATCGTTATTGCGACGGGGATGTGGAGGACGAACTGTTAGAGATCGCCCGCAGCTATTCCGCCGTTGAATATCAGCGTATCATCGAGGAGAAGCGAAGCTGGCCAATCCTTTATCATCTGTCGCCGCTGCGGGGGAATATTGTAGAGTGGCTGCCGATCACGAAGGATATGAAGGTGCTGGAAGTCGGATCGGGATGTGGAGCGATCACAGGAACCCTGGCCGGGAAGGCGGGGGAAGTGACCTGCATCGATCTGTCCGGCAAGCGCAGCAGGATCAATGCCTATCGGCATATGGAGGCCTGTAATGTGACGATCCACGTGGGAAATTTTCAGGATATTGAACCGGAGCTGCCCTGCGATTATGATTATATCTGCCTGATCGGCGTGTTTGAATATGCGCAGGCCTATATTGAGTCCGATAAGCCCTATGAAAGTTTCCTGAATATCATCAGGAAACATGTAAAGCCGGAGGGGCATATCGCGATCGCCATAGAGAATAAGTTTGGCCTGAAATATTGGGCAGGGTGCCGGGAGGACCATCTGGGCGCTTATTTCACGGGACTGGAGAACTATCCGGAGGGCGGTGTGGTGAGAACATTTACACGGGACGGCCTGCTTGGAATCGCCAGGAATTGTGGGTTTACGCAGGCACAGATGTATTACCCGTATCCGGATTATAAATTTATGACAAGTCTGTACTCTGACGCGAGACTGCCGCAGAAGGGAGAGCTTTCCTCCAATCTTCGCAACTTCGACAGGGATAGATTGCTGTTGTTCGATGAGAAAAAGGTTTTCGATACCATTTTGCAGGAAAAACAGTTTTCGCTGTTTTCCAATTCTTACATGCTCCTGCTGGGGCCTGCACTGGAAGAGCAGTATGTGAAATATTCCAATGACAGGAAAGAGGAATTCTGTATCAAGACTGTCCAGAAAAGAACCGCCCAGGGGAAGATTATAGAGAAACACCCGTTATCGAGAGCAGCATGGGAGCATATAGAGGGAACCGCTGCTATGGCTGGGAAGCTGTCGGAGCGGTTTGCGGGCAGCGGACTGTCTGTCAACCGCTGCAAGCTGGAGCGGACGACGGAGGATGTGCCCTGTCTTCAGCTGGAATATGTTGTCGGTGTCAGGCTGGAAGAATTGTTGGATGCCTGTCTGGAGAAGAATAATGTAGAGGGATTCCAGTGTCTGTTTGATGAGTATCTGCGGAGGATCTCCTTTGGGGAAGAGCAGCAGGTGGCGGACTACGATCTGATCTTTGCGAATATCATTGTGCCGAGAGATCTGGAAGCCGATTGGAATGTGATAGACTATGAATGGAGTTTCGAGAGGAAAATCGAGACGAAGGAGATCGCGTTCCGTGCAGTTTACTGTTATATACTGGAGAATGAGAAACGGAACAAATTAAATCTTGAATTAATTATGGACAAACTGGGCATTACACAGTCCGATGCGGAGCAGTACCGCAGACAGGAAATGGCGTTCCAGCAGCATGTGACGGGCAAGAGGATGTCTATGCCGCAGATTCGGGAGGCAATCGGCAATCCGGCTTATACGGTAGAAGATTTCTGCCGGGGGCAGAAGCAGGCAGACAGCAGGGACCGGATTCAGATTTATGAGGATACGGGCAGGGGCTTTCAGGAAGAACAGTCGTTTTTTATAGAGGAAGCGTCGGAAGAGCAGATGAGAGTCACGCCGGAGGGCATGACTGAACTGGAGGTGGTCATCGCCAGGGGCCGGAGTGCGCTGCGAATCGATCCCTGCAGTGATTGCTGCCTTGTCTATCTGCAGGAGATCCGTTGGAACGGCGCGACGATACCTTTAAAGGGCAGACGGGTTCAGAATAACGGCGTTAAGGTCGGAGAGAATACCTATGTTTTCCCGACAAAGGATCCGAACATAACGTTCTCCCTGATGGGGATGCCCAGTGAGGAGCGCAATCTGCTGCAGGTAAAGATGACGGTGACGAGGCTGCCGGAAGAGACGGCGAAGCATATGCAGAGAAGAGGTTTTTGGGGTGTATGAGCAGAGGAACAGAGAAGTACAGCTGGGCCGCTTATTATGCGGCGGCTTATGAGAAGGAACGGAAACAGAATATTGTGCTGGCGGAGCATATTGCGGATGCGGAAAGAAGACAGGCGGACTTAAGCGATAATCTGGAACGGATCTGTGCGACGCCTTTTTGGAAAGCAACGGTGCCTTTTCGGAAACTATACGAGAATCTGTGCGGCCGTCTGCAGCAGCATAAGGAAAAGAACAGGGGTTCTGTAAAGAACGCCTGTTTTCTGCGTTATATACAGGAAGTGCGGCGTCAGAAACAGCCTTATCAGGTATGGCTGTCGCAGGAAAAGCGCGGGCAGGGGAACGGATCAGATGGTGTGTCGCCTTCGCAGGATGAGAAAGTGACGTCAGGAGAGCATGCGCTGCCAGTCAGTGATTGGGAAGCCGTTCGCGTGCCGGGAACGGATATTGTACTTCTGACTTACGGCGGCGGAGTCATCTGCCCGAGTGCATTTGAGGAAATTAAAGCTTATTTCGATAAGAACAGATCGTGCGTTATAGCCTATACGGATGAAGATTTTTATTGGGAGGATCTTTCGCAGCGCATGCAGCCGTGGTTTAAGCCGTGCTATTCACCGGATACGCTGTTGTCATATAATTACTGGGGACATCTGGTGGCAGCGCGGGAGGAACTATTGACGGAAGTGCTGCAGGAGGACGGCGTCCGGCCGGAATATTTTCAGACGGAAGCTGTCGGCCAGAGCGTAAGGTTCTATAATCTTTGCCTGTATTTGGAGGAGGCTGTCATGAGACGGCAGCAGTTCGGCAGGGTGCCGCTCTCCGAGAGCATCGGGCATATCCCCCGGGTGCTCTTTCATCAGTTATACGAGCCGGACGGCAAAGAGCAGGAGAAGATCGCAGCCTGCGAGGAAAAAGAAGAGAGATTTATCCGGGCGGAACAGTGTCTGATCGGGGAGTTGGAGCAGGGACTACATCTGACAGGAGCCGGCGTGGAATACAGGGCAGTGAGAGAGGCGGCACTGTACAGACGCGGAAGGCGGGGGAGTCTGCAGTGCGGGCAGGAGCCGGATATATACCATATCGTATACGATACGTCCATATCCGGCAGAGACCGCTGTGCGCGTGCGCAGAGCGTGGACAAGCATATCCATCCTCATCCGTTAGTGTCGGTGGTGATTCCGTCGAAGGACCATCCGGAAGTGCTGGAACAATGCTTAAGCTCGTTTCGGAAGAAAACGCAGTATGACTGTTATGAATGGATCGTGGTAGATAACGGCAGCAATGAGGAGAATCGTATGCGACTGCTGAAGCTGCAGAAAGAGTACCGTTTCCTTTATCTATACGAAGAAATGCCCTTTAACTTTTCTAAAATGTGTAATCTGGGAGCGGCACGTGCGCAGGGGGATCTGCTTCTTTTTCTGAATGATGATATAGAGATCATAGAGAAGAGCTGGCTGGGACGGATGGTCGGCCAGGCGATCCAGCCATATACCGGAGCGGTGGGAGCGAAATTATGGTATGCCGGTACAAGACAGATCCAGCATGTTGGTATCACGAACCTGCGGATCGGGCCGTCCCATAAGCTGGTGACCTTCCAGGACGACAGGGATTACTACTACGGGCATAACAGGGTGACCTATAACATGATCGGCGTGACGGCGGCGTGTCTGATGGTGGCTCGGGCAAAGTATGAAGAAGTGGGTGGATTCGATGAGTCGATGGCCGTTTCCTATAATGATGTGGAATTTTGCTTTAAGCTGGCAGAGGCCGGATATTACAACGTGTTGAGAAACGATGCCGTGTTGTACCATCACGAATCGTTAAGCCGCGGGCTGGACGAGTTTGACGAGCATAAGTGGGAGCGGCTGCTGCAGGAAAAGCAACATCTTTATGACGGGCATCCGCAGATGAATGGCCAGGATCCCTTCTATCACGAGTCGCTGATCGACAATGCTTCGGATTATCGCTGTAATCATAAATTTGCCTATGAGGATTCTCTCTGCACGCAGGAAGTCATGCCGTTGCGGAGTGAACTCTTTAAGCACAGCCGGGAGGAACGTCTGAAGCTGATGGTGGACAGAGCAGAGATGCAGCATAAGATACGGGAAGAAGAGCCTGATATCGTCTGGATCATGGGGTGGTGTTATGTGCCGGGAGAGGATAACGCATATTATGATAAGACATTGCTGCTGCAAAGGGTCGAGGCCGGTACAGGGGGCATGGCTGCGTCAGGATATATGGCAGTTCCGGCGGATTGGTGCCGCAGGGATGTGATGGAAAGTCTGCGTGGGGAAGAGCATATCGAACTTGCAGGGTTCGTGCTGAGGGTCTTGAAAAAGGATCTGGAAGCCGGGACATATCGGATCGGGATGGTATGTAAGAATCAGGTGACGGAAGAGACGGCGCTGGCGTGGAGTGAGAAGGAGATAGTGGTCACTTTTTAGAGGAAAGCAGGGTCTTTGATTGTGATCCTGACGGATAAGAGCATTTCTGGACGAAGCTTGGAAAGGAAACGATAGTATTATGGAACAAAAAGAACAGAGCCGGATGACGGAGGAAGAGTCCCTGCAGTTTTACAGGGATGCTTATGATCGGGAGCGGAAGAAGAACCAGTTCTTAAGCGGCCGGCTGGCAGATGAGGAACATAAGAACAGAGAGCTGGAGAAGAATCTGGCGGATATCAAGGGAACACGGCTCTGGCGGCTGTCCAAACCGCTGAGGAGCATGGTGCATTGGGTACATCGCACGAAAGACCGGCTGGCCAGATGCGGAAGTGTGAAAGGATTCCTGAAGAGACTGAGTGCCAAGAATATTGAGTGGAAGGCCCGGAAACAGCATGGGACGGACAGTTATCCGGAGCCGGGGGAGGTAAAGCGGCAGCAGAATACGAGATTTAGCAAACCGATCATATTCAGCATCCTGATGCCGCTCTACAATACGCCGGAGAAGTTCCTGCGGCAGGCGATCGAGTCGGTGATGATGCAGACATATTCGGGTTGGGAGCTGTGTCTGGCGGACGGATCCGATGCGGAACACGCCGAGGTCGAACAGATCTGTAAGGAATATATGGCACGGGACAGACGGATCCGCTATCGGAAGTTAAAGAAGAATGAGGGGATCTCAGGCAATACCAATGCCTGTCTGGATATGGCGGCCGGCGATTTTATCGCGTTGTTCGACCATGACGATGTGCTGCATCCCAGTGTGCTGTTTGAGTATATGAAGGCGATCTGTGACCAGGGAGCCGATTATATTTACTGTGATGAGGCTACCTTTCGGGGGAAAGAGACCATTGACGATATGATAACGCTGCATTTTAAGCCGGATTATGCGCCGGATAATCTCCGGGCGAATAATTACATCTGTCATTTCAGTGCTTTTGACAGAAGGCTGTTGGAATGCATGCCTCTGTTCCGGTCCGAATTTGACGGCAGTCAGGACCATGACATGATCCTGCGGCTGACCGCGAAGGCCAAGTGTGTGACCCATGTGCCGAAGCTTCTTTATTACTGGCGTTCCCATGCAGGCAGTGTGGCTTCTGATATCAATGCCAAGAGATATGCCATCGAGGCGGCCAAAGGGGCGGTAGCGGACAGCTTAAGACAACAGGGATTCGAGAATTTTGAGATCACTTCGACTAAGGCGTTTGAGACGATATTCCGGATCAAATATGAGATCCTGGGGAATCCCAAAGTGAGTATCGTGATCCCCAATAAGGATCATCTGGAGGACTTGCAGCGGTGTATCACCTCTATTCTGGATAAGACCACTTACGACAATTATGAGATCGTCGTGGTGGAGAACAACAGTACTACCGATGAAATCTATGAATATTATAAGAAAATACAGGAATATGACAATATCCGGGTCATCACTTACGAGGACGATTTCAACTATTCCAAGATCAATAATCTGGGGGTAGAAAATGCGCAGGGAGAGTACATCCTGCTGCTCAACAATGATACGAAGGTGATCACCCTGGACTGGATCGAGGAGTTGCTGATGTATGCCCAGCGTGAGGATGTAGGCGCGGTGGGTGCGAAGCTCTACTATGAGGACAAGACGATCCAGCATGCAGGCGTGGTGCTGGGGCTGGGAGCGCACAGGACGGCCGGTCACAGCCATTACCGTGTCAGCAGCAACAATCTGGGCTACATGGGCAGGCTCTGCTATGCGCAGAATGTGATGGCGGTGACGGGCGCCTGTCTGATGATGAAGAAATCTTTGTATACGGAACTTGGCGGGCTGGATGAGAACTTTGCCGTTTCCTTAAATGATGTGGACTTGTGTGTACGTGCCTGGAAAGAAGGCTATGTCAATGTGTTTACACCTTTTGCGGAATTGTATCACTATGAATCGGTGTCCCGCGGGTTGGACGATTCCGGGGAAAAGGCGGCACGTTATGACAGGGAGTCGGAGGCATTCCGGGCGAAGTGGAAGGAATTGCTGGTAAAGGGAGATCCTTATTACAATGTGAACTTCTCGCTTGACAGGAGTGATTTTGCTTTGAAACTCATTGAGTGACTGCCATAGATTTCCAAAATGGGTTTACTCCTGGAATGACATTGTGTTAGAATAAGAGTGTTACTTTATGAAGTATGTAACATTTATTTGTGTAGGAGCGTAATAGAAGAACGGGAACGCTTCGGAAATGGAGGAAAAAATGGGATATCAGGAACAATTTAAGTTTTGGGTGGAGGATTCTTATTTCGACGATGCGACGAAGCAGGAGCTTCTGGCAATCGAGAATGATGAGAAAGAGATCGAAGAGCGTTTTTACAAGGATCTTGAGTTTGGTACAGGCGGTCTGCGCGGTGTGATCGGTGCGGGCACGAATCGTATGAATATCTACACGGTTCGGAAGGCGACTCAGGGACTTGCGAATTACATAAAGAAACAGGGCGGCGAGGAGAAGGGCGTGGCGATCGCTTACGATTCCAGAAGGATGTCTCCCGAGTTTGCGGATGAGGCGGCACTTTGTCTGGCAGCCAACGGGATCAGGGCTTATGTGTTCGATGCATTACGGCCCACGCCGGAACTGTCTTTCGCACTGCGTGAGCTGGGCTGCATCTCCGGTATTGTGATCACGGCCAGCCATAATCCGCCGGAGTACAATGGTTACAAGTGTTATTGGGAGGATGGCGCGCAGGTAGCGGCGCCCAGGGATAAAGAGATCATCACGGAAGTGAACAACGTAACGGACTATCATGCGGTGAAGACCATGGACAAGGAGGAGGCGAAGAAGGCCGGCCTCTATGTAGTGATCGGTAAGGAGATCGACGACAAGTACATGGTAGAGCTGAAGAAGCAGATCATCCATCCGGAAGTGATCCAGGAGATGGCTGAAGATATGAAGATTGTTTATTCTCCTTTCAACGGTACGGGTAATGTGCCGGTGAGAAGGATCCTTTCGGAGCTGGGCTTCAAGAATGTGTATGTCGTGCCCGAACAGGAGATGCCGGATCCCGACTTTACCACACTGGATTATCCGAATCCGGAAGATCCCAAGGCGTTTACACTGGCGCTTAAGCTGGCGAAGGAGAAGAATGCGGACATCGTGCTGGCGACAGACCCGGATGCGGACAGACTGGGCATCTATGCATTGGATACGAAGTCCGGTGAGTATGTGCCTTTTACCGGGAATATGTCCGGAATGCTGATTGCTGAGTATATCTTAAGGGAGAGGACCGCGACCGGCAAGATGCCTGAGAATCCGGCGCTTGTTACCACTATCGTTACCACGAACATGGCGCGTGCCATCGCGGATGACTATAAGGTAAAGTTTATCGAGGTTTTGACAGGATTTAAATATATCGGCGAACAGATCAAGCTTTTCGAGCAGAACGCTTCCAACAACTATGTGTTTGGTCTGGAAGAGAGCTATGGCTGTCTGGCAGGTACCCATGCGAGAGATAAGGACGCTATCGTGGCTGTTATGTGCCTGTGTGAGATGGCGGCATGGTGCAAGAAGAACGGCAAGACCGTATGGGATCAGATGATCACCCTGTACGAGAAGTATGGCTACTTTAAGGAGAGCCAGTATGCGATCACCATGAAGGGAATCGACGGCGCGAAGCAGATCGCGGAGATCATGGATAAGCTCAGGAATGATCCGCCGAAGAACTTCGGAGATCTGAAAGTGAAGGAATTCAGAGATTACAACACGGGCAAGACGCTGAATCTGGAGAGTGGTGAAGCCGGTGAGACGGGATTGCCGCAGTCCAATGTACTGTACTTTGATCTGACCAATGATTCCTGGTGCTGCGCACGTCCGTCCGGCACGGAACCGAAGATCAAGTTCTATATGGGCGTGAAGGGAACGAGCCTGGAGGATGCGCAGGCCAGACTGGAGAAGCTGACCGAGGATCTGAAAGCATATCTGTGATCATGGCAAATGCCGTTGATCGGAGTATTGTGAAATGTTAAGATAGGAAGAATATCATCGCCCTGCGAAGGATGCAGGGCGATGGCTATTTATAGGATTAGCGTGAAAAGAACTTCTAATCACTTGCAGCAAGGGCTGCTTCGCGAAGAAGTTCTAGATTTGCTCCGCAAATCATTTTCACGCAGGAGAATGCCCAGAAAACGGGCATTCTCCCAGACAAGCTTGCTTGTCTTTGGATTTTGAGATTAGGGTGACAATAATAGGAGTGGCTGCGCATGACTATGGCTGGAAAGATATGCAATGTAAACAACTTAAAGAAAACTGTGCGTTATTTAAAGAAGAACGGAGTCCGTCATGCGTATTATGCGGTCAGGGAGCGGATCGAGGAAGAAAAGGGAGAACCGTATCGTTATGTGGAGCCGGCCGGAGACGTGCTGGAAGCACAGCGCAGGGAGTCAGCTCGATATACCTATCTGTTCAGCATCGTGGTGCCGGCTTACGAGACGAAGGAGGAGTTCCTGCGAGAGATGATCGACTCTGTGCGCAGGCAGAGTTATGAGAAGTGGGAGCTTGTGATCGCAGATGCGAGCGACAGCGACCTGGTGGAGCGGATCGTGCAAGAGATTCTGGCACAGACAGATGAAGAGCGCATCAAATATGTGCATTTGCGGGAGAATAAGGGTATCTCGGGAAATACCAATGCGGGCATAGAGATGGCAGAGGGAGAGTATATCGCACTGCTTGACCATGACGATCTCCTGACGCCGGACGCGCTCTATCATATGGCACTGGCGTTGCATAAGGCTGAGAAAGTGGGAGAGGCTCCCGTTCTGCTGTATTCTGACGAAGATAAATATGAGGCGGGATGTGTCCGTGATCAGTCTGTGGCGGGACACGGGCGTGTTGATAACGGTAGTTATATGCAGCCGCACAGAAAGTCGGAATTTAATCTGGATTTGATTTTGTCGAATAATTATATATGTCACTTCATGGCGGTGAAGGCAGAGTTGTTCAAACGATTAAAACTGCGTGAGGCGTATGACGGAGCGCAGGATTATGACCTGGTGCTGCGGGTAGTGGATCAAGTGTATAAAATGACTCCCGTGCAAGATTTTATGCACCGGCTGATTCATATACCGCATGTTCTTTATCATTGGAGATGCCATGCACAGTCTACGGCGCAGAATACGGACAGCAAATCTTATGCCTATGAAGCAGGCCGGAGGGCGTTGGAGGACTTTTGCAGCAGTCAGGGCTGGCAGGCAAAAGTCGATCACGGATTGCATTTGGGATTCTATGAGATCACATATCTGCCGGATCTTCTGTCAGTACGGAAAGAAGTCGGGATCGTGGGAGGACGGATCCTGGATGGACACGGGAGGATATGCGGCGGTGCTTATCGTGAAGATGCCGGCTGTATGTATGAAGGGCTTCCGAAAGCGTACAGCGGCGGGAGTACGCACCGGGCGGTGCTAAAGCAGGATGTCTATGCCGTGGATATCCGCTGTATGCAGGTGACGCCGGCATTGAGGGAAGTGTATGAGGAGATCACCGGCCTGCCTTATCGGGAGAGAAAGATATATTGCGGGAAGGGCAGGGGGAAAGAAGCCGCATCTATCGCGGATATTGCGGGACTCAACTGTGATGAGGCAGGATACCGGAAGCTGAGCATGGAACTTGGAAGAGCGGCGCGTGCGAAAGGATATCTGGTGGTATGGAATCCAAATATAACATGCGTTGTATGAGTGGAAGGCAAAAGGGTAGGTATTGCTGGACATGAAGGAAATCATGCATGAAAAGTCAGTCCGGGAATCTGCCAGGAGCAGTGCATTTATCGCAGAGGTAACGAACAACTGAATGCCCGACATGGGTTTGGACAGATAAGCGTTGGCGGGCATGGAGCGCAAGAAAATAGATAATAAATTAAATTTACATTAGATATAAAGGAGCTGATTTCGGATATGGCAGAAAAGATCAGGTCTACCATAGTCATTCCAAATTACAATGGCATGCAATACATTGAAGACTGTCTCCGCTCTCTGGCAGGAGAGGCTGCTCATGTCATCGTCGTGGATAATGGTTCTGTGGACGGCAGCAGGGAGCTGGTGCAGGAGAAGTTTCCGGAGATAGAGTTGAAATGTTTTGAGCGGAATTACGGTTTCTGCAAGGCGGTCAATGCCGGGATCGAGAGCAGCAAAACGACATATGTTATTTTGCTGAACAATGACACTAAGATACAGCCCGGATTTGTGGAGGCATTGGAACAGTCCATGGACCAAAATCCGCGGGCCTTTTCGGGGGCGGCCCAGATCAGGAACCTGTACCGACCGGAATTGATCGATGATGCAGGGGACTATTATTGTGCGTTGGGATGGGCTTTTGCATTGGGGAAGGATAAACCGGTGCAGGCATATCAGAGTGAGCGGCATATTTTCTCGGCCTGTGGCGGGGCGGCTATTCTGCGAAGGAGTATGCTTGATAAGACCGGAGGGCTGGACGAGAATCATTTTGCGTATCTGGAGGATGTCGATCTTGGCTATCGTGCGCGTATCTGTGGTTATGTGAATCTGTATATCCCGCAGGCGGTCGTATACCATGCCGGAAGCGGGGTTTCCGGCTCGAGACACAATAAGTTTAAGGTAGATTTAACGTCTCGGAACAGTGTCTATCTGCTCTATAAAAATATGCCGTTATTGCAGATTCTATTGAATTTACCGCTGCTTTTTATAGGGTTTGCGGTGAAGACGCTTTTCTTCATGCGTAAGGGCCTGGGGAAGGATTATGTCAGAGGGCTGGGCAGAGGTTTCAGACTGTGTGCCTCTCAGGAAGGCAGAAGAAATAAGGTGCGTTTTCGGAGAGAAAATCTCGGGAACTATATTGTGATCCAGCTGGAATTATGGCGTAACATATGTTACAG
>CAMWLJ010000057.1 GCA_947175055.1 uncultured Lachnospiraceae bacterium | reverse complement strand
TGGATGCACCGTTGTTGTTTCTCATGAGCGCACCTCCCCGTCTCCTCCGGCAGATACCGTTTCCTTCGCGCTCATCGCAGAGGCAGATCTTCCGGAGGTATTCTGTCCCATAGGCTGATCAGAACGGTTCTCCCGGTCACTTCCCGAATGGTCATCCACGATACGCCCGTCCTCGATATGGATCACTCTGTCACAAAGCTGGGCCAGCGCTTCATTGTGCGTGATCATCACAATGGTCTGATGGAACTGCTCACCCGTCAGCTTTAAAAGCCCCAGCACCTCCTGGGTCGTCTTGCTGTCCAGATTACCGGTGGGCTCGTCGGCCAGGATGATGGCTGGCTTTGTCACCAGCGCTCTCGCAATGGCTACCCGCTGCTGTTGTCCGCCCGATAGCTGTCCCGGCAGATTATCGAGCTTATTCTCCAGGCCTAGCGTGCGGACGATATCCTTCACGAACCCTTCATCCACGCTGCGCCCGTCCAGCTCCAGCGGCAGCACGATATTCTCATAGACACTTAAGATAGGCACCAGATTATAGCTCTGGAAGATAAAACCGATCTGCCGCCTGCGGAATATGGTCAGCTCATTCTCATTCAACTCGAAGATCTTCTTCCCTGCTACCGTGACCGTACCGCCGGTGGCATAATCCAGCCCGCCCAGCATATGCAGCAGCGTGGACTTCCCGGAACCGGAAGTGCCCACCACTGCCGCGAATTCCCCTTCTTCAATGGCCAGATCGACACCGTCCAAAGCCTTCACCTGAATGTCGCCCTTGCCGTAATACTTCTTTAAGTCTCTGGTCTCCAATATTTTCATGAAATTCCTCCTTGTCGTCTTATCGCCAACCTATCATGTTGTCCGAAAGAACCGTTCATGTATTACAATCTTATTCTATCAGGCCATTCTTACAACACGCTGACTAAACGACAGAAAGGATGTGACAATTTTGTCAGGATCAACCGTTCTCGTTAAGTAGAAACAGAGAAAAGCAGCTCCCCTGTCCGACTTTCGACGTCACCGTGATATACCCTTTCTCCTGCTGCGCGATCAACTGTGCCAGATACAGCCCAAGCCCGCTGCCTTCCTGCTGCTCCACTGCCCTGCCGCGATAGAAACGCTTAAAGATCAATGAGTATTCCCGCTCGTCGATGCCGATTCCCTCATCCGTGACCGTGATCCTCGTATAGAGATCTTGCCTGACAAAGTTCACGCGTATACTGCTGTTCTCAGGCGAATATTTAATGGCATTTTCCAGAAGATTGGAAAGTGCCTCCGCCGTCCACTTCGGATTATGCAGCAGACAGAAATCCTCAAATTCCTCCACCACCAGCTCAATGTTCTTCGCGGCCGCCTGTCCAAAGACAGCACTCACTGCTCTGGCGATCGTCCCTTTTATCCCGGCAGGCCCCACCGGAAATCGGATCATGCCGTTTTCCAGCCGGGATGCCTTCAGCAGACTGGCCATCAGCCACTGCATCTTATCCGCCTGACTCTTCGTGTGCTGCAGAAATTCCCTGTATCTATCCGCATCTCCGCAGATCGCAGGATCCTGCAACAGTTCCGTATCCATCACAATATTTGCCAGCGGCGTTTTCAGTTGGTGGGACAGATCAGAGAGCAGTTCCATGACCTGATCCTTCTCTCCCATCGCCCGCTCCTCCCGAAACCGGGCGTCTGTCAGAATACGCCTCAGCTGGCTGACTACCCGGGATTCTCTGGTCTCCTGGATATCCGGTTCCTTTGGCCGGCCGTGTTCTCCTACTCCAAACTGTCCCCGCTGAAAGCTGTCCAGGATCCAATCCATCTTCTGCCACTGCCACATAAAGTAAGCAATGCTCACGACAAGTGCAGCCAGGCACAGCACCAAACAGACCGCCAAGATCCAGATCACAGTCTTCTCTGCTGTGATTCCATCCATACCGGCATGACTTATCATGACCAACCTTGCCGCCCCCTTCACGCCTTTTCCTCCCACAGGTACCCGATTCCCTGGATCGTGCGGATATGATCGCTGCCCAGCTTCCTGCGTAGTCGGCTGATATTGACGGACAGCGTATTCTCTTCCACATAATTACCGTCCACATCCCAGACTCGCTGCAGGATCTGTTCTTTTAGAAGAGCACGGTTCTTATTTTCCATAAAAAACTGCAGCAGCCGAAACTCCGTCATACTCAGATCAAGTTCTTCCCCCTGGCAAAAAGCCCGGAAAGTCCGCAGATCCAATGTAACATCCCCGGAAGTGATCTTATATTCTTCCTCCGGGCTGTCCGCTTTCCTGCGCAGGATATTCTGCAGCCTGATCTTTAAGACGGAGACCGAGAAAGGCTTCGTGATATAATCGTCTGCTCCATTCGTCAGCCCCATGATCTCATCCGTCTCCAGATCGCGCGCCGTCAGCATCAAGATCGCCGTCTCCCCTGCTGCCCCGGACCGCTGGCGCACCTTTTTACAGAAATCAAGTCCGTCACCGTCGGGCAGATTTAAGTCCAATATAATGGCATCCGGCTTCTCCTTCTCAAACAGTGTCTCCCCTTCCCGCAGTGTGCGCGCGCTCACCACCTCATATCCCTCCTGCTCCATCGCAAAGGAAATACCACGGTTTAAACCGGTATCGTCTTCTATGATCAATAGTTTCATCCGCAAACCTCCTGAATCATTCTCTCCTGCAGTTCCTGCACAGATGTCCCCTCACCATCCGTACACGAAGCTGTCCTTTTCATATATAAAATTATAATCGGAACAAGTATGATTTTTCAATCTTAGTATTCCTATTTTCATACTTTGGATTTACAATAGATTTAATGAAATAAGAAGGATAAGGTACATACGATGAACGCTCTATTTTCCGGCAAGGATTTACGCAAACTGATCATACCACTGATCTTCGAGCAGGCGTTAGCCATAACGGTGGGCATGGCTGACACCATGATGATCTCCTCCGTGGGGGAGGCTGCCGTGTCCGGCGTCTCTCTGGTGGATATGATCAATATCCTGATGTTCAATATCATGGCGGCACTGGCTACAGGCGGCGCCGTGGTGACTTCCCAGTGCCTGGGCGCCAGACACAAGGAGGATGCCCGGCGATCCGCCAAACAACTGTTGTATACCGTGATCTTTGCAGGCGTGCTGATCGGCCTGATCGTGGTCCTGCTCAGAGGGCCAATGCTGCATCTGTTTTTTGGCAGCATTGAAGCGGACGTTATGGAGAATGCACTGATCTACCTGACGATTTCCGCCTTCTCCTTCCCCTTCCTCGCGGTATACAATGCCTGCGCGGCGCTGTTCCGTTCCATGGGCAATTCCCAGATCACGCTGAAGGTTTCTATCCTGATCAACCTGATCAATGTCGCCGGAAATGCCATATGTATCTTCGGCCTCCACATGGGCGCTGCCGGTGTCGCGATCCCCTCCCTGATCTCCAGAGCCGTGGGCAGCGTCATCCTCTATATCCTGCTGCGCAATCCGGCACTGGATATCTGCTTCGTGAAAGAGCCTTTTCGCCTGGATCTTGGTATGGTGAAGAAGATTCTCTACATCGGCATTCCAAGCGGCGTGGAGAACGGCATCTTCCAGCTTGGACGCGTACTCGTGGTGAGCATCATCTCCGGCTTCGGCACGGTCCAGATCGCTGCCAACGGCGTAGCCAACAACTTAGACAGCGTAGGCATCCTCGTGGGACAGGCCGTCAATCTTGCCATGATCACCGTCATCGGTCAGTGTGTGGGTGCCGGTGACGAAAGTCAGGTCCGCTTCTATACCAAGAAGCTGCTCGTCATGGCATACCTGCCGACCATTGGGCTGAATATCGTTCTCTTCCTGATTCTGAACCCGGTCCTGGGATTGTACGGACTGAGCGCAGAGACCACGCAGCTGGCCCGGATACTTATCTTTATCCACAACGGCTGCGCCTGCTTCCTCTGGCCGCTGTCTTTCACTCTGCCCAATATGCTCAGGGCATGCAACGATGTGCGTTACACCATGATCGTGTCCATCGCATCCATGTTCATCTTCCGCATCGGTTTCAGCTACCTGATCGGCGTACAGATGGGCTACGGCGCCATCGGCGTATGGATCGCCATGGTGCTGGACTGGCTCTGCAGGATCACCTGCTTCGTGATGAGATATTTGCGCGGCAAGTGGCGGCGGATGGCCGGACTGCAGATCCATGGTACCTAACCTACAGGCACTGCCGCATATCACCTGTACGTAACTTCAATCCCCACATGCGGCCGCATGGCGCTGTAGGCGGCATCCGCTGTAAAGAGCAGCAACAGCAGAAGCCCCACTCCCACCCGGATCCTCAACGGAATCCTGCAATAGAATGAATAGAAGAGCGGACTGACCAGCCATACCAGCAAGAGTCCGCCGATACCGAACAGCAGCGCGCTGTACAGACACACCCTGCCCTGCAGATTCCAGGGCAGACCACTGTAATCCCACCATTTGACTTCCCAAGTCGATTCCAGATACCATCCGGCCAGATACTCCAGTGTAGTACACATGACCATGGATGACACAAATGTCAGCATCGGCCTGTCCCGCCATCTGTGCAGCAGCACTTCCAGTATGATGCCGCCTATTCCGTAGATTGGAAGCCATGGTCCTGCCAGGAACCCTCGATTGACATACATGTCATCCTTGAAAAGGTACAGGAGCCCTTCCCAAAGCCACCCGAAACCTGCCAACAGGAAAAACAGCCAGACATAGAAGAAGAAATCTGTCCTGGTCATACGCCGTTTAAACCTCTGTCCGGCAGCTTGTCTGCAAGATGATGTTACAGACCGGTCGTTCCCTTTATACTGCTGTGCCATCGATTCACCTCTTTTTCATCCTCTCTTATCGATATTACCGGTAGTATTGCCGGATCTTGCGCTACTATGCACGGCCCTTGGGCCGTGCATAGTAACGATCTTACCAAATAGATACCCTACCACCTGATATATTGGAAATCCTTGCTTATTTTCTGGTACGGTTGAAAATTCTTAAATTGGCACTTTTAATCATACCATTTTGGCATATAATTCATAGTATCCGTTGTGCTTTTGCTTGCATCTGCTGTGCTGACCGTCGGAAAACAAAATCAAAAGAAATGAGGGATCACCATGAAAAATGAAAAATTACTGAAACTCGTCATGACCGGCGTCTTTGCCGCACTCTCCTATGTAGTATTTACCTTCCTGCAGATCAAGATCACACTGCCCGGCGGCGATGCCACTTCCATACATCTGGGTAACGCGGTCTGTGTTCTGGGCGCACTGCTGTTAGGCGGCCTGTACGGCGGCGTTGGCGGCGCCATCGGCATGACCATAGGCGATCTGCTGGATCCCTATTATATCATCTACGCCCCGAAGACCTTCATCCTCAAACTGTGTATCGGCCTGATCACCGGCCTGATCGCTCATAAACTTGGCCATATCAGCACCGAAAAGGACACCTCCAAAGTATTGAAATGGACCATTGCCGCGGCGGTAGGCGGCCTGCTTTTCAATGTCGTCTTCGATCCATTGGTAGGCTATTTCTACAAGCGGCTTATTCTTGGCAAGCCCGCCGCTGACATAACACTGGCATGGAATATTGCTTCCACTTCCATCAACGCCGTGACTTCCACGATCGTATCCGTAGCAGTCTATATGGCCCTGCGTCCGGCCTTGAAGAGATCGGATCTGTTCTTTACCATCGGTACAAATAAGAAGCTTTTGGGATCACGCTGATCTCCACACCACAGACAGATCCACAGACAAAAAGCCCCTGTCAGCGCAAGTATTCTTTCCGCGTCTGACAAGGGCTTCCCGTTTCTTCAAATCTTACAACACGACATCATTATCTTCCGGAATGATCAGCGATGCCACAATATAAATGATCAATCCCGTTCCGCAGCTTCCCAGCGAACACAACAGCCAGATCAGCCGCACCAGCGTCGGGTCTACATTCAGATAATCTCCGATTCCCCCGCACACACCACATATGGTCCGATTCGTCCTCGAACGTGTCAACTTCTTATATCCGTCACCCATAGTAATCCTCCATTCTGCAAATTTCTGCTTTCTCTTCAAAACTTTACTATTCCGTAAAGTCCACATTCACCGTCCCCATTGCGCAGCTGATGCTCACCGTGGAACTGCTGTCATGATCGGTCTCAAATTCACCGCCCAGATCATTGTAACGTCTACCACCTATCTTTACGCTGCCCATGCCGCAGTCAACATCATAGTTGTAATCTTCTTCTGCGCCTTCCAAAGTAAAATTCAGGTTGCCCATACTGCAATCTGCAGTCAATTCTCCTGCAAAGGATCCATTAAGATTCGCATTGCCCATACTCACGGCAGCCTCCGTGTGCTCAGTCACCTTCGCGTCACTGACATGCAGCTCACCGGCTGCGATATCCAGCTTCGCTTCTTTCGTGAACAGCGTGCCTGTGGTGATCTCCCCGGCGCCCATGGACAGTTCGATGGATTCCGATGCTTCCAGCCCATCGAAAGTGCACTTCCCTGCACCCGCACTGATCTCGATCTCCTTCGCCTTCAAATATCCGGCATCCAGCTTCCCCGCCCCGAAATCGATGCAGATATCATCCAGCACGGCGTCTTTAGGCAAATACAGATAGACTCTGGTATCGCCCCGCGGATGTCTCGAATTCCAGATTCTTCCGAACCCGCCATGATCCATATCTTTATGGACGAACAACAGGGTATCCCCATCCTTGATACGATACCGATAATGATCCTCGCACTCACCGGTGATGGCAATGCTCACGTCCCGATCATCCGTGTCCTTAATATACATTTTGCAGGCGCCCACTTCAAGATCCAGTCCACGCAGTGTATCGACTGTCAGGCCTGTAGCCTGCCCGGTCACCACACTATCCATGGCATCATCCATATCTTCCAACTCCTCCAGTTCTTCCATGGTCTCCGGATCGACAGCCACCTCCGGAGTCTCTAATGCTTCCAGCGCCTTTACGTCTTCCCATTCCTGCGACTCCCAATCCCAGTACTCTTCCCATTCATCATCCCAGTGTCCGTCGAAGAAACCGAAGGAAAAGATCCCGTTATCGCGGACAAAGCGGAACGGTATCCCCGTCACTGCTCTGACACTGATATGTTCCAGCTGTCGCAGACCGCCAAACAGCGCTCCAACACCAAACAACAAGACGCCCATGATAAAAGTAACCAGCGCTGTGATCATACAAACCTTTGTAAATCTCTTCATGCCCGTGCACCTCCTCTACGAAAAATCCTTTGGCAAAGGGAACCGATTCCCCTGACCAATGCCGGTATTGCCGTACCGGCCAATGCGACCATCACCCAGATTGCCACCAGGCCCAGCGCAAAAAGCGCAAGCGCCGTGCCGATCAGGCACAGACCGGCAAAGGGTGCACTGAACACCAACCCGATTCCCGTCACCAACAGTGCAATGGCCACCACTACAAATACCGCACCGATGATCAGGAACGTCAGAAACAGAGCAAACAGTGTCGCCACCAGACTCACTGCGACGCCGAAAAGACCGCCCAGCAATCCCAACCATACCGGTGAAGTCAATACTGCCACAATAACGATCAGTACGATCATACCGCCTGACATAGGCTCCTTCTCCGCTTTGGCCTGGCTGTAAGTACTTCCTGTCCCGTACCCATACTGCCCATGGGACGTATTCTGCTCGTTTGACTGACCGTAAGGATTATTATCCTTTCTTCTGTCCTGTCTGTTGCCGTATACGCTGTCCCCTTCCGGGCGTCTGTAATAAGCACCGTCATAATATCCGCTGCCGGAACCTGTCTGCGTCCCCTGCTGTCCAAGTCCGTCGTTCCCCTCATCTTTGTACCGCTCACTGCCACTGTTTTCCCGGGATACACCATCATCATGACCGCCGCCAGACCATCCTCTGCTCCTGGTATCTTTAGTCTGCTTCGAGGCGTTCACATCCTCCGGCCGGATGATCTCGTCTTTAGGCATCTGCGCATAACCGCTGAAACCAGACTCCGTAAACTCTCCGCCGCTGCCACCGTCATTTAGCCCTGCCTTGATGGTACGCGCCAGTTCTTCCGGGGTGCCCAGCGATGCGATCACACCGCTCTCATTCTCTGTCCCCGCATCGTCAAAATAATCATTGTAGTATTGGATGGCTTCCTCCCGCTCCGTCGGCGCTACATCCCCAAGAAGCTCTGCCAGACGTCTCATAAATTCTGCTCTATTCATACTTCCTTCAAACCTCCCTCAAAGATACTGTTTAGTCTGGCTGAATACCGGTGCCATTCACTGATATACAGGTTGAGCTGTGCCCTTCCCTTCTCTGTCACCTGATAATACCGCCTGTTTCTGCCCGCACACTCCATATCGTACACTTCCAGACATTCGTCCTTCTGCAGTCTCCTGAGTACCGGATATAAAGTGGACTCTGAAATCTCAATGACCTCCCGCACTTCCTGCGTGATCTTGTACCCGTATGTCCCTTTCACCTCACTGGATACCACAGCAAGCACGATCGCATCCAGCAATGCCGCGCCCGTGTTAAATACCATGCGATAAACTCCTTTCCTGCTTTTTACATACCTCATATCGATCATCCATTCCTGTTCAGATTATAATTCCCTGCCGCCCTGTCCTTTCGCTGATCCTTCCCCTTTCTTTCCCGCTCTATAAGGCAACCTATAATATTATTAAATTCTATAATATTATATCTTGTATAATATTGTTTCTGCTAATACTATACGTCGTATAATATTATTTGTCAACATACATTTCCTTATTTCTACCTTAAGATAACCTTAACAGAAATGTTGCAGACTGAGCATGATGGAGGTTTACTATCAAAAACGCCTCGGAACACAAAATTTCTTCAAAAACAGAAAACTTCTACCAGCAGATCCGTCTCGCATCATCTGAAGAGCCAATTTCCCTTACAACGCAGATAAGGTGCACGGACCTGCTGCTTGGCAAATCCCTGCACCTTATCTGTGACTGTTGTGTATACATTTCTCCGAATATTATCCCTTAACGGAGCCGGCCGTCAATCCTTCTATCATATATTTCTGCGCAAAGGCAAACAGAAGTATCGTAGGGATCAACGCCATGACCGTCCCTGCAGCCATTTCTCCCCATTTAATATCGTATTTCAAGATCAAACCGTTCAATCCTACCGGAATCGTTTTGTATTTATCTTTATCAATGAACATGATCGCCATAAACAATTCATTCCAGGAATTGATAAATGCAAATATAAAGGTAGCAGCAATCCCCGGCTTCATTACCGGAATGATCACCTTCCGCAATGCCATCCCATAACTGCAGCCGTCGATCCACGCCGCCTCTTCCAAAGAAGAGGATATCCCGTCAAAAAATCCCCGCAGAGTCACTACCGAAAACGGTATCATCATATTGGTATACAACAGGGCCATGACCCAGATACTGTTCAGCATGTGGTGTTTGGACAGCATCTGATATAAAGAGGGCAGCATTATGAAAGTCGGGATCATCTGCGTCACCAGATAAAAGAGCAGCAGCGCATTCTTAAACCGAAATTTGAATCTTGAAATGATATACCCCGAACATATACCGACCACACAGGCAAAAAGGCCTGCGGCAAAGGAAACGATAAGGGAATTACGCATGTACTGCCCAAAATTCCCCTTCCACAACATGGACTCATAGTTGATCATACTCGGTTCCTTTGGAAGATACTGCACAGGAAATGCATAGATTTCAGCCTGACTGCCTTTCAGCGATGTTACCAGCATCCACAGGAAAGGGAAAATGACCACTAACAGAAAAGCTGCCAGCACTATATATTTCATGAGTCTTAGAAGAGCCTTGTTTACTTTTTTAGCTTTCATACCTGTTCCTTTCGCATATTTTTCCACCTGTGCGGTTGCAATCCACTTCCAAATGAGTAAAACGCGGATGCGAAAGCAGACGCAGGGAGTGCTTAAGCACGGGTTTTACGAATATGGAAGTCAGGTTGGATGCTCTTTGAAGCGTCCAACCGCACAGTTGGATATTTTTCTCCATTCCGAAGCGGTCCAGCCTTACTCATCTGCTCCGGATAAGTGCTTTGTTGCCGCCAGATATATGATCACAAAGAAGATCATAAACAGTATGGACAACAAACCTACCGCAGAAGCCAAACCATAATCCAGACTTTGGACAAGCTGCATCATATAGGAAGTTACAATATGTGACGATCCTGCCGGTCCACCCTGTGTCATCGAGTAGATCAGATCCGGGAAATTGAAGATCCATATCACACGCATCAAAAGCGTCAGCAGCAGCACCGATCTTATGGAAGGTACGGTAATACACCAGAATTTAACCCATGCATTGGCCCCGTCAACACTGGCTGCCTCATACAGATCCTCCGAGACGCCTCTGAGTGCCGCCGTTATCATGATCGTAAAGAACGGGATTCCATACCATATATTTGCAAAAATACAGGAATACAGTGCCGTCTTCTTATCGGCCAGCCATCCGATCGGTTCGCTGACCATTCCGATCCGCCTTAGCATATCGTTGATGACCCCGGATGTCCCGTTAAACATCCAGCGCCACATGATACCGATCACAAATCCTGACACTGCCCAGGGAAAGAAGATCAATCCCTGATAGATGCCGGAGCCTCTGAATTTCTTCTTCAGCATCAGCGCGATTCCAAAACCGATCGTAAACTGGAAGAACAGCGAGACACAGACCCACTTCAATGTATTTCCTAATATGGTATAGAAAGAATTGCTTGGATTTGGCGCAAAAAGCTTCCTGAAATTGCCAAATCCGATCCACTTTATATTGCTGATATCCATCAGGTTATAGCTTTGAAAAGCCATCATACTTCCTTTTAGCATCGGATAATAAGTAAAGATCATCGGCAGAATAATAGAAGGAAGAAGCAGACAGACGATATACCTGTTTCTTTTTCGTTTCAATTTACCTACGCCATTCATTTCTGACACCCCTCCTTTGTCTATACAATAACTTTCGGAATCTCATTCATTGAGATTCCGAAAGCTATAAATCTTAGTATTTCTTGCCTTCCTGTTCATATGCATCAACCCAGAAGCCATCCAGCCATGCCATCAGTTCATCCGTGCTGATCTCTTCCGTCAGCCATTTCTGATACATAGTGTCAACTTCTGCCTTATAAGTAGCATATGCATTATACATCATAGGCTGTGTAGCACAGCGATAAGTATTGCTATCCTCTGCCATCTCCATATAGATGGCAAACCTTCCCTCTTTAAAGAAGCTGTCGATCTCCGGCGCCGTCGAATGAATCGGTATCGTGGCATAGTTCTTCGCAAAATAGGTATTATTCTCAGGATTTGACAGATACAGAATAAAATCTGCAACCTCATCCGGATGCTCCGTAAAGGAAGCCATCGCCCATCCGGCAAATCCATTCGGATAAACTGCCTGTCCGGAAGGTCCGGTCGGGAACTTGATCAATTCCCATTCTTCATCCTCCAGACTGGCTTCGCAGGTTGAGATAACCTCCGGGTCCTGTATCAGCATAGCGGTCGTTCCTCCGACAAAGCCCTGTACCATCTCCGCAAAGCCCCATGCAATGGAATCCTTAGGAGAGCAGTCTGTATACAGTGATTTATAGAATTCCAATGCCTCTTTCACTTCCGGCATGGTGAAGATCGTCTCTCCGTCCTTATCCTTCAAATAATACCCGGCATCCGGGTTCGCCAGAATGTCTGTGCCGATCCAGGCCCAGATCACATTGTCTGCATACTGATGGCCCAGCGTTCCCCCTCGGAAGGCGAAACCGAACCGATTTTGAGAGGAATCTGTAAGTTCTACACCGGTATCATGAATTTCCTGCCAGGTCGTCGGAAGTTCCATACCTTTTTCCTCAAACCAGCCTTTATGGCAGTAGAGACCCCTCCACAAGAATCCGTACGGCAGCAGATAAGCCTCTCCGCCTGTTTTATTCATCGCTGCGATCGCTGCACTCGTAAGTGTGTCCTTGTCTTCCCATGCTTCAACCCACTGATCGAGCGGCTGGATCCACGAATTGTTGACATACTGTGTAATGGTAAGATCTCTGGTCTCTACGATATCAACACCTGAACCGCTCATCAGCATCTGTGTGATCTTATTGTCAGCGTTCTCAAGCGGAGGGGAAACGATCTCTATCGTAATATTATCATGCTCCGCCTCATACTTGTCTGCGATCTCCCTGATGATCGCTGTACGTTCAGGGCTGGTCAATGATTCCACCATTGTGATCGTGATCTCTCCACCTTCGCTGCTTGCAGGAGCGCTCTCTTCGCTCTCCTGGGCAGTGCTCTCCGTACTACTCTGTGCCGGGGCGTTGTCTCCCGTTCCGGAATCTGTGCCTCCACAGCCTGCCAATGCAGTGATCCCCATAGTCAAAGCCAATATCATCGCTAACCTTCTTTTCATAGTTCTGTAACCTCCTTTTTGTATGTTGCATATATCCTTAAAACTCATTCACAATTCCCATATGCCGTTTAAGCGGCACAAACAATACCTGCAAAATACTTCCTACAGTATAGACAGTGCCTTTTCCAGATCTGAGATCAAAATATCCTCGCCTTCCAGCCCACAGTGAATTCTGATCAGATTCTGCGCAGCTCCCAGCCATTCCACCTCCTCCCCGGACATTCTTGCAAATGGCATCTCAACCAAACTCTCAAATCCTCCCCAGGACACACCAATCTTAAAGATGGACAGTGCCTGTGAAACCTCCTTCGCCTGCTCTACCGTACCGTCAATCTCAAAACTCATAAGCCCGCAGTTTCCCCTTTGCTGCCTCTTCATCAATTCATACTGCGGGAAGGACGGTAGTCCCGGATAATGCACTTTCTTCACTTTCGGATGCTTCTCCAGAAAATCAGCCACTGCCAATGCCGTCTTCTCATGCTGCCTTAAACGTATTTCAATGGTACGCAATCCCCGAATAGCAAGCCAGGCTTCCATCGGTCCCATGATCCCGCCATACAGTTCCCGCATGAGCGCCAGCTTTTCCAACAGAGTATGATCCTTCGCCACCAATACGCCGCCTATGATATCACTGTGTCCTCCTATGTATTTTGACATGGTATGCATGACAATATCCACGCCCATATCAAGCGGGTTCTGAAAGATCGGCGTACAGAAAGTATTATCGATATACGTCCTGGCATTGTGCTTTGCCGCGATCGACGCCACGCCCTGTATGTCCTGCAAAGTCATGAGAATAGAAGACGGGCTTTCCAGAACCACCAGATCCGTATCGTCCGTAATGGCATCCTCGAACTCTTCCAGACAATCCCCCTTCACGAAAGTACAAGTGATCTGTAAATGCTGTGCACAGTATTCCGTAAGAAAAATCTTCAGCGGACCATACACATTGCGTACACAAACGATATGAGAACCCGCATGACACACTGCCATGACTGCTGCCGTAGCCGCCGCCATCCCCGATGAAAAGACGAACGCCCGCTCACCATGTTCCAATGCCGCAATCTTATCTTCCAGGATCCTGACTGTCGGATTCTGCACCCTTCCATAACAATAGACATGTTTATCAGTCTTATCGCTGTCGAAATAGGCATCGATCGTAGGAAAAACATTCAGTGAATTCATAAAAACAGGCGGTACGATCGCATTATAGTAATGCTCATATTCTTCTCCATAATGCGTCTCGATCAGCCTCGAGTCTCTTAAGTATTCTCTTTGATCTGTCATCTTGAATCATCCCTTTCTTTTTCATCTATATGCTATCAGCTATCAGCTATATTATAGCTTGGCATAAAAAATTATTTTTGTATCGCTGCTTCCAAATCACGTCTGATATCTTTGATGATCTCATCATTGGCAAGCAGCGCACTCTTCAAGTCTCTGTTAGCGATCGCTTCATATAGCTTCTGATGGTATGGCATCCCTTCCTCGAAAGCATCATCGATATCAAGCGGATCGTTCCAGAATACCATAATGGAATGCATGATCCGTATCATCACATCATTATGGCAGCAACTGTATATCATATAATGGAATTGCTTATCTTCCTCGGCTTTGTCCTCCTTCTTCCTATATTTCTCCATTAAGATATCTGTCATCTTGCCAAGCTGTACTATTTCCTCGTCCGTGATCCTGTGTACTACCATCTTAAGGATCTCTCTCTCCAGTATGCTGCGTACCTCCAAAGTATCCAGAAAGTACTCCTTCTTCTTATGAAAACTAATGGATACCTGAATCACGTCACTTCCATAATTCCGGCCTACATAAACGCCCTTGCCGTTCCTTACTTCCAATACTCCCTGCGCTTCCAATGTCTTAATCGCTTCCCGCAGACACGTTCTGCTGACTCCGATTATCTCAGACATCTCGCCCTGACTTGGCAGTTTATCGCCACTGGACAGATCATTCTCCTTGATATGGTTCTGGATACATTTGATGATCTCTGACTGCAAAGATATCTTTTGAATTTTGGGCTGCATAGTTTCAATCCTCTTCCTTCTTAAGCAATTCATTCCTGCAGGCAGCGGATCAAACAGTCGCGCTTGCGAAAAATATTAATTATTTACAATCTACTTGTTAACGAGCATATCATCCCATCGCATTTTTGTCAATAATTTTACAAAAATTCTCTTTTTGTTGTGCATTATGACATTAATTCGCGCTACACTGAATCCCGCCTTGGGTATACGGCTGATAAACCTTTCGTTTTATGTACACCCTAGAAAACCCATACATGACTATAGTGGTCAAACTCTTATAGCCACAAATGACATTAAAAAGCTTGACCACTGCAGTTTCATTCTTGTATTCCTCCTGTCAGAACAGGTTCACTTTACCGACAACGCCGTCATTGATCACATAATAAGCGGTAAAGTCTTCCGGCTTCACATAAATCTGGATGCTCTCAATAGATCCATGCGCATGGCCCTTGGCATAGTAGTGTGATTTGACCCGATCAGTCACCGCATCCATGCTGGCCTCATATTCCCGATACTGGAAGATGATCTCCGGCGCCGGCTCCTGCTTCGGCTCTTCCTGCTGCACGGCCTTTTCCTCCTGAGCGGCTGTGTCCGCCTGTGTAGCTGTCTCCGGCATCACCGCTGTTTCGTCTTTTTCAGGAATCGCTTCCTTGCCCGCTGTCATTGGTTGCTGCTCTTTCTTATCCATTGTATCTTCCCCCTTTGTGCGCCTCACGGCTTGTTGTAAAAAAGTTATAGCATTCCCACGAAGTCTGTAATCTATTGCTTCTATTGTAACATTATTTCGTTGGCGCGGCAAGCCGCTTTATGCATGATAAAGACTGAACTGTTACTTGTTCTGTGTCTTTTATCTCCCTTCTTGGCTCTTTATTTTTCCTCCGTTTTCGCACCGAATACAACAAATTGTTGTATTTTGAACTTTAATATTCCGCACTTGAAGCTCCCACGCAAATTTTCGAGAATACTTTCCGTTCTTTCTGCGTTTATACACTCGGAAAAATAGACCGAAAAATTTGAACGAAGATTTTCAGTGCGGAGTACTTAAAGTTTAATGACAAAACCGGCATGCTGACGGTGAAGCTGCGCATCCGCCCAACGCTGTCTCCCGCAGTTCATACGGTATTCTTTTGCCGACCTGATACATGGTATCTAACATCTCGTCAAAAGGAATCAGCTGCCGGACACCGGAAAGCGCCAGTTCTGCAGCGATCAATGCATTGGCTACCCTCGCCGCATTCCGATTCTGACAGGGATACTCCACCAGTCCGCCTACCGGATCGCACACCAGGCCCAGCATGTTCATCAGCACCGTAGCAGCCGCATCCAGGCTTTGACCGGGCTGTCCGCCCATCAACTCCACCGCAGCCCCGGCAGCCATAGCAGCAGCAACCCCTACTTCCGCCTGACAGCCGCCAACTGCGCCTGCCACGGTGGCATTGCGCATGGCCAGATAGCCGATCGCTCCGGCATGAAACAATGCATCCACCAGCTGTTCCTCGGTAAAACAATATTCCTCCTGCAGCGCCAGCAAAAGCCCCGGCACAATGCCGGCAGAACCTGCCGTGGGCGCCGCCACGATCACACCCATGGAAGCGTTCACCTCCAGCACTGCCATGGCATAGGCAATCCCGCGCCCCAGTACCGCACCGCAGATGCTCTCTCCCCTGCTCCGGTGCTGTTCCAGCTTCCCGGCCTCCCCACCGATCAGACCTCCTACGGACTTCACGGATTTCTCCAAAGGTGTCATGGCAGCCTCCCGCATGATGGCAAGGGCCTTCTGCATCCTTCCGCATGCCTGTTCCATAGTGATCTCACCCAGATCACATTCCCGCTGTTTCATGACAGCCGATATCTTCTGACCGCTCTGGCTGCAGATCGACAATAATTCCTCCGCATTTTTAAAATCTACCATGCCCAGTCATCCTCCTGTTTCGTTATGATTCACGACCAATGTCAGCTTATTGAGAGCTTTTCTGTACCAGCATCACTTCCCGTATATTGGGATTCTCCAACAACTGTCCGATAATATCTTCCGGCAGCCTGTCGTCGGACTCCACGATGGTATATGCCTTCTCCCCTTTGGACTCCCTAAACAGACGCATAAAGGCTATATTGACACCCCGGTCGCTTAGCGCCCTTGTGATATGGGCCGCCACCCCGGGCCTGTCCTTCTGTATGATGATGACGGCATTGTATTCCCCGGTAAACTCCACTTTCACCTGATTGATCCGCACGATCCTTACCTTTCCGCCGCCCAAAGACTCCCCACGCACGCTCATCTGCGTACCACTGTCATTGCGCATCCGGATGTCCACCGTGTTTGGATGCACATCAGTTTCTTTTTCATCTGTAAGAAAACGGTACGCGATCCCCCGCTCTCTGGCGATCTCAAAGGAATCCCGGATCCGCACATCGTCCGTATCAAACCCCATGATCCCGCCCAGAAGCGCCCGGTCCGTACCATGCCCGCCGTAAGTTTTGGCAAAAGAACCATACAGGGTAAATTCCACTTCTTTCAAGGTTCCGTTCAACATTTTCTGAGCCAGATGCGCGATCGCACAAGCGCCCGCTGTATGGGAACTGGACGGTCCCACCATATTCGGACCGATCACATCAAACACACTGATAAATGACATCGATTTCCTCCTGATATCTGCCTGAGTTATTTCTATGATTCATCTATTTCTGTAATTGAGTCACTTCTATCATAATGAAACTTTAGATGCAAAGATCCGCTCCAACCACGCAAGCGCAAGTGCCGGCCACTGTGCCGCCGATGCGTCAGCCTTCCGGCCGTTCTGAACCTCATCTTCACCCACGGCCTTATTCCACGCCGCGGCAAATTCCGGAAGGCTCTCTGCCTTCGCTGCTATCTTAAACTCTTCCGGTATACTCTCCGGCTGCTGCCCGGCAAATACCTGTAACGTCCGCCACTGCTGTTCCATCGTGTAGATACTGTCCGCCCCGAAATCCCCTTCCGCCCACTGTGGCGTCGCCAGGCTCATACCATGCGGTCCTTCCATAAACAAATGCAGCTCACAGGGAACTGCTGCCAGGCGACATGCCTGTGCAAAATAAATGCTGTTCTCCACCGGAACCAGATCGTCCGTGATCGTATGCCACAAGAAGGTCGGCGGCGTATCCGCCGTTACATGATCTTCCAGACTTGCCCAGGCAAGTTCCTCCTCCCCGGCATCCTCCCCCAGCAGAAGGTGGAAGCTGTCACGATGTGCCTTCTCACCGCTAGTGATCACCGGATAGCATAACACCACCGCATCCGGCCGGTTGGAGATTCCGGCATATGGCCCTGTCTTGGCCTTCTGCTCCTGATGATGCACTGCCAGGCTGGCTACCAGATGACCACCTGCCGAAAACCCGCAGCAGGCAATCTTGTCACTTACCACATGCCATTCCTGCGCATGGCTGCGGATACAGCATACCGCTCTGGAGATATCCTCCAGCGCCTGACTGCGCACCGGCGCGTTCCGGAACATATTCGTAGTATATGTCAAAACAAAAGCCTGATACCCGGCCTCATAGAAACGTTTCGCCACGATCTCACCCTCCGTTGGGCTTACGATCGCGTAGCCGCCGCCGGGCACCACCAGCATGGCCGGCCTGTCTGCTCCATCCTCATGCAGATAAGCTCTGATATTCGGCCGGAACTCTCCTGCAAACGGATATGAATACTCTCCCTTTTCCCACAAATAAATCGCTTCTCTCATACGCTTGAAATCCCTCCTGTATTTCTGCCGTATTCCCGCCATTACGTCCGTGTATATGCCACATGCGAGGTATACCGGCTTATTTCCCTGTATCTGTGACCGCCTTATATGTCCTGTTACAGTTATAGCAAATAGCATAGCAACCCTGGAAATTATATATAAAGTATACCCTTTCATACTCCTTAGTTCAAATGATTTCCACCAAAAATAAAGCGTGCTAATGTTAGCGCGCTTTAAACAATTGAACGTTCTTGTAGAAAAGTTCAGTGCAGAAATCGGAATCTTTCAGTATTCTTCTCTATTCTTAATGTACATTAATATCAGCCTCTCTCAATGAACTACTTCTATTCCTGCTAACAGGAAAGATGTCTTAACTTAAGGAGTACTTCCCTCAATCCCAATCCATCCTTTTACTGTTTCCACAGCATAACCAACCGCCTGTGCTATCTTTTCAATATCAAGTCCCATTCTGTACAAGTTTCCAGCTACTTCTTGAGCTTTTTTCTTCTCAGATTCTTTTCTTATTTCCTGAATCGCCTGACACACATTAACCACCTCTTCACTTTCATCATATTTTATTCCAGAATTTGTGATCGCTTCAATCACATCTGCCGCCCTTCGCTCCACTTCCATAAAACGCTTCGCATTGGCTTCTAATATCCTGCTTAAATTCTCACTATCTTTTGAATATTTGATGAATAGCATGACCTCCCGCAGGCTGGACTGGAACTTCATAATCTCCTCATCGGACATCTGTGCAGGGGCTATCATTCGCACATGGTAATTATCCATGCAGGCAAGCACATCCGGATCTGACACATCCATCATTTCTAACAGGTTTAACGGCCCATCCCACTCTTCAGGGCCGAAAAATATAGTCACCGTAATGGATGGTATCAGCCTATCCTCTTTCCAAAAACCGCTTAAAAATTCACCTGCACTTGGTGTTTTCCTATCCTCATCAACGGATGTTTTTCCCTGTTCTTTTTTCTGCTTCATTTCCTTCCGGTGTGACTTTGCCGCCTCTTCCACCTGCCCTGCATACTCCAGCGCATCATAAAGGTTGTTCTTCACAGCCATGGCATAATGAATTTCGGCCTGGTTCTCCTCTCCATAAAGGACATATTCAATCTTTCCGTCCGTCATTGCCGCATACAACTTCTGCACATCACGGAATTTCTGGACAGGAACCACTGCGCCGTCCGCACCGTATGGCAGCGCGATCTTAGTGGAGTCACGCTCTGTAAGCTGCTCCGGCAGGATCACCTGCCGCCTCCGTAAATATAGTAATTAAAAATATCGGCAAACACGCCTGCATCTTTAACATAATCCTTTGTGATCGTATCTGCTTTCAATGGCATCTACCGCCTTTCTCATGAATGGCAGACATCCTATCAGATTCCTGTCTCTGCCATGGTTCCATCATAACAAAGCATCTGCTTTTTTTCAAACGTATCTGAGCGGCTCCTTCGATAACGTTCAGAGGGGTCAGATTTATGACCACTGTGACCACTTGTAACAGCCGCTCCCACGCTGCCATGTCATAATCCCAAAAAGCAAACAAGGGCACTGAAAAAGTCTGTTTCTTTAAACTAAGAATTGGGCTTTTTTCAATGTTAGAGTATAATATAAATTTTTGCGGAGAATTAAAGAGAACATAGATTTCAGTTTTTGTAAATCCAATGCTGCGTAAACAGTATTGTGAAAAAATTGGACGTCCGGCAAAGGAACCAGAGATGATGTTTAAACTGCTGTTTATGGAAAAGTTGTATGACCTGTCTGATGAAACTTTGATCAACAACGCTCAGACAGATATGGCATATAATTTTTTTCTGGATTTGGAGCCAGAAGCGAAGATGATCGATCCAAGTCTTCTCACAAAATTCAGAAAGACCCGTATTACAGAAGATATCCTGGAAGAGATGCTGAAGGAGACGATACAGCAGGCTTTGGATAAAGGGCTGATAAAATCCGGGACCATTATCGTAGATTCCACCCATATAAACGCATCTGTTCATGCGAAATCTCCCACACAGATCCTGCGGGATATGAGTAAATAGCTTCGGAAAGAAATCTATAAAAATGCTTTTGAATCATCAGAGAAATTTCTAGAGAAACCATCCCTGGAAGCCGGGCTGGATGAAGAGATCCTCTATACACGTGAATTGCTGAGGGTTCTTGAGGAAGGGATAGAGGCCAGTGGCGATCAGAAGATACAAGAACTTTCCCCAAAAATGAAGGAACTGCTTAAGAATGGGCAGATCAGGGATATCCGATCAAAGGATGACAGGGATGCACGGTTCGGGCACAAAACACCAACAAGTACATTTTACGGATATAAAACTAACCTGGCGATGACAGAGGAACGTTTGATCGCAGGGATAAGCGTAACCCATGGAGGCGCACCAGATGGGCAGGAATTGCCGGGGCTGATAGAAAAGGGGCAGGGAAACGGGATAGAAGTGACAGAAGTGATCGGGGATATGGGATATGGCATATGTCAGTGATGATAATCTGGAAGCCTGCGGAGAAGAGATCACATTGATAGCGCGTACAAACACGGCCGTAGCAGCGACGGCAAGTGGGAACCCGGACGAAGGATTCTGTTATAATAAGGATGCCGGAATGCTGCGGTACCCTGCGGGAGAACTTGCGATGCGGGTGGAAAAGCGAACAGCAAAGAATGGGAATACTTATTTAAGGTATGTGTTCAGCAAAGTGAAATGCAGGAAATGTCCGTTAAGAGAAAGCTGCCGTGTAGGGAGCGGGAAATCAAAGGAACTCAGTTACAGTATTACTCAGGCAAGTGAAAAGAACCTGGAAAGGCTTAGATTTGAGGAAAGTGAATATTTCGGGGAGCGAATGAAGATCCGGCACCGGATCGAAGAAAAGAATGGGGAGTTAAAAGAAGCCCACGGATTGCGCAGAGCGGATTCGAGAGGGCTGTCTGCCATGGAACTGCAGATGTATCTCACGGCGTTTGTGACAAATATTAAGAGGATCACAAAACTAGCCGAGCCAGTTACACAGTAAGGGAGCTTTCCCTTTGCATGCTTAAGATCAAATTTATATACAAAAGTTGTTTATAACATAAAAGTAAAAAACTCTAAGTATCAATTAAGCGGTTTACATTTCCGTGTACCATTTGAGGTTGGAAAAGCCGGTCTGTTTGGCGTAGGCTTCCAGAATCCGCTTCTGATTGCTTATGGTAGAAAATTTCAAATTTTTATGCTATACTTTAGTTCGCTAGAAAGTGACAGATTAACTCTACGGGGCAATAAATGGACGCTCAAGTTTTTTTGGATGTTATCGGCAATTACAACAGCCAAACATGGATAATCCAAATTGCATTACCCATTTTTTTGTTCATAGCGGTTGCTTTGTCCTATACAAAAAAATTAAAGTGGGCTGCCAAATTCTCGCTTGGGATTATTAACCTTTTTATAGGCATTGGATTTTTCGCTTGGTATGGAACAGAGCCTATTCAGAAGTTTTTTGCATTTCAGATGTTTCTGCTGGTGCTTTATTTGGAGTATCCTTTTGTTTCCATTCTTTTGGGTAATTCTTTCCCGCAAATGGTAACATACATCATGCCATGCCCTGTAATCAGCATAAGCATAACGGTTTATGCTGGCTATAAAAGAAAAAATAAGCTGCTCCTCGCTTTATTGACTATATGGGACTTCATTTTCCTTTCATTCCCCACACCACCAAAAGCCGGAAAATGCCAAACAAAGGATGTGTCCTGTTTCCCTTTTCGTGGGGCAATACTGCGGTTTTTCAAAAACGCCGAATATAACTAAAAACCAAAAGAGCATTTACGCACAACATGTAAAACGCTCTTTTGGTTTTTCTTAGGCAAATTTATATACGATCACTCATACGCGTTATACAGTTCCTGGATCTGACTGCCATCCAATACCTGATCCCAGATCTTAACATCATCGAACGCCACCGGATACAATGCATCCCAACAGTTGATCCCAAGATACACCTCAAAATTATCCGTATTCATCATATCGGGAACGATATCACCTTCACAGATATATCTGCCTGCTA
>CAMWLJ010000056.1 GCA_947175055.1 uncultured Lachnospiraceae bacterium | reverse complement strand
AGCTGGTGAGCCCGACACTCAAAATTAACAATCCATATAATGTAGAAGACGTACGCTGCTTTGAGGCAATGTATCTGATTCGGAAGCTGGCCAACATCGAGCGTGTGTGTGTCCTGAATCTGCTGGCGGAAGATCATGATGTGTATTTGTATACATACAGTGAAGTGGACGAAACGTTAATGCCCAAAGTCCATCGACGGCCACCCGTACAGGTGGGAGAGGCCACTTCCTTTATCTACGCAGGTACCAAGATTAATCTGAATATTGCATTGAAAGGGATCGAGGGCGGTACGACGCAGCGTATTATGGATATCATGGGGGCGGGCGGATTTGTGCTGACCAATTACTGTGAGGAGACAGCAGAGCTGTTTGAGGAAGACAAAGAGATCGTCATGTTCCGGACGCCGGAGGAATTGATACAGAAGGTGGATTATTATCTGGAACATGAAGAAGAGAGAGAGCAGATCGCGAGAGCAGGCCATGAGAAGGCGATGAACGATTATACTTATGAGAAGAAGATCAAGAGGCTGTTAGATTGGGTGACAGAGGATGAGTGAGGAGTATAGTGACCTATGAAAAAGATTAGTTAGAGTTTGCGCCGGAGTCACAAACTCGGGATCGCAGAGCCGAATTTGAGATTTGGCTCGCAGCCTTGCAAAAACTGCTTCGACATGGAGGTAAAGATGAGTGAACAAGTGAGATGGGATTTGGCCCTGAAAGAGCGGTTTGATCAATTGCTGTCGGGAAGGCAGTATGATGAGATCCGCACGCTGCTTCGGACCGATAAGCAGATCATAGATGAGATCAATGATCTGGCGATCGCCAGGGTCATGCTTTCTGTATGTGATCAGGAGAAAGAGGCAGGACAGCAAATGCTCTTTGACAAGGTGAACAGTCTGGAAGAACTTGTCCGCCGTTATACGATATTGATGTTTTATCTCAGAAGATTTGAATTTGATATCATGGACGACAGCATGGCAGCTTTTCGGCAGTTTTTGTCGATGAATCACGTATCGCTTCAGGAATTGTTTGCCGTTATGTACTGTGGGAACATTGATAAGGAAAAGGTGTTGCGGATCATTAAGGATAAGATGCTGAATGGAGAAATAGTGATATGAGTAAAGTAGTCAGAGACAAGGAAGTCTGTTTTATCATATGCAGCAACAATCAGTTGTATACAGAGGAGTGTATCTATTACATTGCGCATCTGCATGTCCCGGATGGATATCAGATCAATGTTCTGACGATCGAGGATGCCAAGTCCATGGCGGCAGGGTATAACGAAGGCATGTATGCGTCTGATGCAAAGTATAAAGTATATCTGCATCAGGATGTCCTTATCATTAATAAGGATTTTATACAGGACTTTTTGGATGTATTCAGACAGGATGAAACGATCGGCATGATCGGTATGGTCGGAGCGCCCAGACTGCCAGCGAGTGGGGTCATGTGGGAAGGTCCCAGGAAGGGGGCATTTTACAATTGGTCTGTTCATGAAATGGAAGAAATCTGGATGGCAGATGATGCGCAGACAGAGGTCGAAGTGATAGATGGATTTCTGATGATAACCCAGTACGATATTCCATGGAGAGAAGATCTGTTTGATCAGTGGCATTTCTATGATTGCTCGCAGAGTAAAGAGTTTGCCAGACGTGGCTACAAGGTGGTGGTGCCCAAATTGGGAAAACCTTGGTGTATTCATGATTGCGGCTTTGTGAGTCTGATGAACTATGATAAGGAACGGCTCAAATTTATCAAAGAGTATGGGCAGGAGATACCCGCTTTACAAGATAAAGACGCCCGTAAGGCAACGGTGATCCTGACCACCTGTAACCGTAAAGTTCAGCTGCAGGATACTTTGGAATGGCTTTCCGATGTAGAGGACATTTCTAATATCATCATAGTGGACAACGGTTCCACGGATGGTACGGCGGATTGGCTTGCTTCTAGGTCCTATGAGTATCTGTGGTTTGATGAAGGCATACAAGGATACGGCAAGCTGTGGAATGCTGTATTGGAGAATTTTGCGACAGAAGAGCATATTGTCTTTATGGAGGCCGGCGTATACCTGGAAAGGGACAGTCTGTCGGAACTGCTTTTGGCATTGCATACCGAAAATATGGGCATTGCGAATCCGGTCACGAACTATTATGGTGACGACGGTAACGCGATCACCGGCAGGGATGCGCTTGCCGCGTTTGCGAGGGATGGCCGAACCCGGCGTAGTAGCAATACGTCCTGCCGGACATTGTCTTCCAACTGGCGGATCTGGGCGGCGAGGAAGGAATTGTTTGAGAACGTCGGGCTTTTCCGGGAGGAGCTGCAATCTCCGGACAATGTGCTGACAGATTATGTACTCCGCATGATACAGAATAATCTTGGACAGGTGATCTGTCAGCGGGCGTGTGCATGGGAGAGTTTCAGTCAGGGAGAAGAGATTTATGCCGTAGCCTGGCACTGGCAGGCAGAGGACAGAGCCTTTATGAAAGCGGCCTGGGGGATGAATTATTTTAATCTGCGTCCCAACAGGACACTGGTGAAGTATATTAAAGAACCGGCCGAACGGGAATTCAAGGTGCTTGAAGTGGGATGTGATCTGGGTGCGACGCTGTTTGAGATCAAGTCCTGCTATCCGAACTGCCAGACTTATGGTCTGGATATTAACAAAGCGGCAGTGGACATAGCCAGGCATATTGCCAGAGTGAAGTATGGAAATATCGACGAGCTGACCGTTCCTTTTGAGGAGAAATTCGACTATATCATCTTCGGCGATGTACTGGAGCATCTGCGGCATCCGGAGGAAGTGGTCAGGATGTGCCGGGAGCTGCTGCATGAAAATGGACATATAATTGGGAGCATACCTAATGTGATGCATATTTCGGTGATGGAAGAGTTGATCGAAGGAAGATTTCGTTACAGCGATACAGGGCTGCTGGACAGGACGCATATTCATCTCTTTACCTACTATGAGATCATGTCACTATTTCAGGAGGCCGGCTATGAAATCAAGGACATCAACGGAACCGTGTTCAATCTGTCCGAGCGGCAGCGGGAGATCATGAATATCCTGCTCAAACTGTCGAAGAATACAGAGGTCTGGATGTATGAGACGTTCCAGTATACGGTCAAGGCACAGAAACGCTGAGGATACAAAGTGATCAGAAGTACTTTTTATGGGAATTGTGTTGAAACAGGTATGAGATGCCGGTAGGAACGATCGAAAGGAAAAGATATGGATGCCGATCAGTTGAAGCAGCAGGTCAATGATCTGTTGAAGAATGGTAAATACGATGATATCAAGCCGTTATTGCTATCATATAAAGATACGACAGAGCACGATAATGACCTGGCCATGGTCTGTTATCTGTGCACGATCTGTGAGCGTGAGAAGGCGGCAGGGGAGCAGGTGCTCTTCTCAAAGATTTCCGATATGGATGAATTGCTGGACCGCTATACCGCATTGAAGTTCTATCTGAGAAGGATTGATTTCGATGCTCTGGATGAGATGGAGTCGTTCTATCAGTTTCTCTTACAGAACCGGATCTCTTCCTATGAGTTACTGAGAGTGATTGATTTCAGTGTCGTGAACAGGGATAAGGTGCTGCGGGCGATCAATGAAGGGATGCTTCCTGATCGAATGCCGGATGCAGACAGGATGGATACAGCAGATAAAGCCAGGGATGACGGCAGGGATGTTTCCGACACATTCTGCTTTATCATCTGCACGAATAATGCAGTGTATTCACAGGAATGTATTCATTATATCAATCATTTGCGTGTGCCGGACGGCATACAGGTCAACGTGTTGACAGTTGAGGAAGCGAAGTCTCTGACTTCGGCCTACAATGAGGCAATGCAGTGTTCTGAGGCAAAGTATAAGGTGTACCTGCATCATGACACTTTCATAATCAATCCGGATTTTATAGAGGAATGCCTGCGTATTTTCAGGGCGAATCCACAGATTGGCATGATCGGGAACGTGGGGGTGGGAAAGATGCCGCCCACGGGTGTGATGTGGGATGCGGACCGCTATGGAATGTTGTATGAGCAGCATATCTATGAGACTAAACTGCTTTCCAATACGTTTTCGGATGAATTGCCTTATATGGAAGTGGATGCGATAGACGGCTTTCTGATGGTGACACAGTACGATATTCCCTGGCGGGAAGACCTTTTCTGTAAATGGGATTTTTATGACTGCTCCCAGAGCATGGAGTTTTGGCGCAAGGGGTATCAAGTGGTGGTGCCCAATATGAAGAGGCCCTGGTGTGTGCATGATTGTGGGTTCATCAATCTGCAGAATTATGACGGGGAAAAAGAGAAGTTTATTGCGGAATATTTGACAGATGCAGAAGAGGGGCAAAAGGATAGATGAAACTGATACTATATTCCTGGAATGCCAACAATGAGCAGATATTGGCGGACAATTTAGGTAGGCTGGGGTTCGAGGTCGTGTGGTTTCGTAAGGAGTGTAAGCATTACACCCGTGACATGGAGCTGGCGATGGAGCTGCTGCCTTTTATCCATGCACATGGTGCGGAGGCGGTCGTTTCCTTCAACTATTTTCCGATACTTTCTATGATCTGCAATACCTGCCAGATCCCTTATTATGCGTGGGTATATGATTGCCCGCATTTTACGTTATATGCGAAACAGATCGCACTTCCATGCAATCGTATCGGTATCTTCGACCGGGAGATGGTCAGACATCTGCGGGAAGATCATAGGATAGATACGGTCTACCATGTGCCGTTGGCAGCGGATGTGCCATATTTTGACGGTATCATTGAGCAGGCATCAACGGAAGAGAAGGAAAGATTTCGATGTGATATTTCATTTGTCGGCTCGCTGTACACGGATGCATATAATTATTATGACAAGTTGTTTGGGACGGAGGGTGAGGCGGCCAGAGAGTATGGTATTCACAGACAGTGCTTCGCATATCATGAGGATCACTTACGACAGTCTGTTCTTGATGGCCGCATTGACTTGCACATGATGCAGGCACAGATGGAAAAGATGGGCCTGATGTTGGGAGAAGATTACGATGCAAAGCCGGAAGAGATCCTTCTGGCAGCAGTTCATGAGAAAAAGGTGACGGTAGAGGAAAGAAGGATTCTCCTGACACGGATAGCGGATTATTCTTTGGGAAATTCCGGAGCTGGGCATAAGCCGGACCGCGATACAGACAGTGGTCCTGGCGGTCAATATGATTTTCGATTATATACGGGTTCTGATACAGGTGCATTGCCTGCACTGGATCTATTTCATCGCGGTACAGTCGATTATCGTACGCAGATGCCTCTTGTCTTTGCAGGCAGCAAGATCAACCTTAATATTTCCCTGCGTTCCATCCACTCGGGAATACCGCTTCGGGTGTTGGATATCATGGCTTGCGGTGGCTTCGTGCTGTCTAATTGGCAGCCTGAGATCGCGGAATATTTCGCGGAAGGGAAAGAGATCGTTACGTTCGACAGTCTGGAAGACTGTCTTGCCAAGGCTGCGTACTATTTGTCTCATGAGGAAGAGCGCAGACAGATTGCCGTGAACGGAAAGGCAAAGGTAAGGGAAGCTTTTTCTTACCCAATGGGGCTGGATAGGCTGTTTAGCCCTCCAACTCTTTGATCTTGTCCAATGCCATCGGGAAATCTCCGCAATTGCGGTAATGCATCAGCGCAGTCGTGACATCTCCCATCATCTCGTTGATGAGGCCGATGTTGTACGTGGGGATAAAGGAGTTGGTGCCGTTTTCTCTTGCTACCGGGCAGTGAATGGCCTTGACGAACTCCATCATTGCCTTGACATACTGGCCGTTGGCAAGATAGATGCGTCCCATCATACAGAGGAAGTCGGCGGTCGTTGCGAAGGCGTCATAGACGGCTTCCAGTTGCAGGGCATCCGTCTCTCTGCCGGTGTGCAGAAGGGCATTGGCGTAAGCGATGATCATCATCTGCACCCATTCTTCTTCCGGATCTACGTCATAATTCAACGCTTCTTTATAATATCGATAAGAATTCTCATAATCGTAGATCATATTGTAGGATTGGCCGATCTGAAAATAGAGATAGGGATTTGCCTTGTCCTTTTCCAATTCCCGGAATAATAGTGTATTATTGCGCTCCACTTTGGGTCGAAGTGCTTCAATGCTGCCAAGATAGCCGACATGGTCGACCAGGATCGGTGCGTCGTAACTCTCGTAGCGGGAGCCGGTCTGCTTATGAACGAGTTGTTCATGGATCGGCGCGTCAAAACGGAAGAAGCCGCGATGAAAGAAACGCCCCAGGCGGTCACGGTAGACAGTGTCGGTCTGATTGGAGAAGTAATGGTTGTTGATGGCGATACGACCAACCGCTTCCGGGTGTTGCTCCATCAGAACGGATAACCGGTCAAGATCCAACTGCGTAATGATCTCATCACAGTCCAGGGACAGGATATGATCGTGACTTGCCTGTGAGACTGCGAAGTTCCTCGCTGCACTGAAATCGTTCACCCATACAAAATCCAATACCTGATCTGCGTACCGGGCTGCAATCTCTTTCGTCCGGTCCATAGAGCCTGTGTCTACAACGATGATCTCCGGTCTCATAGCGCCGGTGGCATGGGAGCGGATAGCAGCAAGACATTTCTCGATATACTTTTCTTCGTTTTTAGCGATCATGCAGATAGAAATAGGATAGGGCATGGTAGTCTCCTTTTAAATATAGGATGCAAGTTTGTCGAAAATGCACTGTAAAGTGCAGGAACATTGCCAGGATCTGCCTAAGCCAGAAATTCCCGCACTCTGTCCCGGAACGTATGTCCCGATACAACTTTATCGTGTCCGTTCTTAGCGATACAAGCCCGCTCATCCTCGTGTTTTAAGTAATAGTCGATCTTTTGCAGCAGGTCTTCTTTGCTTTCATAGTAGACGAAGTCCTCTCCGGGAATGAAATGTTCCAGGAAATCAGCCTGGAAGTTGGAGAGTAGAAAGCCGCCGCTGCCCATGATATCGAAAGCGCGCAGCGGGATGCCGCTTTTGATGCTGCGCAGGGAGATGTTTAGGTTGATCCGGCTCTGCTTGAAAACAAGCGGCATCTGTCGATAATACTCTACCGTGCCGTGATTCCGTAGATTCTTCAAAGTGACATTAGTGTCATGTGTAAACAGATCCAAAGTATGATATTGGGCTATAGCAGAAAGCAGGTCAATTCGTTCCAGACCCGTGATCTTCCGGTTGATCATATACTGGGCATACAGGTATTCCCGGCTTTCCACGCCGTCAGGGTTAGGATCCATGGGAAGAGCCTTGTATAAGTCGTCCATTACAGGAGAGAGTGATTCCTGGATGAAATTATAGCCCTGCACTTTCATCTGGGCAGCCATAAGAGCTTCCAGATAGCCTTTGGCATATTCTGACAGGTTCGTCATGCGGTCATAGAAGTTATGCTGCTCGGTGTAGAGGGAGCCTACGAAAGAGACATCATAGAGTATAGCAGACGCCATTCTGTCCAGCCGCACGGTATTGGCCGCCATCGGCATATACCGGACTGTCCGGATACCGGCATTATGGAACTCCGTATAGAGTTCCCGGTCAAAGACATAGATCTCGTTACAGGGATTGACCGCGGTATAAGAATAGAGCATCACATAGGGGCTGTCATAGATCCAGGAGATATAGCGGACCGCCTCTTTGTTACATACTTGTGAGATCACGGGGAAAAAGTTAAAAGAAAAAACCGCATCCGGTGTCTCTGTGTGCAGGACAGCGGACAATGCGCTTCTAGTCTCTGCGTCCTGCCTTCCGTCCCTGTTGGAAAAGGGAAAGCAGATGAAGGTATGTCCTTCCGCGGTAAATGCTTCTTTGATATCTTCGTTTCCGAAGCTGGCCCACTCTATAAACAGGATTTTCATAATGCTCCCCCATTCTTGCTCAATCTGTGGATCCGGGCGACGCACAGATCTGCATCCGGTATCAGTCTTGATGCAAATACTTACCCAAAGAAGGCCCAAGGACCCTGATCTTCTCAAAAGTCTCCTCGCTCAGGTCGTGCTCGATCTTGCAGGCATCTTTCGCCGCGGTCTTCTCATTGACACCCAAGGCGATGAAAAAGTCGGTCAACACCTTGTGTCTGTCGTAAATAGTAGTGGCGATCTTCAGTCCTAAAGAGGTGAGGGTGATGAACCCATCGCTGTCTACTTCAATATACCCGTTCGCGCGCAGCTTCTTCATGGCCACGCTGATGCTTGGCTTAGTGTAATTCATCTCCGTGGCGATATCGATGGAGCGGACATGCCCGGTGCGTTCTCCCAGGATCAATATGGTTTCCAAATAGTCTTCCGCAGATTCATGTATTTCCATGGCAACCTCCGTTTTCATAGGCTCAAAGTGTGTGGAGAATAGATCAGGGTGATTGCTGCAGCTGCTGCAGTCGCGCCTGTGCTGCCCCGTAATCCCCGCACCGCAGGTACGCTTTCTGTGCCTCCTCGGGATAACCGGCACATTCATAGATAACCCCGATGTTATAGTCAGCCTTATAACTGTTGACACCGTCCACCGCAAACTCTTCCATCGTGGTAGCTTTTTGAAATTCGGCGATGGCTTCATCGAACAGTCCATTGTTCATATAGATTAGCCCCATCAGGAAGACAAAATCGGCCCGTTTCGCAAACTCATCATAGATACCAAGCAGATTCAGGGCATCCTGGCGGCGCTTTAAGTCAAGCAGCGTATAGCCATAAGACTCTACCATTGTCTGGACGTAATCCATGGCCGGATCCACATCCATGGCCAGCCCTGCATCAAAATACCGGAGGGCCTTTTCGTAGTCGTGGAGCCTGCGGTAGCTCTGCCCCAGCTGAAAGTAGAGATAGGGATCTGCTCCCTGAAGCTGTAATTCTGATTCCAGCAGTGCAATATTGCGCCGGCATTTCTTAAGCATCTCTTCTTCCGTGCTGTCATAACCGACATGGAGCACGGTGACGGGTGCAGGGTAAACGTATTTTTCAGCGATTCCTCCATAGCCGGGCCTCGGCACCAGCTGCTCGTGCACGGCCCCCACGAAATGGTAATAGCTTCGATTGACAAATCGACTCACTCGAACCTGCTCAAAAGCAGTCTGTCCGTTCTCTGTGAAACGATTGCGGATCAGGATACGCCCTGCGAAAGAAGGAGATTGTTCCATATATTTCTGCAGAGCCGGCTGGTCGATCTTCTCCACATACTCATCACAGTCCAGAGAAAGTATCCAGTCGTGGGAGGCTTTTGCCATGGCATAATTCTTGGCGGCGCTAAAATCGTCACACCAGTCGAAATGATAAATGCGGTCGGTGTATTTCCTGGCCAGTTCCAGAGTCCGGTCGTCGGAGCCGGTATCTACTATGACGATCTCAAACCCGTAAGGCAGAAGGCAACGGCAGCATTCCTCGATATGTAATTCTTCGTTTTTTACAATGATACAGACGGAAACAGGCAACAAGACGGACCTCTTTCTTATAGTTAACGACATTAAAAATTTCGTTTACTATAATTATAATTCTTTCAGTCTCTTGACAGCGGGGTCATAATCCCCGCATTTTCTGTAATAAAGCTTCGCTTCCTCCAGATTCCCCATCGTCTCGTAGATGGAGGCGATATTGTAGTTGGCGCGGTAACTGTTGACGCCTTTGCGGGAGCAGGTGGAAAGGGTGGTAGCTTTCTTAAATTCCTCGAGGGCCTTACTGTAGCTGCCCTTTTTCATATAGATCATGCCCATCAGGTAGACGAAATCCGCCCGGTGGGAAAAGAGTTCGTATTTGTCTCGCAGTTTCATGGCCAGATCGTACTTGGCCAGCTCTAACAGACAGTAGCCATAAGTCTCTGCCATACTTTGCACGAAGGCAGATTTAGGGTCGGCATCCAGTTCCAGGCCCTGCTTATAATAGTGGGCCGCCTTCTCCATGTCGTTCAAGGAGATATAATTCTGGCCCAGCTGGAAATAAATATAGGGGCTGGCGCCCTTTACTTCCAGGTCGTGCAACAGCATCTCCAGATTACGGGTGGCACGCATACGTTTATCAGATTCCGTCACATAGCCTTCATGGTAGAAGGTGAGGGGAAGCTGGAAGGATTTCGGTTCCCGGCCATCCAATGTGCAGACCTGCTCGTGGATGCATCCCTCATAGTGACAGTACTTTCTGTTAAAAAGTCTGCCGATCCGTTCCGACATGATAGAGCGCACTCCTTGGATAATATAGGGATTGTTGCGGACGATCATACCGACGGAGCGGTCATTGGCATCAAGGGATTCCTCCAGTTCGGCCAGATTGACGTTCTCCAGGTATTCATCGCAGTCGATGACCAGCACCCAGTCGTTGGAGGCCTGTTGGATCGAGAAATTCCTGGCAGCACTGAAATCGTCACACCAGGAAAAGTGAAATACTTTGTCGGTGTATTTCTGCGCGATCTCTATGGTCCTGTCCACCGAACCTGTATCCACCACAACGACTTCAAATTTGCAGGGCCGCAGCCTCTTTAAACATTCTTCTATATGGTTATCTTCATTCTTTGCAATCATACATACAGAAACTGGAAGCATGAGTTCACCTCTTCAATCTTTTCCTATTCTATTTCATATTAGCATTTTCTGTATGCTACGACAATATGATTTTTATTTATACTTTTTGCACAAAAAAATGTCTAAAAAGACAACAACCTGCCGATGATGACGAAATACCGTTAAAATATCGGATTGGGTGCTTCCTTTTCAAAGAAGCTTGTGGTAAACTGTGTATAAATAACCAGAATCATACGTTAATATAGGAGGGACTACAATGACTAAGGCAGAGATTTTGAAGGCAGAAATTTTGAAACAGTACAAGAGTGTCAGACAGTTTGCCATTGAGATGGAAATTCCGTACTCTACGTTGGTTACTGCTCTTGACAGAGGTATCGAAGGAATGGCTTATGGTACTGTGATCAGAATGTGTGACAAACTGAACCTGAATCCTGTTGACTTTACGCCGCTGAATCAGAAAAGTGTGCTGGGAAGTAAGATTATGGAGAACCGCGTAATGCAGTATTATGTGAAGCTGAATAAGACGGGGCGCAAGAAGGCCCTGGAGCTGATGGAAGATTATGCACAGCTGGATAAGTATAAAGCAGTTGAGGAAAACTGATGAAATGTGGTTTGTGAGGAGGATGGCATGGGACACAAGTATGATTATCTGATCGTCGGAGCGGGGCTGTATGGTGCAGTCTTCGCACATGAGATGAAGAAGCAGGGCAGGCAGGTACTTGTGATCGACAGGCGGGCGCATATAGCCGGGAACATCTATACGGAGCAGGTGCTTGATATTCAGGTACACAAATATGGCGCACATATTTTCCACACCTCCGATAGGAGAATATGGGAGTATGTGAACCGGTTTGCAGAATTCAATCACTACATAAATTCACCGATCGCGTATTATAAGGGAGAGTTGTATAATCTCCCTTTTAATATGAACACCTTTAGCAAGATGTGGGGCGTGGTGACACCGGCTCAGGCCAAAGCGAAGATCGCTGAGCAGATCGGAGCACTGCAGATCACGGAACCGCATAATCTGGAGGAGCAGGCGCTCTCCCAGGTGGGCACGGACGTCTATGAGAAGCTGGTCAAGGGATATACCGAGAAGCAGTGGGGCAGGGATTGCAAGGAGCTGCCGTCTTTTATCATTAAACGTCTTCCTCTGCGGTTTACATATGACAATAATTATTTTAATGACCGTTATCAGGGCATTCCGGTGGGCGGGTATACCGCCATGGTAGAGAAGATGCTGCAGGGCGTCGAGGTGCGGACCGGTATTTCTTACCGGGAGTTTGCGGTGGAGCAGGAGACGGAAGGCGGTATTTTGGTGAGTGACCATGCAGGGAACACTTACCGCAAGGTAGTCTACACCGGGATGCTGGACGAGTATTTTGACTATTGTCTTGGACATCTGGAGTACCGCTCATTGCGGTTCGAGACAGAGCAGCTTCCGGAGTGTGATAACTACCAGGGTAATGCGGTAGTAAATTACACGGAGCGGGAGATTCCCTATACGAGAGTGATCGAGCACAAGCATTTTGAGTTTGGCACGCAGCCGGGCACGGTCATTACAAGAGAGTATCCGGCCGAATGGCGGGAAGGAGACGAGCCTTACTATCCGGTCAATGATGAGCGCAATTCCACATTATTGAGTAAGTACCAGGAGCTGGCTAAGAGCAGGCCGCAGATCCTGTTTGGCGGGCGGCTGGGGCAGTACCGTTATTATGATATGGATAAGGTGATCGCGGCGGCGCTTGATGCGACGGCGCAGGAGGCCTGAAGGCTTTTGCATTCGCACGGGTGAAAATTTCCACCTGTGCGGATGGACGCTCCAGGGAGCATCCAACCTGACTTCCGCATTCGCAAAACTCGCGCTTACGCGCTTTTGCGTCTGCTTGCGCATCCGCATTTTGCTCATTTGGAAGTGGGTTGCTGATCCAATGCCTTGCTTGCATTGCCATAAATGGCATGCAGACTGGTCATTGGATCGCAACCGCACAGGTGAAAAATTTCCAGGCAGAGTATTGACAATCATAAATACTCTGCCTATAATACAGAAAGATAGTTTGATTATCAAAGTATTAGATGTTCAAACAAAGTGTACAGAGTGCGATCTGTACGAAAGATTCGAGACGAACAGAGTAAAGAATGTAAGTAAAAGAAGACTCTAAGAGTCAGATTATCAGATCACGATACGAATGACAGGAATAAGAATTTAAGAGATCAACAGGAGGCATTATGAACTGGAACGAGGCTGTTAAAGAATTGGATAGCAGGAGAGCGAAAGCACTCCTTGGCGGTGGGCAGAACCGGATCGACAAACAGCATGCCATAGGCAAGATGACGGCGCGGGAGCGGATTGAAGTGCTGCTGGATCCGGGAACCTTTGTGGAAGTGGATGGCTTTCTGGAGTCCCGGATCGATGATTTCGATCTGGATAAGAGAAGGGTGCCGGGAGACGGCGTGGTGACCGGGTACGGAGAGATCGACGGCCGGCAGGTATTCGTGGCCAGTGAAGACTTTACGGTGATCGGCGGTACGCTGGGAGAATATCATTCTTTTAAGATCTGCCGTATCCAGGATATGGCGATGGAGATGAAGGCGCCTCTGATCTGTATCAATGACAGTGGCGGTGCCCGTATCGAGGAGGGGATTTCTTCTCTCAGCGGTTACAGTGGTATGTTCCTGCGGCATACGAAGGCATCCGGCGTGATCCCGCAGATCGCGGTCATTCTGGGACCTTGTTCCGGCGGCGCCTGCTATGCACCGGCTATCTGTGATTTTATCTTTATGGTAAAAGATATCTCCAAGATGTTCATCACCGGGCCGAATGTGGTGAAGACGGTCATCAACGAGGAAGTATCGGTGGAAGCACTGGGCGGTGCGGAGGTACATGCGAAGAAAAGCGGGGTATCCCATTTTACTTATGATACGGAGAACGAGTGCCTGATGGGCGTGCGTAAGCTTCTTTCTTATCTGCCGAGCAACTGGACAGAAAAGCCGCCGGTGATCAACAATATGGAACGGCAGAGCATTTTGCCGAAAGTGGGCAAGGTGTTCGGTAAGGTGGAGAACGGCCGGGTAGCTTCTGGCATGAAGGCAAAAGCGGCCAAGATCAGGGATATCGTGCCGGATAATTCCCGCCATGCCTATGACGTCAAGGAAGTGATAGACTGTATCGTGGACGAGGCCAGCTTCTTTGAAGTACAGAAAGAATTTGCGACCAACGCGGTGGTGGGCTTTTGCCGGATGGAAGGACGGGTAGTGGGTATCGTGGCCAATCAGCCTAATTCCATGGGCGGTTCGCTGGACTATCATGCTTCGGACAAGATTGCCAGATTTATCCGGTTCTGCGACTGTTTTAACATTGCGTTGATCACTTTGATCGACGTGCCGGCATTCCTGCCAGGTACGGCGCAGGAGCACAACGGTATCATCCGGCACGGGGCGAAGATCCTGTATGCTTATTCGGAAGCGACAGTGCCCAAAATCTCGCTGATCATGCGTAAGGCCTACGGCGGTGCTTACATCGCCATGAATTCTAAGGAGATGGGGGCGGACATCGTCTATGCGTGGCCCATTGCGGAGATCGCGGTGATGGGAGCTGACGGTGCCGTGAATATCGCTTTCAAACGTAAGATCAAGAGTGCAGCTGACCCGGAAGCCATGCGGGCACAGTGTAAGAAGGAGTATGAGGAGCGGTTCTTAAATCCTTATGTGGCAGCGGCCAGAGGGTATGTGAATGAGGTCATCAAGCCGGAGGAAACCAGGACGGCGCTGGTGAGGGCATTGCGAGGGCTGAAGAATAAAAGTGTTGAGGGGCCGAAGAAGAAACACGGCAATATCCCTCTGTGAGCAGTGGAAAACGAAAATAAAAGAGACAGGCGGATCGGCCTGTCTCTTTCAGTAAAAGAAAACAATCCTGGTTCTCGTCAGCAGTATCCGTTAAACATCATACCGCTGTAGGCGCTTGTGATATACGGGCAGGCAAAATTCTTGCCTGGGTTCTTGTAAGCTACAATGGTGTTGTTGACATAGTTCATCGGGTCAAGGGCAACCTGATTGGACTTGCGCAGAATAGAGGAGGTGAAATTCTTCATGGGAGAGAAGGCCTCCTTCGCATCGTCACTCATTGCGGTCTCGCGCAAAACGTTGTCGTCTACTTCCAGCCTGCCATCCAGGTTCAGATTCAGGCCGACGGTAGTAAGGTCACTTGCATAAGTCCTTGCCACACCGCTCATCTCGTTAAAAAGGCGCGTGCTCTTGGGCTGCTCGTCTTTGTATTCGGATACGGCGTTCAGGAAAGTATTGTAACCGTCCACCAGCGTATTGACATTCTCAGCCAGAGAATCCACATCTGTCTTAAGGCCGATCGAGGTGAACTCGCAGCCTTCACCGCTTACTCCGGTCAGCTGCACCTCATAGGTGCGGTCTAAGGAGATTCGGTTGGAAGCGGAACTGCGCTCCTCTCCGTTTACCAGAAAAGAAGCATTAGAAGGCGGCGTAGATATATAATCAAGACCAAAATAATCTACTGCGCCGGCGGTCTTACTCGTCTGATTATCCGATATGGTGAAAATGCGGGAACGGTTGTTCTTAACACCTGTGGAATTGGACTCCAGTCTCAGATAGGAATAACCGTCAGCATCCGTGGAAGCACGGGCCGTGATACCCACGTTGGAATTGGTGATCAGCCGTGCGAGCCGTGACTGTACGGTATGATTTGTATCCGTAGACCTGATGCTAAACTGGAATTCGTAATTCAGATCTTCGATCCTGACATCAAAAGAATAGGTGTCGGTGGGCAATGCTACGGGCTCATCGGCAGGGAGGAACTTTCCCATATTGATCTGCGGGGTTGCCAGTCGATCGACCTCAATATCATAGGAAGGCGCGCTGTCGCTCTGCTCCACAGGGCCGATATAAATTGCCGTGGCAATATCTTCGTTGCTGGAATATGCAATTTTCTTATTTAAGAGTTCTTCTTCATCCAATCCACCGAGAGAAGCAATAGTATTGCGAAGTTCCCTTGCGTTTTCCTTCACGCTGATGGCAAACTGCTGTGAACTTCTGCTGGTATCCAATATAAACAGCGGAGATTCCTTGTTCATTTTGACAATGGAATTATATACACGACGCAGTTCACTTTTCTTGTGGGAATCATAAGGCGAGCTGGACTTCGGTGCATAAGAAGTCATATAGAAATTATAGACATTGGATAAATTACCAATTGTGCTTGACATTAAACCCCTCCTTTCTTCCTTGAAATGAATCAGGATCCGTCCTGATCCATCGATGTCCTCTACGAGCTGTCCTTAGCCTGAAAGACATCAGATGTGGGTGCGTATTATATTGTTGATACGGCTTAGAACGCCTGACATTTGTCTGAATGCTCTAAAACATTGTATTTTGTAGGATTGACGTAGTACCTATGGCCGTAGCTTTTCTCATATTTTATATATCGAGCATTTTCGGTAAAAGATGAAGAGATTTTAAGTAAATTATGAAATAAAAATAAAATTTGTAAATATTATTTCCCCAAAAACAGGTTGACTTCAGAGGTTGTGTGTGCTATATTATTTGCACGATATAAGATTCAGGTCTTTTTTTTATGCTTAAAATTAATGGATCGGATGATTGATGAATACATGTGGAGGTAGCAAGATGCGTACGAGAATCACTTTAGCATGCACAGAGTGCAAACAGCGGAACTATAATACAACCAAGGACAAGAAAACTCATCCTGACAGAATGGAGACTAAGAAGTATTGCAGATTCTGTAAGAGACATACTCTGCATAAGGAGACAAAATAATCGTGGGTTTTATGAGAATGGAGGATTAGTATGGGAGATTCTGCAAAATCAGAGAAAACATCCAAACTTGTAAAATTCTGGAATGGTGTGAAAGCTGAATTTAAGAAGATAACTTGGCCTGATAAGGATGACCTTTTGAAACAATCTGTTGCGGTTGTTATCATTTCTGTTGTTGTCGGAGCAATCATCGCAGTGTTGGATTTCGGTATGCAGTATGGGGTGGATTTTATTACGACGCTGAAATTTTAAGACGCTTTGAAAACAGGTTCTGAGAAAGGAATGGTATTAGTATGGCAGAAGCAAATTGGTATGTTGTTCATACTTATTCCGGGTATGAGAACAAAGTAAAAGCCAACATTGAGAAAACGATCGAGAACAGACATTTGGAGGAAGAGATTCTGGAAGTCAGAGTGCCCTTACAGGATGTCGTGGAGATGAAGAACGGTGCGCGTAAGACGGTGCAGAAGAAGATGTTTCCGGGTTATGTGTTGATCAATATGGTCATGAATGATGATACATGGTATGTCGTAAGGAATACCAGAGGTGTCACGGGGTTTGTTGGACCGGGAAGCAAGCCGGTGCCACTCACCGAAGCGGAGATGAAGCCGCTCGGTATTAAGACAGAGAATGTGAGCGTTGACTTTGCGGAAGGCGATACCATAGCGGTTGTTGCTGGTGTCTGGAAGGATACGATCGGCGTTGTCCAGAGGATGGATTTCGGCAAGCAGACAGCCACGATTAATGTCGAGCTGTTCGGCAGAGAGACGCCGGTGGAGATCAGTTTCGCGGAAGTCAGAAGAATGTAATCGATATTTATTCCGCCTTGGCGGATTAGATATATTGTGGGAGTGTGATTTCGATGATGCCGCAGTCGAACGGATCTGCTGACGCAGGATACGTTCTGATTGAAGGAAACGCTAAGAAATCCGCCTTATTGGCTTCTTTCGGATCGAGAGATCCGGTAGAGGGATTTGTTGGAGCTGGATGCTTGGACAGGCGAAGGACGAGATCATACGCCCGTACCACATTATATTAGGAGGTGCCACTATGGCAAAGAAAGTTACAGGATATATTAAGTTACAGATTCCTGCTGGCAAAGCTACGCCAGCACCGCCGGTTGGTCCTGCACTGGGTCAGCATGGTGTTAACATTGTTGAATTTACGAAACAGTTCAACGCGAGAACAGCTGATAAGGGTGATGTGATCATCCCGGTTGTTATCACAGTCTATGCAGACAGAAGTTTCAGTTTCATCACGAAGACTCCCCCTGCAGCAGTTCTTTTGAAGAAAGCATGCAATATCAAATCCGGTTCCGCGGTTCCGAATAAGACGAAGGTTGCCACGATTTCCAAGGCGAAGCTTCAGGAGATCGCAGAGACCAAGATGCCCGATTTGAATGCCGCAAGCTTGGAAGCAGCGATGAGCATGATCGCCGGAACTGCAAGAAGCATGGGTATTACAGTAGAAGAGTAATGGAGGATTTGACATGAAACATGGTAAGAAATATGCAGAGGCGGCGAAGCTGGTAGACCGTTCCACGCTCTACGATACAGCGGATGCCATCGCTCTGGTGAAGAAGACAGCGACAGCTAAATTTGATGAGACTGTAGAAGTTCATATTAAGACCGGTTGTGACGGACGTCATGCAGAACAGCAGGTTCGTGGTGCGGTAGTACTGCCGAATGGCACAGGTAAGACTGTGAAAGTGTTGGTATTTGCGAAAGGCGACAAGCTTGCTGAGGCTGAGGCTGCAGGTGCCGATCACGTAGGCGGCGACGAGTTGATCCCCAGGATTCAGAATGACGGATGGCTGGACTTTGATGTTGTTGTAGCAACCCCCGATATGATGGGCGTTGTAGGCCGTCTTGGTAAGGTTCTTGGACCGAAGGGCTTAATGCCGAACCCGAAAGCCGGTACGGTAACGATGGATGTTACGAAGGCGATCAACGATATTAAAGCCGGTAAGATCGAGTACAGATTGGATAAGGCTAACATTATCCATGTTCCGGTAGGAAAGGTTTCTTTCGAGGAGTCCAAGCTGCAGGAGAACATTGATGCATTGATGGAGGCTATCGTTAAGGCGAGACCGTCGGCATTGAAAGGTCAGTATTTAAGAAGTATTACATTGGCAACCACTATGGGTCCTGGTGTAAAGGTTAACACGGCCAAATATTAATTTTTATAAAAAAGGATTCCTGTCGGAGACGGTGGGAATCTTTTTCACTTTATAGGAAATTGCGACAGTGTAAACCATTCAAGGAGAATGCGGAGCATTCTCTGAATCGTCGCTGCCGGGCGACGATTTTTTGTTTCTTAGAGGGAGGGGAGTTGATGTGGGTTTACCCACTTTAAATAGATTTCAGATTTACTTTCCGGTATGAGGTGATAATGAGAAAGAAACAACGTAAAAAGAAATCTAACTTCATAAAGCCGTTCTGCGTTACCTTGCTCGTTGTCGTGACGATCGGTCTTTTTGCTATGTTTTCCTTTTTGTGGATCATAGAACCGGCCAGAGCAAGGGATACGAGCCATTTTCAGCTGACGACCAAGAAACTTGAACAGAGTGTTACGAGTCCGGAGGTCATAGAGGAGGAAGAACAGGAACGGATTGAAGAGATCTTACATGTCAACGATAAGTATACGGATATTTTGAACGATCCTTATTATATGGAACAGAACAATATCTTCGCGAAGGATGCAGGAGACTCGTCGCAGGTGTCGATTGCTTTCGCCGGAGATATTCTGTTTGACACAAACTATGCCATTATGAGTAAAGTTTTGCAGAGCGGCAGTATTACGGGTGGTATTGCGCCGGACCTGATAAACGAGATGAAAAGTGTGGATATCATGGTGCTCAACAACGAATTCCCATATTCTGACAGGGGGACGCCCACGCCGGAGAAACAGTTCACGTTTCGTGCGAAGCCGGAGGCTGCTTCTTATTTGGGAGAGATGGGTGTGGATCTCGTGTCGTTGGCTAATAATCATGCTTATGATTATGGTGAGCAGGCATTTTTGGATACGATGGATATCTTGCGGGAAGCCGGTATCACGTATATGGGTGCCGGCCGCGATCTTAACGAAGCGCGCCGACCGGTATACTATATCATCAATAATATGAAGATCGCTTTTGTGGCGGCAACACAGATTGAAAGGCTGGATAATCCTGATACAAAGGGCGCAACAGAGACTTCCGCAGGGGTGTTCCGGTGTTGGAACGGCGCCAATCTGCTGGAGACTGTCAGAGAGGCAAAGGAGAACAGTGACTTTGTGATCGTATTTCTGCACTGGGGGACCGAGAATACGGAGACCATCGATTGGGCACAGGAGAAACAGGCGCCGGAAGTCGTGGAGGCGGGAGCCGATCTGATCATTGGAGCGCACCCGCATTGTCTGCAGCCTGTCAGCATGATAGATGGTGTACCTGTCGTATATAGCCTGGGAAATTTCTGGTTTAATTCCAAGACGGTGGACACGGGAATGATCAAAGCGACATTGGACGAGAACGGACTGCAGAGTCTGCAATTTGTCCCCTGCCTGCAGAGTGGCTGTACGACATCTCTGGTTCAGGGAGAAGAGAAAAGCAGGATTCTGAATTATTTGCGTGAGATATCCGATGTGCAGATCGATGAGGAGGGGTATATCATCAGAAGGCAGGGGTGACAGGTTCTGGGTGTGTTATTTTGTATATAAGTAAAAACAGCATGGGGTGAAACTTTTTGCCGGAATAGATCGTATTATTTATGAAATAGTGAAAGACTGATCTTGTATAGGAAATCGTTCAGGATCCTTTATGGCTGAGAGAAAGGTATGGATGTAATATGGAAATTGGAAGCAGGAACCCTTTTATTATGGAACAGTTCGCTGCACGACGTGCAACCAGTCGGAATGCGAGGAAACAGGCCGGGAATTTTGGCGCGATGCTGGAGAGCACGGAAGAAGCCGCAGAACAGGAAAAGACCGGGCAGGCAGCGGGGAATGGGAGCACGGAGGCTGAAAACGATCCGGATTATAGGAAGTTTCTTCGGGAGAAAATGGAGGAGATGCGTGCCAACATCAAGAATGGGACAATTCAGCCCAAGATTCAGATCGGCGCCGAGGCTTACACCCAGGAAGAGTGGCAGAAGCTGTTGGAGAAAATAGATACCGCGGAGGAAGTCCTGCGGGAACAGATCGAAGCGGAGATCGAGATGGCCAGAGAGGCTGCTGAAGAGGAAGAGGCTGCTTCCGACACCAGGATCATTACCCGGCCGGACGGGGCGAAAATTTTGGTGATCAGTACGTCTTTCGGAGAAATGAGTGTGGAGCTTTCAGAGCCGGATGACAGCGCAGCATTTAGCAATGCCAGTACCGTGTGTGACGGAGAGGATATAGTAGAAAACAGTTGACAAGACCAGATTTGCTGTGGTATAGTATTCGAGGTTGCTAAGACCATGCCGAAGACAGTAGGTGCCGTGAGACGGCGTAAGGATATCGCCTACCGAGGAGAAGAGTTGCTATAAGATAGATTGTAGTAGATTCCATCCTTCCTGTCTTCAGGGAGGATTTTTGCATCATAGGGAAGGATATCCTTTGATACAGTATATGGTTTAAGACTCCTATCGGCGTAAAATCTATAAGGAGGTAAATGTAATGGCAAAGGTTGAACTGAAAAAACCGATCGTAGAAGAAATCTCTGCTGTCATTCAGGACGCACAGTCAGTTGTCCTGGTGGATCACCGTGGACTTACGGTAGAGCAGGATACAGAGCTTCGTAAGCAGTTGCGTGAAGCCGGGATCACCTACAAGGTTTACAAGAACACGATGATGAATTTTGCATTTAAGGGTACAGATTTTGAATCTTTGACCCCTTATCTGGAAGGTCCGAGTGCGCTGGCTGTTTCCAAAGAGGATGCTACGGCACCGGCCAGAGTATTGTGCAAATTCGCGAAGACAGCTAATGCTCTTGAAGTCAAGGGCGGTGTCGTAGAGGGCACGCTTTATGACGCTAAGGGAATTGAGGATGTTTCCAAGATTCCGTCCAGAGAAGAGCTGCTTTCCAGATTGCTTGGCAGTATGCAGTCACCGGTTGCTAACCTGGCACGCGTATTGAACCAGATCGCGGAGAAGGGTGGCGCATCCGCATGTGAAGCAGCGCCTGCCGCTGAAGAGGCACCTGTTGAAGCTGCAGCCGAGGAAGCACCGGCAGAAGCATAAAGTAAAGTGCAGGAATCTGCACACAGAACAAAGATACAATTGTTGCTAAGATTGTAAAAGAAAATTATGGAGGTAAATAATAATGGCAAAGTTATCCACTCAGGAATTTATCGACGCGATCAAAGAGTTGACCGTATTGGAATTGAATGATTTAGTAAAAGCATGTGAAGAAGAGTTCGGCGTATCTGCAGCAGCAGGCGTAGTCGTTGCAGCAGCAGGCGGAGATGCAGGCGCAGCAGCAGCTGAGGAGAAGACAGAGTTCGACGTTGAGCTGACAGAGGTTGGCCCGAATAAGGTTAAAGTCATCAAGGTTGTTCGTGAGATCACAGGCCTTGGTCTGAAAGAAGCAAAAGACCTGGTAGACAACGCTCCGAAGATGGTGAAAGAAGCTGCATCCAAGGAAGAGTCCGAGGATATCAAGGCGAAACTGGAAGCTGAGGGCGCTAAGGTTACTCTGAAATAATCGACAAGAGCAAGTGAAGCTGAGAAGACCGTTCATGTCGGGTATGTTTTTACATAACCCGCGTGAGCGGTTTTACTGCGTTGGCGTTTCTATAATTGGCGTCAAGAACAATTTCCATTTCGGCCATATCTGCACTGTTATTTCTATAGTCTATATCATGTATCTCAAAACTTTTGAAAATAGTCGTTGACTCACAAAAAAACTTGTAGTAGAATGGAAAATGCACTATTGTGGTGTGGTATGCTTATT
>CAMWLJ010000055.1 GCA_947175055.1 uncultured Lachnospiraceae bacterium | reverse complement strand
TTTTACAGCTATAGTTCACATTATATCATCAAGGAAATTGTTTTCAATACGATATATTTTTCAGAAAGTTCTTTCAGAGTTTTTGTGTGATTCACCCTTATTTTTGGTGATTTTGATCATTTTTTTGTCATATCCATACAAAAAACTGTTTATGATTTCATTATTTTGACCATAAAAACTACTATCGAAGCAACTGTCTGTCAGAACTATGCACTTGCTGTGCTGTTCATGAATACGCCATACTCTCATGCTGCATGCATGACAAAAGGGATATTGCCGGCTGTACCTGCAATATCCCCCTTGTCACAACTTACTGTTTTATCAGATTTTCTTCTCATATTCCCGACAGGCTGACCAGGCAGCGCCCAGCATACCGGCTTTATTCCCCAAACCAGCCTGTACCACGCGGACATTTCTGAATGAGGGCATAATGTGTTCCTGCAGTAGTTTCTGCACGTTCCTGATCACATACTCCTGTTCCATGATTCCGCCGCCCAGAACCAAAAGCGCCGGATTAAAAATATGTACCAGAGTGGTCAGCCCATATACAATCTCTGCAATCCACAGATCAATCTGCTCCCGCACCTGCGGCGATTCCAGCTGTGCAAAAATATCCCGCCCGTTGCATAATTCCGGAAAGCGGTCCTTGACACGCTGCACAAGAGCCGTTGTCGATGCATACCGCTCATAGCATCCGCTGAAAATATCTGTCCTGGGATCCCGATGCTCCGGATGCGTCACTATGCCGCCAAATTCTCCTGCCGAGTATCCGGAACCGGTATACACTTCTCCATTCATGACAATGGCGCCGCCTACACCGGTTCCATAGGTCAGACACAGAAAATCCTGCGCTCCTTTGCCTGCTCCATAATGAGCTTCTCCGATGGCTGCGCTGTTGACATCATTCTGTACAGCCGTCGGCACATGAAACTTCCCTTCGATCCGCTCTCTGATCTTCATCCCCGTATATCCGGGAATATTCTCATTGGCAAAGAGGATCTCTCCCTTCTCCACGTCCACCTGCCCTGCCGTGCTGATACCGACTGCCTGAAAATCTTTATAGTGTTCGAGAATCTCCAGAACCGTCTGCATTACGTGTTCCCCGCCCTGTCCGGCATTTGTATCCGTCTCTTTCACTTCCCTGATCTGACCCTCTTCCCAGATACCGGACTTGATACTTGTACCCCCAATATCCACTACCGCTGCCCTCATATTATTCTCCATTTCCGCGCTGTATCCGCGCTCTTCTTTCTTCAGTTTTCTTCAACCATACCCTCAGTGAACAAAGGTACCTTCTCCGGCTGCCCTGCATGCACCTCAATGTGTCCGGACTTTGACACTGCAAAATCCTGTCATCTGCGCACTTTGATCACAGCCTTGCGGATCCGCTCCTCCCGGCCCTCTGCCGCCACGCCCGGCATATGCGGTTCCGTGGGCATACAGACAGCAAACCTGCCCGGCTCCAGATGGCAGACCGCCTTACAACTACAGATTCCCATACCGATATCACCGTCCCCGCTGTATGGCTTTGTGACCTCCTGAAATTCCTGTGCAAAGAGAATATCTTCTCTTCCGGAAAGATCAATCTGAATGTCATAATATTCTTCATGAACCTCATATTCCATCTTATCCGCCTTCGTATCCGCATGCATGATGTTCACGAAAACCTTATCCCCGTCCACTTCATGCCTGCCGTCCTCCAGTCCGGCCAGATCTGTCTCCATCATATAGCGCAGCGCCCGGTCCAGGTTTCTGCTCATACCCATATAACGCTGTGCATTTTCTAATTTGTCATAAATCATGTTATCCTCCATTCCGAAGCGTTTTACTGAGGAACGCGGGCAGAATCACATAATTCCGCTCTGCGGTCAAAGAGTTTGGGACGCTTCGGCACAAACTCCCGACTGAAAAATCGGCACATCCGTGTTATTTTCAATCTTACCTTCTTTCCGGCTGTTCTTCCTGTAACACTGTCATACAGCATCTGCCCCTGCTGCGTTCAAATAGCTGACCGTACATTCTGATCTTCATCATAGCATATACCAGCCAAGCCGGACAATACCTCTCGCCAAAAGCGACCAGGTATGGAGATAAAATGAAAGAACTTCCAATTTTATCTGCAGCGCTTAAGTACTGCGTCTGATCTGTATCAGGAGGATCACCATACTGACACCCAGCAGGATATGCCCGATCCCTGCCATGCCGGAAATTGCCGCACTCATGCCGGAAGAGAGTGCAGATACCATCACCTGCATGACACCCCGCACGACAAACATCACAGCGGTCAGGTTCAGCCCGATATGATAAACTACCAATACTCTCCTGGTCTTCGCACCGGTGAAGGAAAAATTCTTTTCCAGCAGAAGCAGCAACAAAAGCCCCGCTAACCTGCGAGGCTTCTGATCTTATTATGTACTTCTATGACTGAAACGCTCAGTCCGTCTGCAGAGAGTGATTTCCTTCTCCCTCTTTCAAGCACCCTAAACCGGTCTCTGATAGAAGAAAGAATTCTTCCTCTCAAATCCGACTTCTCTGTGATTGATGATCTGTTCCGTGCTTCCGATAAAAAGATATCCTCCCGGCTTCAAGCTCTTCTGGAACTTACGGAAAACTTCATCCTTCGCTTCTTCGGTAAAATAAATCAACACATTACGACACACAATCAAATGGTAATCCGTCTGATAAGTATCCTTGAGCAGATTATGCTCTTTGAATTCCACCCTGTCCTTGACCTCCTCTGATATCTGATAAGAAGGTCCGATCTTAGTAAAGAATTTCTTCTTCAAGTCAGCCGGAACACCCGCAATACTCTTCTCTGAATATAACCCGGCTTTCGCCTTGGCAATCACCTGCTTATCCAGATCTGTGGCATATATTTTAATCTGATTCAACGGTAAATGCTTGGAAAGTGCCATTACAAGTGAATACGGCTCATCTCCTGTAGAACACGCAGCACTCCAAATCTTAAGCCGATTGCCGTACCGTTTGATCAAATCCGGAATGATCTCCTGATCCAATAATCTCCACTGATCCACGTTGCGATAAAACTCGGATACATTGATCGTCAGGTAATTCACAAACTCTTCAAACATGTTCTTATCTGATTTCAAAGCTGCTACATATTTGTCATAGCCTACAACTTTATTCTTTGAGATCAACGTATCAATACGACGCTTCATCTGCTTCTCTTTGTAAGCATTCAAGTCAATCTTGGTCAAATCATAGATTGCTTTCTTAAAATATTCGTAATCATATGTCATAACCTTGTACCGCCTATCATTCATATTCTGTTAATTTATTCCGAGCGCTTTAACCCTAAGCGAAAAAACAGATTACTATTCTTCCGTTCCTTCCTCAGCATTCTCATTAGATATCACCGCATCAATATCTACAGAAACAACATCCGCATCCTCTCTTGTTTCTACCGGTGCAGAAGTAAGCATCGCCTTAATGCTCAAACTGATCTTTCTGTCTGCTTCGTTGAAATCAACAACTCTGGCCGTTACTTCCTCGCCAACTTTCAATACATCTGACGGCTTCTCAATATGCTCTTTGGAAATCTGAGATACATGCAGGAGTGCATCGATACCCGGTTCCAGCTCAATAAACGCACCAAAATCTGTCATGCGCGCAACCCGGCCTGTCACTTCATTGCCGACTGCATATTTATCCGCAGCGCCCTTCCAGGGATTCGCATCTTCAAATTTCAAACTAAGCGCAACTTTGGTTCCGGAAATATCCTTGATCAGCACCTTCAAAACTTCGCCAACCTTGAAGACCTTCTTCGGATTCTCCACTCTGCCCCATGACATCTCGGAAATATGAAGCAGGCCGTCACAGCCGCCAAGATCAATAAATGCACCGAAGTCCGTCACATTCTTTACAGTACCTTCGATCGTATCGCCCGGTTTGATCGTCTCAAACAGCTTCTTCTGCATCTCTGCCTTCTCTTCCAGGATAAGCTGCTTTCTGTCACCGATATATCTTCTTCTCTTAGGATTGTACTCGCTGATCACAAATTCAATTTCCTGACCGGCATACTTGTTCAGATCCTTCTCATAGGTGTCAGAAACAAGACTGGCCGGAATAAAGATCCTTACTTCTTCCACTACAACACTTAAACCGCCGTCAAGTACCTGCGCCACTTTTGCCTTCAGTACTTCTCTGTTATTATATGCTTCTTCGATTCTCTTATTACCTCTGTCAGCAGCAAGACGCTTATATGTGAGAAGAACTTGTCCCTCACCGTCGTTGACTTTAAGCACTTTCACTTCCATGGTATCGCCAGGTTTTGCAACGGTTGTTAAATCTACATTAGGCTCATTCGTATATTCATTGCGGGTAAGGACACCGTCTGATTTATATCCGATGTTGAGAATGATCTCTTCGGGTTTCACGTCAATAACGACACCTTCAACAACCTCTCCTGTGTGTATTGTCTTTAAAGACTCTTCTAACATTTGTTCAAAAGTTAACTCTGACATAATTTTGAACCTCCTCGATAATATTGTTTGGGGTTGATGCCCCTGCTGTAATACCCACCAGTCGGACAGATTTAGGTAAATCCAAATGCAAGTCGTTAAGTGTCTGTATGAAATACGTATTCGCACATTCCTGCATACAGATCTCATATAGCTTTCTCGTATTAGAACTCTGATTACCACCTATTACTATCATAACATCGACCCGAGCCGCTATCTCTCTGGCCTCCGTCTGACGCACTTCCGTAGCGTTACATATAGTATTCACAACACTACCATTGTAACCTTTTTTCATGAGAATTTCAACCACATCTTGAAATTTATTGTAGTTAAATGTCGTTTGCGAAACTACACATAGCTCTTTGCCCGCTTCATACGCAAACTTTTCAGCTTCTTCGGCCGATCCGATCACAACAGCCGGCGTTTTGGACCACCCCATGATCCCTTCCACTTCCGGGTGTCCGGCATTGCCGATGATGATGACCTGCTTTCCGGCCGTGCTTTCTTTCTCGACGATCCTGTGAATCCGTTTCACAAATGGACAAGTGGCATCTACACATTCCAATCCGCACGTCTCTATCTTCTCACAGATCCGTTTAGACACTCCATGGGAACGAATCACCACCGTCCCCGTCCCGATCGCCTGAAGCGCCTGCTCATCCTCTATGACCTGCACACCCTTATGTTCCAGATCCTTTACCACCTCTTCATTATGAATGATCGGTCCGTAAGTATAGATCGGTTTCCCGGTGGCTGCCTGTTCATAGACTTGCTCAACCGCTCTCTTAACACCAAAACAAAATCCGGCGTGTTCTGCCAAGATCACTTCCATATCAAACCCTCATATCGTTGTCACTGTCACTAAAAATTACTATCGCCTCTGCTACAATCAGTGCAGAAGAGCAACCACGGCATCGACCGCTTCTTCTATCGTCATGTAGGAAGAATCTACCAGTACCGCGTCCTCTGCTTGCATAAGCGGAGATATCTCTCTTGTCATATCCTGATGGTCCCGATTGATGATATCCTTTTCTATCTCATCAAGATCACAGGAAACGCCCTTCTCTGTCAGTTCCTTATAGCGTCGTTCGGCGCGTACTCTGCTGTCCGCTGTCAGATATACCTTGACCTGGGCATTCGGCAATACACAAGTCCCGATGTCCCGGCCATCCATGACAACATCTTTATCTGCAGCCAGCTTCTGCTGCAGCTCCACCAGTTTCCTGCGGACATTGGGGTTAGGGCTGCTGGCAGACGCCATATTGCCAACCTCCTCTGTTCTGATCAGGCCGTTGACATTCTCGCCATTCAAATACACGATCTGCTCCCCGTTCTCATATCCTATGGAAATATCCGCTTCCCGGCATTTCTCATTGATCTTGTCCGTCTCCGACGGCAGTATCTTTCCTCGAAGCAGATACAACGCCATGGCCCGATACATGGCTCCTGTATCTACATAGATATATCCCAGTTTCTTCGCGATCTGCTTTGCGATCGTACTTTTACCGGCCCCGGCAGGACCGTCTATTGCAATGTTCATTCCCATATCGATATCCTTCCTTTATACATTATAACCTTGTGATTCACTTTACGGAATACTGCTGCCGGCCAGATGCCCCGTAGACCAGGCAATCTGCAGGTTAAATCCTCCAGTGACCGCATCTAAGTCAAGCAGTTCCCCCACAGGATACAGTCCATGTACCAGTTTGGATTCCATAGTGGAGGGATTGACTTCCTTCACTTTGATACCGCCCTGTGTGATGATCGCCTCCGTAAAATCCCGAAGCCCCTGCACATGCATTGTCAGATTTTTCGTCACACTTAAGAGCCGTTCCCGCTCCTGCCTGGTGATCTCATGAATCTTTTTCTCTGCATCGATCCCGGAAAGCCCGATCATGACCGGGACTAATTTGGACGGATACAGGCCTCCGATCACATTTTTAAACTGCTTATTCCGATTCTCTTCAAAATCCCGCAGGATACGCCTGTCCAGCTGCTCCGCCGACAACGCCGGTTTCAGATCGATCGCTACAGTCACAGTATTCTTATCCTTACATTTACCGTAAAAACTGCTGGCAGATAAGACCAACGGCCCGCTGATCCCGAAATGGGTAAACAACATTTCCCCAAATCCGTGCCAAATCCGCTTGTTCCCACAATACATGGACAAAGAGACTTTCTTAAGCGACAGCCCCTGCAGCGATGCACACCAGGATTCTGCCATTACCATGGGCGTTAACGCCGGTACGCATTCCTTAATGGTATGGCCCATCCTCTCCGCCATCCGGTGGCCGTCTCCCGTTGCACCGGTGGTCGGATAAGATAATCCTCCGGTCGCCAGCACCACCGCATCGGCAGTAAGACATTGGCCGTCCGCCAGCAGGACACCCCCAACCTGCGCTTTCGCATCCGGCAGCTTTCGTTCTGTGCTCTCCCTGTCCTGTTCCATTCCCCTATCCACCAATATTTCCTTGACCTTTGCATGCAGCCGGATCTCCACGCCACGCCGCTTCAACAGCCGCGTCAAAGCAGCTATCACATCAGAAGAATGGTCGGACACCGGGAAGACCCGCTCGCCACGCTCCACCTTGAGCGGACACCCGGCTTCCCGCAGAAGCTCCACCACTTGTATATTGTCAAAATCCGAAAAAGCACTGAAGAGGAATTTCGAATTGCTCACCACATTCTCAAATAGCTTCTCTCTCTCACAGGCATTCGTCACATTACAGCGCCCCTTACCCGTGATAAAAAGCTTCTTGCCTAATTTCTCATTCTGTTCCAAGAGCACCACACTGTGCCCACATTCTGCAGCGGCGTATGCTGCCATCATTCCTGCCGCACCGCCGCCTACCACGATCACACGACTCATTCTAACCCCCATGATTCCGCTCTGCGCAAAATCTCATATCCAAGAGAATGACTAGAAGTTCTGCCCCTCTCTTTTCCTGAGCGGATAGTTGAGCATCGGTTCCTCATCTATAAAGTTGATCTCATCGTTCAAATATACTTGATAATTGTTCCACGCTTCTTCCAGATTCTTCAGGCTCTGCTTGACCTCTTCCGGCCGTTTCAGGCACATCGCTACCACCAATGCATTGATCACACTCAGCGGAGCAACCAGGGAATCTACAATAGACACCATATCACTTCTTGCCAGCAGATTGCAGGAAGAATAAAGATTCATCGGAGAGTGCACGGTATCTGTGATAGTTATCACCTTGGCATTTCTGTCGTTGGCAAATTCCATCGCCTTTAAGGTACGCATCGAGTATCTGGGAAAGCTGATTCCGATCATGGCATCCTGTTCGTCGATACGGATCATCTGTTCAAATGTCTCCGAAACACTGGTCGTTTTAAGAAGTATCACATTTCCCCGTATCATATTCAGATAAAAATTCAAAAATTCTGCCAACGGCTCACAACTCCTGACACCCATGACATAGACAGTCTTTGCTTCCAATATAATATCCACTGCCGTCTCAAATGCCGTCGGGTCAAGTTTATGAATCGTATCCTGAAGCTTCTCAATGTCAGCCTGCAGTACCGAAGTCAATATCTCGGACTGTGTACTTCTGCCGTATTTGGCACCGATCTTCTGCACCGAGTTGATCTTATTCTGTACCCAGTCTTCCAGATCTCTCTGAAATTCCGGATATCCATTATAGCCGATAAACATCGCATACCGCACGACTGTAGACTCACTGACACCCACCGTATCGCCCAATTTGGCAGCTGTCATAAACACTGCCTGATCATAGTGATCATAGATAAAAGCTGATATCGCTTTCTGTCCTTTGCTCATCTTACCATAGTGCTCATTGATTCTTGTGATAATATCGTATCGATTCTCTATTGCCATCCTTTATTAAAAATATCCCCTTCTTTGTGCGTCCCTGCCATTCTCTATGCATTCCGGAATACCCGGTAAAATTCCTCCAAAAGCTTGACTGTCTCATTTTCCGGCAGGTCATAATCATCCGTCAACGACATACATGCCGAGCCGTGGATAAAAATCCACATCCGCATAAACATACCGCCAGGATCCTTACAGCCAAATGCCTTGGCGTTGCCGATCTCTTTGACAACGGTACTTCTGTCCCCGTTCAAAAGGTCATACAGACTCTTACCATGACGATTCTCGGAAACAAACAAAAGCTTAAAAAGCTGCTGTTCTTCCTGCGCAAAGCGAATATACGCCAGCCCCAGATCCACAAAAGGCGTCTCATGCGTCTTCGGGAAATTCTCGTAGTAATCACCAAAGAACTCTATCGCCTTGTCATACAATTCATTGCCAAGTTCTTCCATATTCTTATAGAGCCGGAAGATCGGCTGCGTGGAACACCCCGCCCTGGCAGCCAGCGTTCTGGCGCTTACCTGCGAGATTCCTTCCTGTCTGGCCATCTGGAACGCCGTATTCAATATCTCATTCTTTGTAATCGTCTCTTTTCTCGCCATAAGAATTCCCTCTCTTGTATTGCAGTCGTTACTGTCAAACATTTTTGGTAACATATGTTATTATAATAGATTATGCAGCCTGCGTCAACCGGCAGGAATAAATAAATTTCAACTGTGCGGTTGCAATCCAATAATCTGTCTGTATGCCATTTATGGCAATGCAGACAGGCAACTTTATTAGCAACCGCACAGTTGGAATAAATTTCACAGGGGCAAGCAAAATTGCCTGCCCCTGCTGTTCTTTCTCGTAACCAACGCTTACTACAAGTCCGCTTTCGCCTTCCCTGCCGTTAACGCTTTACTGTTACTTTGATACTTGTCTTGACATCCTTTGTAATTCCGTCTCTGCCTTTCAGCTGCACCGTGACAGGAATCGTGTAAGTCTTACCCTTTGCTCCTGTGACTGTCAGTACACCATCCCGGTCTGTGATCTGCACCGTAGCTGATATACTGGAGCTATTACTAGAACTGTTGGAGGCAACCGTTATATCCGGTCTGCCATCCTTATTGCAGTCTAGGCTGCCTTCTACTCTGAGAATTTTATACTCCGTATTGGCTGTTCTCAGCAGATAATTCCTGCTTACCGCATCCGCAGCCGCATACAACGTCTGATTATTGTTGGATACCATGATCTTCGCCGATGTCTGCTTCGGTTTTACCGTGAATGGCGCTCCTGTTACGACAAAGGTATCACCCTCTCTCATTTTCAGCGTAAATCTGATTGCCAGTTTGTACTTCTGTCCGGCCTTTAATTCACTCTCATTGGCGATCGTCAATCTCTGATCATTGTATCGTGCATTATAATATAGATTAAAGTACTCGCTGTACTCCCCGACCAGTTCGCTGTCTATCACCTCAAAATAATTCCCAATATTTTTAAATGTCGTATCCAGACGTATATAATTACCGTTTATGCTGTAATCATCAATCTTTTTCGTCAGATCAAGGCTCCTCGACGCCTTAGTCTTCGCGGTGATCTCCTTATCCGTCACCGTGATCTTCAGGCTCAGCTTCTTGGATTGGATCCGGTTGCCGTCAGCATCCTCATAACATGGGATCACGATATAATTATAAGTACCGTTCGCGATTGCTGACTGCTTCATCGTGCTCGCCCGGTTTTCTGTTATTACGATCCGCGAAGCATCGCCGTCATACTGTCTGATCTCCAGCAGATCTTCATCTAATAGCTTCTGCGCTTTCGCATCCTTACCCTGGATAACGATATCTGTACAGTAAAGATATCCGGTGGTACCCTTCAATTTGACATCGGTCACCATACTTCCTATACGATTCGTATTCATCGTCAGTTTCGTGGAAGTCAGATACGGTACAGGTGCTGCAAGTTTGATCGTATGCGTGGCATTCAGGGACTCTCTCCAGTCATCCCCGCTGATCGTCACGGTAAATTTCTCACTTCCGCTTGTCTTGCTGCCGGTATATGTATAAGACAAGGATTCGCTTGAACCAAACCATACATCATCACTGCTGCATACCAGCTCATTATAACGGTATTTCGGATCAGAACCGGAATAACTGTTCGGACTGTAATTCAAATATCTTCCATCTGTCTTATTATACAGATCAAAATATCCGGTCTTCTTACCGGGCACTGCCGGAACCAAAGTATACGAAGAATTGATCGTAGTAACAGTCGGTTTCTTATAATTCCACTTTAATGAAGTGCTCACAATGTTCGGTTGCTTATAACCGCCCAGCTGCACCTCGACTTTTCCGCTCACGATCCCGGCATCCACAAGTTTCTTATTTGCTGTAAGCTGAATATCCTCCTGCATAAAGTAATACCGCGTTGCATTCTTCGTCCGCTTCGTATAATCATAGCCGTAATATGTTACGCCAGAACTGGTATAACCATTGTTATCACCACTGCTGTTGTCTGTCCATGTCACACTGTCGATACCATAATAATTTCCCTTGACCGCAATGTCTAACGAGCCAGGATCCGAACGGTAAAACAGATTCGACGGTCTTACAGACTTAGCCGTTACTGTCGCCTGCTGATCAACTACCGTCACCTTTAACGGGTAAACATAAAGCGCATCCCTGAAGCTTGTCTTAACCCCCAGATAATAGTTTCCCGCACCGGTCTTCGTCTCCGCTGTCGGACAGATGACCCAACTGTGCGGCGCACTTCCTCTGACTGCTCTCAGCCCCGTGTATAGCTTTGTCGCATCCGCATCCGTATAAAGACTGACATTCTGGATTCCTTCTCCATATACGGGAACTATCTCAACGGCGCCTGATGTCTGTGAAGCAAGATTAAGTCCCTTATACGAATCATAATCAAACGCCAGATTCACCTTCGCACTTGCTCTGTCCACACGTGGTGCATGATTCTGGATCTCTACCTTCAATTCCGCCTTGCGGCCTGCGGCATCCTTTACCTTAGCGGTCAGGATCGCGTGGCCCTCACCGACGATCTTCACTTCCGCAGAATGAGTGTCGGATGATGCCGTTACTGTTGCAACCTTCTTATCTGACACGCTCCAGACAAGTTTCGTCATATCAAACTTCTCTGCATTCGCCAGATTTCTGTCAAGCAGCTCAGCCTTAACTTTGAAGCTTTCCACATCAGTCTTCTTGTCATGATCCACGATCAGTCTGTCACCATCTAACAGTATGCCATCCTTGACAGGTTCTTCCAGTGTAAGCCTGATATAAGCCTGATCGTCTTCCACTGCCTTTATCTTATAAGTTGTCTTCGCAAGAATTTTTTCATTGCTGTTGTTCTTATCCTTTACCTTAATGACAGGCGTTAAAGTATAATTGCCGGCTTTTGTCGCCGTAATACTGAATGTCCGAAGAAGTCTGCCGGTATCTGTCGTAAACTCATGTTTCTTCACCACAACATTCGCCGGCGCTTCTACATCTACATCATAGAAGTAGTTAGTCTCCTCATTGCAATTAAGAGATCCGTAGTACAGAGATTCTGCAGTCAACGTGATCGAGTCGGATTCTGCAGTCGGGTTCTGATCCGCATCCACACTGCCCACCTCTACGACCTGATTATGTCCAACCTCTGCCTCCTCAAATACTGACAGTCCGGTCACTTTGGCAATATATACATTGACCGTCGTCTCTTCCGGATAATGATCGCTTCCCGTATATACGGCCTCAAACGGATAATACTCCTTATTCACACCATTGATCACAAGCGGCGTATCCGGCTCTTTCCACTGCCAGCCTTTCCATGCCTCTTCATTCGGGAACTTCACGTCACCAATCTTACTGCTGATATCCGCCAGCGCATAAACAGGCGTCGCATTCTCCAAACTCTCCGAAGCCAGCGACTTAATATGCAGTGTCACCTGACAAGTATCCTTCATATAAGGTGCATCCCCGGCTTCCTTCGGTGTCACACTAAGCACCGCATCTCCGGCTTTCAACGGCGTGATATTACCCCTTTTATCTACCGTCGCGATGTCTGGCTTATCGATCGTCCAGTTAAAATCATCTTTCCAGAATGACGGATTCTGCGGTACGATCTCTCCCTCTGTACTGTAACTGATACCGTCTGTATAGGCTAATGTGTATTCCTTCTCCCCGTTCTGCACTGCTGCATACGCTTCATAACCGCTGGCAGCCGTAAATCCTGTCACGGCAAATCCTTTACCGGGCGCCGATTCGGCCGTAACCCGCAGATACAGTTTCACCTGATCTTCTGTCTCAAATACCAGCTTTGTACTTCCGGTACTATTGGCTTTGATCTTACCTTCGCCTTCATTCCAGGAAGCTATCACTTCATTGTCGGATGAAACTTTGAAACTTACCTCTGTCGAATTTCCATTCTCAATCTTACATACGGTATAACCACTGTACTCTCCGCCTTTGACAACATGTATTGTCGGATCATCCAGCAATTCCATACCTGTTGTGTCCTTTTTCGCAATCTGGTAATTCCCTACCACCACATCGCAGACAGCTGAAACTGCTTCATTATAGCTTGACGTTACTGTAACTGTCGCTGTACCCGGAGACACAGCTGTCACCCTGCCGCCCGATACGGTTACGATATTCTCATCACTGCTCACCCACTTGAAGCCTGCAGACGCTTTGGCAGGACTCACCGTAGCCTTCAAAGTCTCGTAGCCATATCCTCTGATACCGCTGTAAGCTACATTCGCATTCAGGAAAAGCTTCGTCTGTGAAAGCGTGACGGAAGTCGGTTTGACAACCGCAGTGCTTGATGCCTCAATCTCAAACTCGCCGATCTCTGTCTTGTATTCCGGTTTCGTCACTTCATCCGGTTTATCACATATACTTTGATTCTCGGACAGCACTGCCGCAAACTCGTATGTGGTGCCCTTTGTCAGGCCTGAGACTGTTACACTGCACTCCTTTGCCTGTACGTTGGTTGCATTGACAACACGTTCAACCTTCTCATACTCTGTTGTGCCCTTTTTCCTGTAATAGAAATGCACATATGACGGTGAACGTTCTATATTTCCTTCAAACTGCACACTTAAAGTTGCGTTCGTCCCCTTTACCGAGGCTTTCGGATTCGATACTTTGCGTTGATCCTCCAATGTAGTAAAGGTTACGGTCTGCGGATGCTTTAATTCATCCTTGCCAGCGGAACTGGTATCTCCGAAGCCCATAATAACTTCATATTCGGTCTTTTCTTCCAATCCCGTGACAGATACCGTCCCGCTTGTATCCTGGTTATCGATAGCCTTTGATAGTTTCCTGGACCATGCGGTCTCCGCATCCGCCTTCTTCTTAACATAACCGATCAGATACCCTTCCCCTGCGTATTCCATACCGCTGAGGGTATAGGCGATATTCGCTGAAAGAACCTTCGGCGTGCTGCCGGTGATTTCCAGCTTGCGGGTATCCGCATAAGTCGTGAAAGTTCCTTCAACCGTTCTCTTAAGAGTTCCGACCGTCACACTGCTCTTTCCAAGACCTATCTTGTATTCATAGGACGTCTTCTCCTGCAGTCCATTCAACTCAATCGTGCCAGATGTATTGTATGTCTGCTTCTTACTCTTAAGTTCCCATTTCCCGACTTCTCCGTTCTGGTTTGTTCTGACATAGGCATAGACATAATCATAACCTGCATATTCCGTATTGTACAAAATATAATCCATTCTGGCAGAAGTCATCATGACTCTCTCAGAAGTAATCTTTATCTCACTCTCATCACTTCTGGTCTTGAAACTGCCCGTTACCGAATGCTTCAGCTTAGACAACGCCGTATTATATGAATTTCCGATTCCAATCGTATATTCATAATCAGTATTCTCTTTCAGATCGTTCAGCTCAAACTTCCGATAATTTACATCTGTTGCACTTCTATAACCACCCAATATCCATGCATCAGAATTATCTGCTTTCAGTTCTCTGTAATAACACAGTATATGGTCCTTCGTCTGTTCTCCAAATCCACTGGTTTCATACTCAATCGATGCATAAACAATAAAAGGATTGACGGATGCCACCTTCACTGCCCGCTGATCTGCCGGTGTCGTAAAGGTTGTCTTCGCATATTCTATTTCACCGTTGTAATCCCGCAAAGCCAGCTCATAACGCGTGTCCGCCGTTAAATTGTCAAGCGTTATTGCAGCACTGTAATTATTATAGGATGACAGATAATATGAATTACCTTCTGTATATTTTGTATCATTCTCTGCTTTCAAATATCTATATAAAGATATACTGCGGCTATTCGCCTTCATGTTTACAACATCAGCCGCATCCAGCGTCACCTTGTATTCCTGATAATTGCAAAGATCGACTGCTTTCTCCAGTATCACTTTAGCTGTTGCAGTGTGGATAGTTTCATAGATACAACACTCTGCATTACTCTCATAAACAGATGAAGACTTGCCCAGCATCCAGCGCAGCGTATAATCAGTATCCGGCTTCAACCATGTAGAATATCTCTCTGCAGAAGAAACCGTCGCTTGATACCCATTATCCGCATTCAGTTCGACAGAGGAACCCATGTCGTTATAATAACCTGAATCATTCATATACTGTAACCGCAGATAATAGCTTCCCGCAGGATGGTCTGCCCCCTCTACCGTCTCCATTCGATATGTTCGCACTACGTCGTATGGACCGACATAGTCCGTTGCAGAATCTTCTACCCTTGCCAGAGCTACACCGGATACCGTTTCCAGCTTTAAGGTCTGCTCCTTCGTGACTCCCCCAACATACAACAGGAAATCATAGGCTACTCCTGCGCTCATACTATTAATAGATCCGTTTACACTGCCATTAGAGCCAGAAGCAGATATCGATTTATATTTCTGTGTCCCTGACGGTCTGTAAAATACAACAGCTTTTACAGAAGTTGCATCAGTTATCTGCACTGCATAATTCACCTTTGTTTTTGTCGTCTCATCCTGTTCCACAGTAAAGGTAATCTTTGCCGGATCAACTGATGCCCTGTCCGGCGCCTTGGCTGTCATCACCTCTGGTGATGAAGTCACGTTATCATTTGAAAAATCCAGGTACATCTCTACCTGATACTCTTCTCCTGGACGAAGGAAAACACCAGCCTGCATCAAGTCAATCTCTACGGACACCGTCTCGCCGGTCTGAAAATTCTGCAAGTTCACAGACTTACGTTGGTCAAACACTTTATTCATGGAATCCGTGAATTTATATTGCAGGTATGCAGAAGACGCTGTGCCATTATATTGAAGTTTGGTCTCTACCGTCATCGTAGCAAAGTCATCCGAGATCACTGCGGACGACTCACTGGTAGATGCCTCCACCTTATCACCGGTAGTCGCATACTCTGCTGTATACAGCAATTCATCATCTGAATTATCCCGGAATTCAAAAATATATTTTGTTCCTGCTTTGAGATTTGAAAAAGTATGCTCTCTCCATTCAGAAACACTCGTTTTCGACTTTGATTCAGGATCTCCTTCCGGATAATACCATAAATTTAAGTAACCATCGGCGTATGCAACCTCAATATCCAGTTTAATCCGCTGATCCTCCAACGCTGCACTATGTATGAAGACTACATTATCAGTATCGGATGTCCTTGTAGTCACCGTATCCATACCGGAAAGCAGCGCTATGAACTTTCCGTTATCGGAATCGCTCGGTGTAACTGCATAAACAGTCTCATATGTCTTCCCCATTGACAAAACTTCTGACATGCAACTGCTTACAGAACTTCCTACATAAATATTTGAATACCTATCATCGGGCGTTGAATGATCCGCAAGGCAATAATATGGTTGTATGTAGTACTTTCCACTCCCATTCGTTTGCTGTACCTCAAATTTAAGACGCTTATATCCTGCTTTAACATTGATACTGATAACATCTCCTCCTGGCAATGATGCATTGTATCTTCCGTCCTCTGCTTTGGTAAGAGATGTCTCACCTGCGACTTTCAGTGTATAAACCTCTCCCTGAACATTATTCGTATCTGTCTCGATATATAAACGCTCTCCCTGATTCATATAATCAGTCTTAACATTCAAATATTGATAGCTGCTAAGAGTTCCGTTATACTTAACCTCATCGAAATCCTCGTCGTATACCCGAAAATAAGTGTAGCTGGAAGCTTTCTCCTCCGTATAGAAGACATATCTTCCATCTGCCGGTGCTGTAAAGGAATATCTGGCCGCGTTATCGCGTCCATAAGGCGCAGTGATCTGCACTCCGTTCCCGGAAGCCGCCTCATACGAAATCTCCGTCACCTCACCTGACTTAGCTTCCACTTCTGCAACCGGCTCCACCTCCAACAAGTCATTTGCAGAAACGGTTTCTGTAGTTTCTTCATCTACATCATCCTCTGTCACGGCGTTGTCATCCTCATTATCCGTCACATCTGATGAATCGTCTGCACCATCATCGGCGTCATCTGACGGATCGTCGTTCTCATTTTCACCGTCATTTTCGTCTGACGGATCCTGCGCTCCTTCATCGTCAGACGGTTGATCCGATGAATCATCTCCCTCTTCCGTATCATCTGTCTCATCGGGAAGGGTATCCTCATTTCCGTTATCACCTGTTTCCTCCGATTTGTCATCTTCATTCTCGGAATCACCTGTTTCATTCCCGCTACCGGGATCGGCATCACTGTCTGCAGGATCGTTTTCATTATTGTTATCACCTGCATCCTCCGCCGGCTTGTTTTCATTGTCCGTATTTTCACTACCGTCTGCCGGGTCATTCTCTGAACCCTCTGCTCCGCTTACAGAGCCGTCGGTGTTCTCATCTGTCTGTTCAGGAGTATTATACCCCCCCCCCGGTTTCTTCGGAGCCGTTCTCGCCTGTGAGACCTTCTGTTATCTCACTCGCTGCACTGGTCTCATACTGACCAGCCGCACCGGCTGTTACTACTGCATTCACACTGCGACCTGCCGCATATGCAGTTGCCGGGGATTCCAGCACAAGAATACCTGCCAGTGCCAAAGTCAATAATCGTCTTAACACTATTCCTCTCCTCCTTCATTTTATAATAGCTGTACAACTTATATAAATCTATATAAAATAATTGCGAACCCTGTTTCCTGTTATTCTCCGCTATCGCAGCGGGCAACGCAGGCGCAGTAAAACAATCCCGCTACTACACCTGCTTGCCTTTCTGCCTGTAAAACCAACATAAACTGAGTTCGCAATTATGAATATTAAAACTGTCTTTTAATTAAACCGGATACGCTCCATTCTTCGTATCTGCCACATTCATGTCAACCTTCTCCTGCTGTGCCTGACGATACTTGAAGAAGTCAACAGCCACCTGCGGGAACAGTGCATAGGACAGCACGTCTTCGTCCTGCTGCTTCCATTCCTTCATCTCGCTCTCCAGTTTATCCATCTCGTTCTCGATCAGATCTGCCGGACGGCAGGTGATCCGCTTCTCACCAGGAATAACCTTGTCGATAACTTCCTGGCTCATCGGCTTGATCGTCTGACCATACTCACCACGAAGAACCGCCTTGGTCTCCTTGGTAGCCATCTTGTATCTCTCACCCATCAGTACGTTGAAGACAGCCTGTGTACCAACGATCTGTGAGGAAGGTGTTACAAGCGGCGGCTCACCGAGATCTTTTCTTACTTCAGGAATCTCTCTGAGCACATCGTAGTACTTATCTTCTGCATTCTGTTCTTTCAGCTGGCTCACCATATTGGAAAGCATACCGCCCGGTACCTGATACAGCAGCGTCTTGATATCTACGCCCATAACCTTCGGGTTAAGCAGGCCGCTTGCAAGGCACTCGTCTCTGTATGGTCTGAAGTAATCCGCAATCTCCGCCAACAGATTCTGATCATATCCTGTATCGTAAGGTGTACCCTTAAAGGTTTCCACCATAACCTCGGTCGCAGGCTGGGAAGTTCCCAATGCAAACGGTGAGATCGCACAGTCGATCACGTCCACACCGGCTTCTACTGCCTTCAAGTAGGTCATACTTGCCACACCGGAAGTATAATGTGTATGCAGCTGGATCGGCAGCTTCGTTGCCGCCTTCATTGCCGCGATCATCTCGGAAGCCTTATAAGGAACCAACAGGCCGGCCATATCTTTGATACAGATGGAATCAGCACCCATCTCCTCGATCTTCTTCGCCATGCCGGTCCAATATTCCATAGTATAAGCATCACCCAATGTATAGGAAAGCGCTACCTGGGCATGACCTCTGCCTTCCCTCTGTTTGATCTTATTGGTCGCATTAACTGCCGCCTGCAGATTACGCAGATCGTTCAGGCAGTCGAAGATACGGATTATATCGATACCGTTCGCGATAGACTTCTCAACAAAGCTGTCAACAACGTCATCTGCATAAGGTCTGTATCCCAGAATATTCTGACCTCTGAAAAGCATCTGCAATTTCGTATTCTTGAAACCGTCACGCAGCTTCCGCAGTCTGTCCCACGGATCTTCCTTCAGGAAGCGGAGGGAAGCATCGAAAGTTGCACCGCCCCAACACTCCACTGCATGATAGCCGACTTTATCCATTTTCTCCACGATGGGAAGCATCATCTCCGTAGGCATTCTCGTTGCGATCAGAGACTGGTGTGCATCACGGAGAACGGTTTCCATAATTTTGATCGGTTTTTGTTCTGCCATTTTATTAACCATTCCTTTCTCATAGTCTGCGGATCTGTTCCGCAGACTCTCTCTTATTCTATAAGAAATTGCTTTGGATTTTATGAGGCTGCAAAGCAGACCTCACAAACAAGTTACCATCAACTTACCTTTATGAAATACTCATCATCCTTAGAATACGCCGAATACTGCCATAAAGGTACCGGCTGCTACTGCAGTACCGATAACACCTGCCACGTTAGGACCCATAGCATGCATCAGCAGGAAATTAGTAGGATCCGCCTCCGCACCAACCTTCTGTGAAACTCGTGCTGCCATAGGTACGGCAGACACACCCGCAGAACCGATCAGCGGATTTACCTTACCCTTGGTCAATACACACATTAACTTACCGAACAATACACCGGCCGCTGTACCAAAGGCAAATGCGACCAGGCCAAGTATAACGATCTTGATCGTATCCCAGTTCAGGAAAGCCTCCGCACTGGTCGTAGCACCTACGGAAGTACCCAGCACGATAACAACGATGTACATGAGCGCGTTGGAAGCCGTATCAGCCAGCTGTCTTACAACGCCACTCTCTCTGAACAGATTACCAAGCATCAGCATACCTACCAACGGTGCCGTTGTCGGAAGGATCAAAGCTACCACAACCGTTACAACGATCGGGAACAGAATCTTCTCCAACTTGCTGACCGGACGGAGCTGTCCCATCTTGATCTTTCTTTCCTTCTCTGTCGTAAAGAGTTTCATGATAGGCGGCTGAATGATCGGTACCAGCGCCATATAAGAATATGCCGCTACTGCGATCGGTCCCATCAAAGTCGTCTGTCCCAGCTTACCTGCAAGGAAGATGGATGTCGGGCCATCAGCACCACCGATAATGGAGATCGCTGCCGCTGCCTTATCATTGAATCCTAAGAAGATCGCACCAAAATATGCTGCGAAAATACCAAACTGTGCTGCCGCACCGAGCAGAAAACTTTTCGGATTGGCGATCAGCGGGCCAAAGTCCGTCATGGCTCCAACGCCCATGAAGATCAGGGACGGCAGGATAGCCCATTCATCCAGCAGATAGAAGTAGTACAGCAGACCGCCGCCGGCGCCGCCCTCTCCGACCGGTGCCATAATATCCGGATAGATATTCACAAGCAGCATACCGAACGCGATCGGAACCAGCAAAAGCGGTTCAAATCCTCTGCCTATAGCCAGATATAGAAATACAAGTGCTACGACAATCATGATATAGTTACCGACAGTCAAGTTAAAAAACGCGGTCTGGTGAATCAGATTGTCAAGCGTCTCAACTATATACATTTCATTAACCTCCTGTAGTTTTAATTCCAGAAATCAACCTGTATCGGCTGATACTGTCCATTAGTTCAACGTTGCCAGCAGTGCGCCTGCTTCTACAGCATCGCCTACAGCTACATTAATACTTGCTACAGTACCGTCTTCCGGAGCAACAACAGGAATCTCCATCTTCATCGCTTCTACGATCACGACAGCATCACCCTTCTTCACTGCCTGTCCTACGTTCGCCTCAATCTTAAATACTTTACCCGCTGCACCTGCCTCGATCTTGATGCTGCCTGCTGCGCCTGCCGCCGGAGCTGCTGCAGGTGCCGGAGCTGCCTTCGGTGCCGCTTTGGGTGCCTTCGGCGCTGCCGCTGCAGGTGCGCCGCTCGTTGCGCCTTCTTCTACCACTACATCATATACACTTCCGTTTACGGTAATTGTATAATTCTTCATCTTCATATCCTCCTATGACTTTCAGGCATTCTGCCATTTGCTCTTATTAGATTTTCTGATGGATCTTACCACAAATCCATCGGTGGAACCGGAACCTTCATACGCTGCGATCGCCGCCGCTATGACTGCGACCAGTTCGGTGTCATCACTCAACTCTTCCTCAACAACCGCGGGTACGGCAACCGGAGCTGCCTTGACCGGCTGTGCCGTCTCCTGCTTCCCTGACTTCTTCATCTTCGCTTCAAGCTTCGGAATCACACTGAATGCGGAGATGATCAGGCTGATAATGATCAGTACTACGAACACGGTTCCCATACCGATCAGTGTATTCATCGCCGCTCTTCCCATATTCTCGGCAGTGGTATATTTGATATTCGTTGATATTCCTTCATAACCAGACATATCAGCTGCAAAAACAATATCCATTACGGCATTGTGATCGGAACCCGAGATATTGATGCTGACAACGATCTCCTCGTCGCTGATATCCACGGTACCGCCATTCGTGCCTTCAAAGTTACCTATATCTTCCAACGCATTCTGCCAGTCAAGAAGTCCGTTATAAATAACAGTGTCAGCAGCATACTGCTCTATGGCGCCCTGGCTTACGATCGTGTCGATCTGCTGAACCGTCGTCTCACCATATTGCAACAGTGCTTCTTCATCAGCACCTGCTGTCTGTGTCTTCGCCTCTTCCTGACCACACGCGCATAAGCCGACCATACAGGTAATCACACCTAATATTGCCAATAATTTTTTCATATTAAGTATCATCCTTTCTAAACCGTACCGTGTTTCTTCTCCGGACGGCCTTCACTCTTAGTCGCTAACATTTCAAATGCGCCGATCACATATTTCCTTGTATCAGCAGGATCAACGATCTGATCCACATAACCTCTCTTCGCCGCGCTTGTCACACTGTTCTGCAGTGCCGCATATTCTTTCGCACAAGCATCGATCGCATCGGAGCCTTGTCCATCACAGATGATCTTCGCCGCAAGAGATGCATCCATCATACCGATTTCCACATCAGGCCATGCGATCGTGATGTCTGCGCCGATCGCCTTGGAATTCATCGCTACATATGCGCTACCGTATGCCTTGCCGATCACCACATTAACCTTCGGCACTGTCGCATTGGCAAACGCATATGTAAGCTTGCCCACTGCCTTAGCCATTCTCTTCTCGGAACATTTGGTAGCTGCGAATCCCTTAACATTTGTCAGCGATAATACCGGAATATCAAAGGCATCACAGAAAGTAACAAACTCTGCCGCTTTCTCTGCTCCTCTTGCAGACAATACCGCTTCAAACTTCTCTGCCACCTCACCGTCGGCGTTATAAACTTCCGTACGATTGGCAACAGCTCCAACAGTCGCACCGTTCAATCTGATGAATCCGGCAACCATATCTTTCGCATAATCCTGCTTCACTTCTACAAAAAGGCCGTCATCCGCTATCTGCGATAATGCGATAGAGGTATCTCCCACACAATTCACAAGCTCAGCACACACTCTGTTCAGATCGTCCGTACAGTCATCCACTGCAAGATCCGCATTGTTAGCCGGCAGAACGGAAACGAGCTGTCTGATCTGCTCCATGATCGTCGCCTCGTCAGCCACCATGTCCACCAGACCTGTCTCTTCACTCTGGAATGCTGCCGCAGCCGTGTCACATCTGGACACTTCATTGCCTGCCAGTGCATTGGGCGCGTTCACGAATAACTTCGCTTTCTTCTCCTCCATAAATGCGAAATCCGTCATTGCCG
>CAMWLJ010000054.1 GCA_947175055.1 uncultured Lachnospiraceae bacterium | reverse complement strand
ATGTGGACAGAGAAGACCGTCAGCTGGCGGACGACATTGTTAAATCCATAAGATTCAGTTTATCATCATGAACCATTTGCCGCATATTGTATGTTTTGTTTATAATGCAAAGGTTTTCGATTTAGAGAGAGGTATTGTGTTGAGTCTGAATAACGGATAAAATCCCGGAAATGCTGATATATGGTCGCTTCCGGGATTGGCATTATTGTTACACTTATTGTTGGAGCGATTCGGATATGCTTTGACTGCACTTTGGGAATTTATGTTTTGGGTGTCAAAGACTCCACCATATGAATGAATATAATCCTGTTTTAATCCAATTTTACTAGTTTATGTTATTGCATTTATTAAGAATGAAATAGGTGTAGATATCATTTGGAACTATATGTATAGTTTAATATTGCATTAATTATCTTCAATGTTTGTGAAGTTAATTCGTTGAATACATTTACTTTGCTAATTATAATAACCTTTTGACAAAAATTATAATATCACACTATTGATTATTAATCAGTAGTGTGATATTATAGGTAAACAGTTCGATCACGAGCAAGGAGGATATTACCATTACATGGGCGACTACCAGAACACCAGCAGATTTATGCATGTTACATGTAGAAAAGATTATTTGATACAGGTTAAAAATGCAATGCTTTTTCACTTTGCGCGCAAAGAGATTTGTGCTACACTTAAGGACATAAATGAACTTTTTGTAGCAGGAATGGAGCGTGGAAAATCAGAAGCAGAATTATGTCATGAGTTAGGAAACCCTAAGGACTTTGCAGATAAGCTTGTAGATGGAGATAAGCGCAATAGATTCTTCTTTAATATAATTACATATATTAGTAGTATATTAGCGATATGCATACTTACTGTTTACATTTTTTACTCTCTTAATCCTATTTATTGGGGAATGCTGGCAATTACGGTTTCGATTTGCGTATGGAATTTGTGTGGCGGTGTTTGTTTAAATGAGATTTTTGATGATTCGTCACAATATAGATGTAAATATATACTTTATTGTATTGTTTCGTTTGTTGTAGTTGTTTTGCAGCAAGTAATTACATTTTTACTAAATACTTGGCATAGAACAGCGAATACAAATATATTTGCAGAGTATATTTATATGTTTTATTACCTTTCTATATTAGCTGTGATGATCTCAGGGATATTACTGGTTTTAACTACATACCGGCTATTAAACGGAAGTTATTTATCGATATGTGTTCTTCCGTTATTGGTTGGGCTGATCTGTTCTGCCTTGTCTTTTATAACGTATATCAAAGCATTTAACGGCCCAAATATATTTTCCTCAATGTGTTCTATCCCATATATTTCTGGCTTTATGCTTTCCTTTATCGTATTTTTAATTAATAATTATAAATTAGAACAGTACTCATAACGATATAGCCTTTAAATAAATTATCCGTTATACAGGCTCCATTTACTAATCGTCGAATGAAATGTGCGTGCATATCCTGTTCCCTGGGACGCATGAAAAGATTAATGAGTATGAATAGAAGCAGAGGTAAGGAGGCTTGCATGCGCTGCTTTTGAAGGAGTAGGGTGAGTGAATGAGTCAAGAACAGTGAGAGGCGACATAGGGGTCTCTCACTGTTCTTATGGTGGAGTAATTGATAATACATAGGTATTTCGGTAATCGGTCAGAAAAGCACATATAGACAATTTCTTCCTCAGAGAATGGCTCAATGCGGATTGAATCATACTGAAGTATTTAATCTACAATGCTTTTTATCAGGCATGCGAATCTTTATCAGAGCATACTTGATTTGAATCATTATAATATAATCCTGAATAGGAGTAGGATAAATGGAATCACAAATGAACCGCGGGATATTGGAATTATGTATTCTTTACCAATTTTTATCAATGGATTATTATGGTTACGATATCATGGAAAAAATGCGTCCGCTTTTTCCGGATGTGAAAGACAGCACTTTTTATGTCATTTTACGTAGACTCAACACGAAGGGTTATACAGAAATATATTATGGTAAAGAATCAAATGGTCCACAAAGAAAATACTATAAAATTACTAAAGAAGGTAAAGAATATCTAGACCATTTAATCCAAAGTTGGCGGACGATAAAAGATATTGTTGAGCACTTAGGGATCAATTAGTTACTATGAGGGCAGTTAGATTTCGTAGCATGGATGTCCATGCGGCCCGCTCAACGGCAGGCAGTGCATAAGGAGGACTATATAAGTAAGGGGAAACCAGAACAGTGCAATTGCTACGCTGTTTATGAACGTGCCATGTTTCTTGTCTGGATAAACGCATCGTGCGCATATGTTTTATGTGTTTTATTTATGGTAGTTTGAAGATACAGGATAAGGATAACATAGAAATTTATGCAAGATATGTCGTATTTATTACATGGTTTATTTTTACGAGCTGATTTATGTTAGACTTAAATTGTTAATTGAGTGATGCGTATTTATAGCACCAGTGTTTGGATAGTGAAGGAATAATTATAGCCTTTGTGGGGTGAAAAGCTATAATACATAACCAGATTTATTTTGAGTGTTCAATTCCGATTTACTATCCCATTATTAGGAGGGTAAGATATGAAATTAGTGAAACATCTTATTAATGGTATTGTAACATTGGCGTTGGTTTTTATCTTTTTTCCGGTTGTGCATGTGAACGCAGAAGAAAATGCGTCACTTTCGCCAGCGGATTTTGGGGAACCTGTAAATGTTATAACATATGAGGAGGAAGATGGGGTTATTGTAACAGAGAGTATTTATTTCTATTCGGATTCTAGTTCAACATTACGTGATAAAAGTGGATCAGGCTGGTATAAGAATGAAAAGACAAAGAAATGGTCAGATGGTACTACCACATACTATGCACAGGGATTTTTTGTTTGGGGAGATGGAGAGGTAAGTGTCTCAAATTGCTCTGGTGGTGCATCCGAAGTAAGTGGAATTACTATATCAAATGCAAAAGTTATACACGGTACAGGAAAATATGGACAATTATTTAATAATTATGCATATGTAACTTATTCTGCTACTTTTACAAACCCACTCGGCATATCCCAGGATTTATCAGTAACAATACGTGTGAGTGAAAGTGGAAATGCAATATAAAAAATATGAGAATATGTCATATATAATAAGGTGTTCATACACATTTGAATGGTTGATATGAATTAAATTCCTTTGAGAGTAGGTATATTCCGATAATTGAGTATATACATCATGATACACAAAAATCAGCAGTTTAAGAGAGTATAAAAAATAAAACCCCTAAATTTTTCTACTCTTCAATCAGATATTGAAAAATGTATCACAACCAATGAGCCCCGTGGCAATAATGACCGCGGGGCTCATTGTGGCATATATCATGAAGCGTTTTGTCAAGTGCTTTTTTGAGTTATTGACGCAAAACTTTTCAGCGCGGCAGGAAACAGGGCATAAAAATGGACGCAAAACGCGCCTGAGAACGGGTAGAAGCCTTTTCAAGCCCTATTGCGTAACATTCCATCCTGTTCTTTGGGAAAGGTCGGGGCGCGGGGGCAGGGTTGTCAAATCCTGTTCCTCGTTTTCAGCGGGAAGATGTGCTATAATTTGAACCGATAAACTAACCGATAAATCGGGATTTGGAGGTAGCATTATGAATAAGAGAGAACTTATTTATATCGCCGTTTTGACTTTGGTAATTGCATTTATGGATATAACGGGTATTCCAAGTGTTTTTTTTGTCAATATTCAGGTTGCAGATATGGAACCTTTCTATTTTACACTGATGATAAATTTTTTGATTATAGGAATAATGACTTTCTTGTTTTTAAGAATACTATGTCCTAATTGGAAATTGGGATTTACAAAAATAGGATTGATAGATGGATTCAAAAAATATGGAATAATTGGAGTGGCAGTTGCGATAGTGGGATTAATTGCCTTTTATGTCGGATTATCGCCTTTTGACCGTCAGCCGTCTATTGTAAAAGTGCTTATTGAAGGCGTCATATATTATGTTGGTGTTGCAATAATCGAAGAACTATATGTGCGTGGTTTATTACTTAATCTTATTGAAAAGATGTTTGCAAAAAGTAAAAACAGTACTTTGATTGCGGTTGTATTATCAGCTGTAGTCTTTGGAGTGGGGCATATATTTGGTGTGTTAAACCAGTCATTACTTGTTATAGTGAGCAAAGTTGTCTGGACTGTGGGTATGGGCATATTTTTCGGAATGGTATATAAGAAAACAAGTAACTTGTGGCTACCGATTATTATTCATTTTCTTATCAATGTTTGTGCTTTGCCTTATTGCTTTTCAAGTATAAACGGATATGCTGATTTAACATTATATATTGTTGTGCCCGTGTATATAATTTTGGGAATATATAGTTTCATGGAGTTAAAGAAAGAAGTGTGAAATTCCAGTTTATCGGTCTAGTAAAAGTCAAAAACAGGGCGGCGGTAACAGGTATTGACTATCCCGCCGCCTTGTCTGTTATGTGTGCATGGCGGCGCACGTTTCTAAAGGGTTAAAGTCTCGAATCCGCCCGGTAGTGGGAAGGATATAGCCGAAAGCGAGGGTGTCGTGGGCGACTACGAATCTGAAGGAAGCTGGATGTGAGGAACAGACTAACTCACGGGCAAATCCCTCTCGGCTTGTTGGCTGTTCGGTTTTACTGTGCGGACGTGGCGGCTTGCGCCTTTTTTCTCGCCCGGTATTGCCGCGCTTTGATACGGTTGTATTCCCGTTGCTGTTCGTGGTTTCTGGCGCGGTAGGCTCTGCAAGCTTCTTCTGGTTCTGTATGCTGTTGCTCTCGCCGCCGTCCCTGTCCTCGTCCCCATGGATAGGCGGGAGTAAAGGGCGGTGATTTTGCTGTAATCATTCATGTGCATATCCTCCTGCGTCAATATAGGTGTTGCTTACAGTTAAGATTATGCACTTCACCGCGCATGTCGCTGCAATCCCGCCACAGACAATCTGCAAAACAACACTACATAGAAAACACAGGAGAGCACAAATACTTTTCCATCGATCTCCATCTGCGGATTATTGGCGCGCATGCCGAAACTGTAAAGGGAATAGGGATAGAAGAGTCCCAGTCCCTGGCTACCAGCCAGCAGGCCGCCAATGCCGCCCACCAGGCTGATACCGATGGGAATGGCGAAGGAGCGGATCACCATGGAGAGGGCAAGCTGTACGCAGCAGATGACGATACCGCCCAAGGTGCCGCAGAGAAACCACTCCAAGGCTTGAGGTGGAAAAGAGGCATCCAGACCACATAATCTGCCGCACAGAAAGTAGAGAAAGAAAATCCAGCCATTGCCCAGCACGATCATCTTTGCAGCCTGAACGAGTTTGCCCAGGTAGAGGCACAGCAGAGGTACGGGTGTGGTCAGAAAGCTGTTCCAGTTGGTCCGAAGGTGCTCCAGGCGCCACAGGTAGGAACAGAAGGTGCCGATCAGCGCCGGCATAAAGAAACTGCACAGAAACAGCGAATGCTGTGACCAGAGGCTGAACCATTCGTTTTGCAGGACGCCCTGATTTGCAAGATAATTGTTGGTGCCGAAGAAGGCCGACAGGACTGGCAGTGCAAAGAAGGCCAGCCAGACAGGGCTGCGTTTCAGTTTCAGGCGTTCTGCCTTGATCGTTCTCATTAAGTGTGTATGCATAATGTTCTCTCCTTTTTTTGAAATATTGTATACTTGTGCGGTTGGATGCCGCTCAGTTTTCCCTGTGGGAAAAAAGGATCCGGCCGGCAGCATAGAAGATTACAAGCCACATGAAGATCATGCCGACGGCAGCCAGTTCCACAGGGGAATACAGGCGGTAGGAAAAGACGGCATTCTGCGTATCATCATTCCACGCCATGGTCACCAGTGTTCCGCTGAGATTGCCGCCCCAGGGAAGAAAAGAGTATGTCCGTACAAGCGTCAGGAGCAGGGCCAGCAGGGAGCCGCAAAGGCCTGTGACCAGTGGGACCATCTGGTTAGCGATCAGCATGGAGAGCATCAGCTGCAGCAGGAAAAGCACGCTGTTGCTGGCCAGCTTTAAGCCATAGGACAAGATATAGTGTGCGGCGTCAGGGTGGCCCTGATAGCCCACCATATATCCCAGCAGGATAAAAAGAGCGTACTGCGCGGCAAACATGACAGTGATGATGAGCAGGCCGCAGACAGCCTTGGCATGAAAGAGACTGCCCGATCCGCGCAGGGTTTTCAGCTGTTTGTACATACAGCCCTTGTGTTCGATATCGGCGAGGCGTGAGGCCAGAACCGCCATGATGGGCGGAACCATGACGGCATCCAGCACCGAGATATAGTAAAGCAGGGACAGAAAGCCCTGTGCCTGTGCCTGCGGCGTGGGATCGTGCAGCGCCCACAGTCCCCACAGAAACTGTGCGATCAGATAGGCGGCCATGGTCAGGCCGATCTTTCTTCTTTTGATCTTATAAAATTCCAGCATAAGTATTTTCATAGACTGGTCTCCTTTCCGGTCAGGGCCAGGAAGATGTCTTCCAGACTGTTCTCTCTTTTTTCGATCCGGTAGAGCGGGATGTTCTGTTCACACAGTTGCCTGCAGAGGGCGGCGATCCGGTTGTCGTCCGTCATGGGGATTAACAGATAGTCATCTTCTTTTGTCACTTCCAGGCCGCTTCGGCGGAGCAGGGAAAGGGTTTCGGCCGGCCGGCCGGTGCGCAGGGCGATCTGTTGTGTGGCATGGGTATGCAGTTTTGCCATGGTATCCTGAAAAACCAGGCGTCCTTTGCGGATGATACCTACATGGTCAGCCATCTGATCGATCTCGCCAAGCAGGTGGGAGGAGACCACCACTGTGATGCCGTACTCGGCAGGCAGCGTGCAGATCAGTTCCCGCATTTCCTGAATGCCGGCGGGATCCAGACCGTTGGTCGGCTCATCCAGGATCAGCAGCTTAGGAAAACCTAGCAGCGCACTGGCCAGCCCCAGACGCTGTTTCATACCAAGTGAATAGTGGCTGACTTTCTTTTTACGGGCTTCCTCAAGGCGGACAATGCACAGTACCCTGTCAATGTCTTCCTTCGGGCAGCCTTTCAGCGTCTGCAGAATGTGCAGATTCTCCTCGCCGGTCAGGTGGCCGTAGTAGCTGGGAGATTCGATCAGGGAACCCGTCGCGGACAGCAGCCGGATGCGGTTTTTTTCCTTTAAGGGGGAGCCGAAGAGGGTGATGGAGCCAGTGGTAGGTTTGGCCAGCCCGAGGATCATTTTCAGGGTAGTGGATTTTCCGGCTCCGTTAGGACCCAGAAAGCCGTAGATGGCGCCCTGCGGCACCTGCATGTGCAGGGAATCGACACAAAGTGTTTTGCCGTATTGTTTCGTGAGATCTGTGGTCTCGATCAGATTTTGTGTTTTCATATGCGTCCTTTCTATGATGCCCGCTATTGGTCTATCTTTATATGAAAAAGGTATCTCTCGCAGGAACATCATAGGATAAGCGTAAGTGACGCGCCTTACGACTCGATGAAGGTTACATTACATTTACATTAAGAATGATCCGCGGCGGTTTCGGGAAACGGGAAAAGATAGTATACTTTAAGCAGAGCAGTGTCTTAGGGATATGGCCTGCAGACGAAGAAAGAGAGACATGGAGGGAAACATGAATCTGCATGAACACAAGATCATGATTGTGGACGACGAACCGGCGCTGCGCAGGATGGTGCGGGAATTTTTGCAGGAAGAGGGATTCGGACAGGTGGTGACGGCGGGCAGCTGCCGGGAGGCAGAGCAGGTATTTTGCCGGGAGCATCCGCACCTGATCCTGCTGGATGTGATGCTGCCGGACGGGGACGGATTTATGCTGCTGCAAAGGCTGCATGCAGAATCGGAAGTGCCTGTTATTTTTCTTTCCGCCAGAGACGAGGATGAGAACAGGCTGCGGGGTCTGGGGCTGGGAGCGGACGATTACGTGACGAAACCCTTTCTGCCACGGGAGCTTTTGCTGCGGATCGGGGCCGTACTGAAACGGGTCTACCGCATCAGGGACAATGCGGATGAGAAAAGGGTAATCCAGCTGGGGGACTGTGTGGCTGATTTGCGCAGCGGTGTGATCCGCCGGAAGAACCGGCCCACATGTGGGGAAAAGACGGAGCAGGAACCGGAAGCAGGCAAAGAGAGCGGCAGGGAGAATTCCCCGGAAGAGGTGCAGACGACAGAGGTGACGCTGACTGCCAAAGAATACGCCATTCTGGAGAAACTGGCGGCCAACAGGGGACAGATCGTGACCATTGACGCATTGTGCGAGGCCGTGTGGCAGGACGGCAGTTACGGCTATGAGAATACTTTGATCGTACACATCAGGCGTCTGCGGGAGAAGCTGGAGCAGGACGCTTCCCGCCCGAAGCATCTGCTCACGGTGCGGGGACTGGGATATAAACTGGTCTAAGACCCATGGTAATGACCGCGGATCATACTGGATGTGCGGCGGTGGTTTGGGTTCCGGCGGGGTATGCTGCGGCGGGAGTCTGGCAGCGTTTTTGGCTGAGCCTGCGGGGTGGAGATCGGACGGTATAAGACAGGAGGAAGGAGTTTTTATGGGAAAGAAACCTGTTTTGAAGAAAAGTGTGATAGGGATCCGCATTTTTTCCTACAGTGTATTTACATTTGTGATGATCGCCGGATTGACGCTGGCAGTGAATATAACCTTTTTTATCCTTCTTGCACTGCAGTATCACCAGGTTATGCCAAGGTATATTAAGGGCGAAGAGGTGATCGAAGAACTGACGCCGACGCAGGACGGTTACAGACTCAGTGACAGGATGGGCAGCCAGCTGGATGAAAAGGGGCAGTGGGCCATGCTTTTAGACGAGACGGGGCGGGTAGTATGGTCTCATGGCAGGCCGGAAGAAATCGGAGATTCCTATACAGTATCCGATATTGCCCGCATGAGCAGGTGGTATCTGGAAGATTATCCGGTCTATATGCGGGTGTGGGAGGACAGCGTCATGGTGGTGGCAATTCCCAGAAATTCCATGTGGAAATATAACATAGAGTTTCCGATATCCTGGATAGAGTATTTCAAGAAAATCTGGTACTGGATGCTGCTGTTTGACTTTCTGTGGATTTTGACATTGGCGGTGGTCTTTACGAGACGCTGGTCAAAAACCAGGGAGCAGGCGCGGATAGAGTGGATCGCCGGCATCTCCCATGACACCCGCACACCGCTGGCGGTTGCGCTCGGCTATGCGGACGCGCTGGAGAGCGGCGGGCGTCTTAGCGGGGAGGAGCGGCAGAAGGCGGCGGTGATCAGGCATCAGTGCATGGTGATGAAGGAGTTGATCGAAGATCTGAATCTCACCTCCAGACTGGAGTACTCCATGCAGGCGCTTCGAATGGAAGAGGTGCATCCGGCGGCGGTGCTGCGGGAAGTGGCGGCAGCTTTTCTGGATGACGCTGGGGAGGGAACGCTGGAGATCGAGATGGATCTTGACAGACAGGCGGAAGGGATCGTCCTGACGGCTGACCGTCAGCTTCTTGTGCGGGCGCTGCGCAACCTGTTCCACAACAGCTTACGGCACAGTGAGCAGACGGACACCACGGTGATCAGGCTTGGCCTGCGGGAAGAGAAAAGGTTCTGCAGGATTCTGTTTGCAGATAACGGGATTGGGTATTCGGACGAGATGCTTCGCCAGCTGAACGGCAGGAAAAGCAGGCAGCCGTCCCAGAATATACGGGGGCTGGGCATTGTATGCAGGATCGTACAGGCACACGGTGGGCAGACCGTCTTCGGTAACGGTGCGCAGGGCGGGAGCTTCTGTGAGATGCGGTTTCGGAAGCAAAGCGCTTCGGAACGGAGGTAAGAATGAAGAAATTTTCGATCAGGATATTTGTGATGATCTGTCTTTGTGTGGTGCTTCCCTTTACAGCACTCTGCCATTATATTAAAAACAGTATGGAGCATTTTCTGCAGGAGCAGATTAGTGATAAGGTGTTGGAGAATATTTCCCGGGATGAGAGAAATATTTACGAGGAGCTGCAGAAGATGGCTTTCTTTTCAAACGGCCTTGTCTGTGATGAAGAACTGCAGAAGAGGCTATGGGATGAAAGGAGCAGTTATTACGAAAATTCCATTTATTTTCGGGAACTGCTGGGAAAAATGTTTCTCAACGGACAGGATAAGATTGTAGAGTCTGCCAAGGTTATTTTGTTTGATACATATGGAAGGTGCTATTCTAACTGGGGATTGAACTTCCAGGATTATCTGTTCCTGCTGGAGGAGGAATGGGTCAGAGAGGCCAACGAGAGCGGACATATCATATGGAGAATGTTTGATCCGGCGTATATCATGGAGGATGCGAAGGAAGAACAGTACATTTCACTTGTAAGGGCAGTGCTTGACGAGAAGACTGCGGGCAGACGGGTGGGTACGCTGATCATGAGCATCAACCGAGGTGAGTTCAGTGACATTATGACCCGCTATGCCTATGAGGGGGACAAGGTATATGTCTGTATCAATGAAGCACAGGTGTTGATGGACAATGATGTCATGCAGGAAATCGGGGACGAGGAGATCCGGATGCTGTTTGACGAAGTGGGAGCGCAGCGCAGCGGGATGCTGCGCAGAAATGTGAAAGATAAAGAATACCTGATCAACTATTATACTTTGCGCAAGCCCTGGGAGTTTGACGGGCAGGCGATACGGATTTTTCATTTTACGGATTACAGAGAGATCCGTGAACAGGTGGAAGGGATAACGGGCAGGATCAGTGCCGTGATCTTCCTTGTGCTTTTATTTATCCTGTTGATCGCATATATGGCGGTCCATTTTCTGGTCAAACCGATCACGCTCCTGACTTCGGAGATGAATACTTACAGCATTGACAAGGAGATCAAGGCTGTCGATGTGCACAGAAGGGATGAGATCGGTGAGCTGAACAGAGCCTTCTGCCGGATGTCGGACAAATTGAAGGAAGCGTTTTGGAAAGCGCAGGAAGATTACAAAGTGCGAGAGCAGTACCGCTATGAATCTTTGCGGGCACAGCTGAATCCTCATTTTCTGTTTAATACGCTTACTTCGATCCGGTGGATGGCCGTGATCAGAGGGGCGGATAATATTGTGGACAGCATCGACGCACTGGCAGGGCTGCTGAAATATAGTCTGGGAAGCATGGAGGAGCTGGTCACCATCCGGGAGGAACTGGAGCATATCAGCAACTATGTGTCCATACAAAATTACCGGTATGGGGAGCAGCTGGTCCTGGATATTGATATTGAGGAGGCTGTACAGGACTGGAAGACCATGCGGTTTATACTACAGCCAATTGTGGAAAATGCCGTGATCCATGGCTACGGCAGCCGGGACAAGAAGCGGCATACCATCTATATTTACGGAGACAGGGAAGGGGATCATCTGCACCTGTATGTAGAAGATGAGGGAGTGGGGATATCCCAGGATCAGATCGAAGCGTTTGAGAACGGCAGGAAAACGGCCAGCGGTCGACTGACCGGGATAGGACTTCATCATGTGGATGAATGCATCCGCATGGCCTTTGGGGAGGAATACGGACTGAAACTGTCGAAAAATGCCGAGAGAGGAACGGTCGTGCAGTTTATACTGCCTGTGCTGGAAAACAGGGAAGATGAGGGTGTGGCGGATGAAAAAAGTGATGATCGTGGATGATGAGTTTCTGGTCAGGCTGGGAATAAAGTCACTGCTGCAGTGGGAAGACTATGGATATGAGATAGCGGGAGAGGCGGAAAACGGCCAGGAAGCGCTTGTCAAAATAGAGAAGATACGACCGGAGATTGTGCTGACAGATCTGATGATGAGTCCCGGCGACGGTTTTATGCTGATCGAGCATTGCAGGCGGAACTATCCGGCAATGAAGTTCATAGTCCTCAGCAATTACAATGATTTTGAAAATGTGCGCAGAGCGATGAAGTTGGGCGCCTGTGATTATGTGTTCAAGCTGACTCTAAAAGCGCAGGAGCTTGTGCAGATCCTGGAGGAAGTAAGCAGGGAGGGCGAGCACGGGAATGAAATAGAGACGGAGAAGAAAGCGGCGGATACGAGGGGATCGCATAAGTCCGGAAGCGGCAGAAACAGGGATCTGATCAAGGCCGGTATCCTGAAAAACCTTATGGAAGCCAGAGAAGGGTATTATGAAGTGAGCCTGAAAGCGCTGGCGGAATATCCAGGCTGTATTGATTTTGAAGAACCCTGGCGTATTCTGACGATCACGCTGGACAATATCAACATTGCCCGCTGCAGCGGTAACTTTCTGGAGAGCGATCTGCTCAGGTTTGCCATAGAGAATATCATAAACGAGATTTTTGAAGACCAGCAGAAGAAGGAAGTTTTTCAGTACCGGGAATGTGATTTTATCCTGCTGTTCTCGCCCGAAGAAGGCAAAGAAGAGTTGCAGGAAAAGGTGGAGGAAGCGTTTGGCAGATTGTGTCAGTATGTGCAGAAATACTGTGGACTGCACGTGAGCGGCGCGGTGGGGCCCTTGAGCAGGGGGATCCGTCTTTTGAGGAAACGGGTACAGGACAACGATGAAGTGCTGAACCACCGTTTCTGGAACCGACGGGAGGGACTGCAGTGGGTGGAAAACACTGTTTGTAACAGTAAGACAGCGCAGATGCCTGAGACCGACAAAACGGGCATACTGGAGAGAAAGATAGAGGAAGAAGGGATTCAGGAAGGACTGATCTTCTGGGAAACGCTTATGGAGGAGCAGGGCAGAGCCTGGAGCGGTGAAGTATATGAATTCAGGGAATTTCTGCTTGTACTCTACCGGGTGCTGGCCTGGTATCTGAAAAAGGGCGGGCTGGATGTCGGGCACATTCTGGATTCCAACGGCGTGAACCTGGAAACGGCGATCCGGGAGTATGATTTCTATGAGGATATCAAGAACAGCTTTCACCAGCTGCAGGAACAGTATCTTTCTTTTTACAAAGAGAAACAGAAGCGGCCCTGCAGAGAAGAGATCGTGGAAGTGAAGAGTTTCGTGCGTGCACATTATGGGGAAAAGTTGTCTGTGGCACAGATTGCAGGCATGGTAAATATGAGTGAGAGCCGGTTTGCACATGTATTTAAGAAAGAAACAGGGATCAGCTTCTGGGAGTATGTAAATCAGGTGAGGATGGAGCACGCGGAGAAGATGCTTAAGGAGACGGATCTGCGGATCGGGGATATTGCGGAGAAGATCGGGGTGGATAATCCTAACTATTTCAGTGCACAATTTAAGAAACGGAAAGGGAAATCACCTCTTGCATGGCGGAACATGACAGAGCAGGGGAGCGACAGAAAATAGAAGAAAGGCAGCAGAATCTGAAAGAAAGGCAGTAAGATCTTGCAGGCGGAGACAGAACCTACAGGCCGGGGACAGCATGGAACCAGGATAGAAGAGAAGAAAGATACAACAGATTATGGAAGAAAAACAGCAGATATGCCCGTCACGGCGTTTGCTGTTTTTTTGCTATAATTCATTCATCAAATATGAAGGAGGACTGATTGTTATGAGAAACAAGAAATGGCTGGCGATCGGTATGACAACGATCATGATGATTTCGGCATTGACAGGATGCGGAAACAGCGGGCAGGATACGGCGCCCTCCGCAGCAGGCACGGAGGAGAGCAGCACTGCAGCTGCTTCGGAAGAGACAGCGCAGGATACGGCTTCGGCAGGGGAAGAGAAGAATGACAAAGAGATGGTGACAATAAGAATGTGGGGTGGTGTCCCGCCGGAAAGCGGTCCGCAGAAGGCGTGCGATGATTTCAACGCTCTGTATGCCGATAAAGGGATTCAGGTTGAGTATGAGCGGTTCGTCAACGATGAGACAGGGAATCTGAAGCTGGAGACGAATCTTCTGTCCGGTACGGGTGTGGATATCTATGTGACATATAGTCTGTCACTTTTACAGAAGAGAGCGGAAGGCGATATGGCGCTTGATCTGACAGAGCTGATGGAGAGAGACGGTTTTGACCAGAAAACGTATTTTGGTGAAATGGCGGAGGCTTATTATGTAGATGGAAAGCCTTACAGTGTGCCGACCAAACTAGACCAATACGGGATCGTGCTCAACAAGACGATGTTTGAAGAAGCGGGTATTGAAGTGCCGACAGAGTGGACTTTTGACAAATTCCGCGAGGTCGCGAAGAAGCTGACACATGGTGAAGGACAGGACAAAGTTTACGGTATGTTCTGGAACAGCCAGCAGGATCTCACTTATATGTTTACTTATCTGACGGCGCAGACGAACGGCGGGGATCCCATGTATTTAAGCGAGACAGAGAGTTCCTTTATGGATCCTGTAGTGCTTAAGTCAGTTGAATTGGTAAATAATATGATGAATGTGGACGGGACGTCTCCTACCCATACGGATTCCGTGACCCAGCAGCTCTCTCAGGAGGGCATGTTCTTAACAGGAAAATCCGCTATGACGGTAGGGCCGTGGATGATCCGCAGTATCAAGGATCTGGAGAATTATCCGCACGACTTTGAAACGGCTTTTGCACCTTATCCGGTTGTGGAAGCGGGACAGAGAAACTACACGCAGGGCGGATATGGCGATCTGTTATCCATTAATCCAAAATCCGAATATATTGATGAAGCATGGGAGTTTGTAAAATGGTATGCGCTGGAGGGAATGCTTCCGGTGGCAGAAAGCGGACGGGTTCCGGCGGCCAACACCTATGATACGCAGGCAGTGACGGATGCATTCTTGAAAGGCGCCGAAGGAATCATCGATGCAGAGACGACCAAGAATATATTGATCGCACCTGCGGACGATTATGCAGTACCTTCCATTACGGCACATGGACCGGAGATCACACAGGTGGTCAAGGAAGAACTGGAGAAGATCTTTATCGGTGAGAAGACGGTGGAAGAAGGCATGTCGGATGCCAAAGAGAGAGCGGATGCGATCTTAAACGAGTAAGAATCTGCTGTTCAAAGCAGGCAGCAGGTTGAGAGTACAGGACATCTCGTGATGAACCGTCTGAGGGCGGTTCTTGCGGGATGGCCGTATGTATGAGTCTGTAACGGACAGAAAAGAGGTAGAAGTTGAAAAGAGAAAACGTGAAGAAGAAAGGTCTGAGCCGCCAGGCCAAGATCAATCTGGTTGGGTATTCCTTTATTCTCCCAAATATTATTGGTGTATGTGCCTTTACCTTATTCCCGATGCTTTTTTCCCTTGTGATCAGCTTTACAGACTGGGACTACACCAGAGGAATCGGAAACTGGAATTTTATCGGCCTTAAAAATTTCGTGACCATATGGTCTGATGAATGGTTTACGAGTGCATTGACCAATACGCTCATATTTGTGATCGGAGTGGTTCCCACAACGGTATTTTTGGCCATGGTGTTGGCTGTGGTCATCGATAAGTTCTGTTATGCGAAACTACCTGTGCGGATGGCGCTGTTTATGCCGTATGTGTCCAATGTGGTCGCGGTAGCCATCGTATGGGTGATGATGTATTCCCCCTGGGGGCCTTTTACCCGTATGGTAGTTGCACTGGGGGTGGAGAATCCGCCGCAATGGCTGGGAGATACCACCTGGGCGCTTCCGGCGATCATGCTGATGACGGTGTGGTCCGGGATAGGGTATGCGGTCATTATCTACACTTCTGCGATCCAGGGTCTGCCTAAGGACGTATATGAGGCGGCTGACATTGACGGAGCAGGAGAAGTGGCAAAGTTTTTCCGGTTGACGATCCCCTTTTTGTCGCCGACTACCTTCTTTCTTGTCATTACCACGCTGATTAGTTCTTTCCAGGTGTTTGCACCGATCCAGATCATGACAAGAGGAGGCCCGGGAACGGCCACAAACGTGCTGGTATACTACATATATACATCGGCCTTTACCTTCTACAAAATGGGGTATGCATCGGCCATATCGTGGGTTCTGTTCCTGTTTTTGTTCATTGTGACCATGATTCAGTGGCACGGCCAGAAAAAATGGGTGAGTTATTAAGGAGGCGGAGTATATGAGAAATAGAAAGAGAAGACTGTCAAAAGGAATGCTGCGCCTGTTCTGGACAGTAGTGCTTGGACTGCTGGCAGTGACAATGATCACTCCTTTCATATGGATGCTGTCGGCGTCAATGAAACTGCCGCTTGATGTGATGAAGCTGCCGATCGAGTGGATTCCGAAATATTTTTATCCGGATAATTATCTGAAGGTGTGGAATATAGCGGGAAAAGGAGCCAGAGACTATCATTTCGGCGTAGCGTATGCCAATTCATTGAAGATTGCACTCATCAATGTGACGGGCGCCGTGATCACAAGCACCCTTGCGGGATATGCTTTTGCCAAAATAAAATTTACAGGGCGGAATATTCTGTTTTTGTTTTATCTGGCGACCATGATGATTCCCAGCCAGGTGACGTTGATTCCCAAATTCGTGATGTTTAATAAAATGGGGCTTATGGGAACGCATCTGACGCTGATCCTGCCAGGGATCATTACGATCACAGGTACCTTTCTTATGCGGCAATATTTCATGCAGATTCCGGATGAACTGCGGGAGTCTGCGCGGGTGGATGGGGCAAACGAGTATGTGATATGGGCCAGGATCATGGTGCCCATCGCAAAGCCCAGCATGGCTTCGCTGGCTATCGTAGTGTTCCTCTGGAACTGGAACAGCTATCTGGAACCGCTTGTTTTTCTGAGTAACTGGAGAATGTACACGATACCGCTGGCGTTGACCAATTTTATAGAAGAGAGCGTCACAGAATATAATCTGGTGATGGCGGCGGCATCCTCGGCACTGCTTCCTGCCTTTGCAGTATTTCTTCTGGGACAGAAGTTCCTGGTCAAAGGGCTGGTGAGCGGCGCGGTAAAGGGATAACGGAAATTTTTGAAATGGAGAATTAATTATGAAGATAGTAGAAGAGAGAAGAGAGATTCCGGTTTGGGAGCAGGTGGATGTATTGGTGGTGGGTTCCGGCCCGGCGGGTGTTTCCGCAGCAATCTGTGCGGCTAGAGAAGGTGTTTCAGTGATGCTTTTGGAACAGTCGGGCAATGTGGGCGGAATCGCTACGGAAGGGCTGATGAGCCATTGGACAGGAAATACAGAGGGCGGCTTTTACGATGAGATTTTGGAACGATCCGCCGTTGCCGGGCGCGATGATGCGCAGATGAGAAAAGTGATCAATCCGGAACGGTTAAAGACAATTCTTCTGGAAATGCTGGAGGAAGCAGGGGTAAAACTCCTTCTCTACACTTTTGCATGTGCACCGGTGATGGAAGGGAATAAGATCAAGGGTGTGATCGCTGAGAACAAAACGGGGCGAGGGGCTGTTCTGGGAAAAATCGTAGTGGATGCCAGCGGAGACGGAGATATCGCGGCCCGCGCAGGAGTGCCTTATTATATTGGCAGAGAGACGGACGGGAAGATGCAGCCGGCGACTATCATGTTTAAGGTGGCGGGCGTGGATGTGGAAAGAGGGGTTTTCCCGGGAGGATTTGAAGAACATCTGGCCATACCGGCAGGAGATATTCAGAAGCTGGGTGAAGAGCACCTTCCGTCACCGGCGGGGCATGTACTTTTGTACAGGAGCACCCTTCCGGGTATCGTTACCTGCAACATGACTAACTGTACGGATATTGACGGAACCAAAGCGGAGGATCTGACGAGAGCGACTGTTGTCTGCAGAAAACAGATGGACTCCATCGTGCAATTTCTGAGAGAATATGTTCCGGGGTTTGAAAACTGTTATCTGATCAGTTCAGCTTCTCTGGTCGGGATACGTGAGACCAGACATTTTAAAGGAGAGGCAGTGATCACCCGGGAAGATATTTTGGAAGCGAGGGTGTTTGACGACTGGGTAGTTGCGAAAGCCCATTTTAACTTTGATGTACATAACATGACCGGCAACGGGCTGGATGAGACCGGTGTACAGAAAAACTTCCAACAGAAAAAGGGATATACGATCCCGTATGGCTGCTTTGTACCGCTGGAAGTGGACAATCTGTATCTGGCCGGAAGAAATATCAGCGGCACGCATATGGCGCATTCCAATTACAGGGTAATGCCGATCTGTGCCAACATGGGACAGGCGGTAGGAGTGGCGGCAGCGATCTGCGTGAAAGAAGGAACAGTGCCCCGTGAGCTGAGTGCGGCTACGGTGCAGAGAAGGCTGATAGAATCAGGGGTGCAGGTATGATAACAAAAACATATGATTTTGTAGTGGTCGGCGGTGGTATGGCGGGCATATGTGCCGCCTTGGCGGCGGCCCGCGCAGGAGTGCGGACAGCACTTGTGGAGAGCCGTTCTGTGTTGGGCGGTATGGCAAGTTCCGAACATAGGATGCATATCTGTGGTGCGGATCATCATATGTCCAATCCAAATATGCGTGAAACCGGCATACTGGAAGAAATCCTTCTGGAAAATAAAAGAAGAAACCCGGAGATGAACTATCCCATATTTGACGCCGTTTTATGGGAGAAGGTAAATTTTCAGGATGATCTGGAATTGTTTTTAAACACGCATATGACGGAGGTGGTCTGCCAGGATCAGAAGATCGTGGAGATCAGGGCGGAGCAGATGACGACAGAGAAGCAGTACTGCTTTAGGGCCCCTCTGTTCATGGATGCGACAGGAGACGGCACTCTTGGCGCCAGGGCGGGTGCGGTGTACCGGATGGGAAGAGAGGCGCAGGATACTTACGGAGAGCATCTGGCGCCGGAGACGGAGGACAACGTAACGATGGGGAACTCGGTCATGTTCCTGGCCAGAGACATGGGACACCCAGTGCCCTTCGAAAAACCTTTCTGGGCATACACTTATACGGAGGAACAGCTGCGCCTGCGTGACCATGAGGATGTCACTTCCGGATATTGGTGGATCGAGCTTGGAGACGGAGAGCACAATACCATTACGGATGCGGAAAATATCCGGGATGATCTGCTCAAAACGGTCTTCGGCGTATGGGATCATATCAAGAATGGTAAAGGACATCATGCGGAGAATCTGGATCTTGAGTGGGTTGGTTTCCTTCCGGGCAAAAGGGAAAGCAGGCGGTTTCTGGGGGATTATGTGCTGACGGAAAAGGACTGTCTGGAGAATACGGATTTTGAGGACGCAGTGGCTTACGGCGGCTGGCCTATGGATATCCATACCGTGGGCGGTATGCTGAACGAGACGGATCATCCTACAGTCTGGAATCAGGTCAACGGTATTTACAGGATTCCCTATCGCTGTCTGTATTCGACCAATATTGAGAATCTGTTCCTGGGCGGGAGGATCATAAGCTGTTCCCATGTGGCTTTTTCATCCACGAGAGTTATGGCTACCTGCGCGGTGGCCGGACAGGCGGCTGGGACGGCAGCGGCTGTGGCGTTCAGGAGAAATCTTTTGCCACGACAGGTACTTGCCCATATCAAGGAGCTGCAGCAGGAATTGTTAAAGGCTGACTGCTATATTCCGGGTGTGGTAAATCAGGATGAAAAGGATCTGGCGCGTGAGGCACGGGCCGCTGCGTCAGTGCAGCTTCCCGGATGCGCAGCGGAGAATGTTTTGAATGGAATTCCGAGAACCGTCGGGGAAGAGCAGAACTGTTGGCGTGCACCTATACAGGAAAACCCGGTATTATCCCTGAAATGGGAAACAGAGATCGTGCCGGCACAGATCAGACTCTTTCTTGACTCCAATTTGAGCAGGGAGATCACACCGTCGATCAATCAGGGGGTTCTGGCCAGACAGGTAAAAGGAGCGCCGCCGGAGCTTCTGCGGGAGTTCAAGGTCCTGCTCTGCAAGGCGGGCAACATTGTGAGGGAAATATGCTGTGAGGGAAAAGGGCAGCGCCTCCAGATACTGAATATAGAGGACAGCCCTGCGGTGGATGAGATTAGGATCGCTGCGCTGTGTACTTATGGAAGTGAATATGCCACAGTGTTTGAAGTGCGGGTGTACGGATGTCCGACGACATTATAAAAAGGAGGCAGTATCGTGATGAGCGGTCCTGCCTCCTTTGCAGCCTTGCACCTTATGTCTTTCCGGATGCAAATGTTGATCATATTGATTTTACAGAAAATGTTGTTAAGCCTGTCCGTGTTTATTCTGCAACGCTGCCTCCACAAACCCTTTAAACAGCGGATGCGGCCTGTTGGGTCGGGATTTCAATTCCGGATGGGCCTGGGTTGCGATAAAGAAAGGATGTTCCGGCAATTCGCACATCTCTACGATGCGGCCGTCCGGAGACAAGCCCGACAGCTTCATGCCCTTTTCCGTGAGCACCGCACGGTAATCGTTGTTGACTTCGTAGCGGTGTCTATGCCGCTCATGGATCGTCTCTTCGCCGTAAAGTGCATAGGCGCGCGAACTCTTGTCCAGCACACAGGGATAGGAACCGAGGCGCAGCGTGCCGCCGATATCTTCCACACCGTTCTGATCCGGCATCAGGGCGATGACCGGATGGGTGGTGGAAGGATTCAGCTCTATGCTGTGCGCGTCATTGTACGCTAGCACGTTTCTTGCAAATTCCACGATTGCCAACTGCATACCGAGGCAGAGACCGAGGAAAGGAATCTTATGGACTCTCGCATAAGTGATCGCATGGATCTTGCCGTCGATGCCTCTGTCACCGAAGCCGCCCGGCACCAGTACACCGTTTACGCCTGTCAGCAGTTCTTCTACATTGTCCGCCGTCACGGTCTCAGAATCTACCCAGCGGATATTTACCACACAATGATTGGAGATGCCGCCGTGTTTCAAGGCTTCCACCACGCTGATATAGGCGTCGTGCAGCTGTGTATATTTACCGACGAGTGCAACGGTCACTTCACCGGTAGGCGTTCTAAGAGATTCCACCATAGCCGTCCAGTCGGTCAGATCCGGCTCTGGGCAGTCCAGCTTCAGGCATTCACACGCCACCTGGGCCAGATGCTCCTTCTCCATGGCGAGGGGCGCTTCGTATAAATGTTCCACATCCAGATTCTGCAGTACCCGGTTGCTGGGTACATTGCAGAACAGGGCTATCTTATCCCGCAATCCCTGATCAAGCGCATGTTCGCTGCGGCAGACGATGATGTCCGGCTGAATCCCCATGCCCTGCAGTTCCTTGACGCTGGCCTGGGTAGGCTTGGTCTTCATTTCCTGGGAAGCACTCAGATAAGGGATCAGGGTCACATGGATCAGGATCGCATTGTCGCGGCCCACTTCATGCTGGAACTGACGGATGGACTCCAGGAAAGGCTGGCTCTCGATATCGCCCACCGTGCCGCCCACCTCGATAATGGCGATTCGGGTATCCTCATCAGTGAAATTGCGGTAGAAGCGGCTCTTGATCTCATTCGTGATATGGGGAATCACCTGTACCGTGCCGCCGCCGTAATCGCCGCGGCGCTCTTTCTGCAGTACGGACCAGTAGACCTTGCCAGTAGTCACGTTGGAGTTCTTGCCCAGATTCTCGTCAATGAAACGCTCATAATGACCAAGATCCAGATCGGTCTCCGTGCCGTCCTCCGTGACGAACACTTCGCCGTGCTGGATGGGATTCATCGTGCCGGGATCGATATTGATATAGGGGTCAAATTTCTGCATCGTGACTTTGTAGCCCCGCGCTTTCAGTAATCTTCCTAAAGAAGCGGCCGTGATGCCCTTACCGAGACCGGAGACAACGCCGCCTGTTACGAATACGTACTTAACTGCCATTCCTTTATCCATGCCTTTCTGTAATCTGTAAATTGTTTGCTGTATGCCGTTCCTGAAAAAAACAATATAAAAGCATTATACAATGGACGGAGTGGAAAAATCTACTGATACGTTGAAATTTTGTGAAATCTCGGTAAGTTCTTTTTCGGTATAGCCGTAGGACAGGATCTGTTCTTTCGTGGCGCCGGCTTTGAGCATCCGTTTTATGGCGTTGGTGCGCTCTTCTTCGATACCCTGTTCGATACCTTTTTCAATGCCTTTTTCAATGCCTTTTGCTTCAATATTTTCTGACAGGTTGCACATAGTCTGTATCCTCCCTTCTAAATCGGCGGTCATTATCATTCCGTAAGATTCTGTTAGTATACGTTTCTTTTCGGCGGTATCCATCTGCGAAAACAGTTTCTCCAGCATATTGATCAGGATATTTTGAGAATCCTTTAGATTCTCGCCGCTTCTTATATTGATAATGATTCCTTTCATTAAATCCGTATTGTGCAGATTTATTTTATTTCCAAAGATACTTTTCTTTTCAAAACCGAGTTCTTCGATACTGTCACCTTCGTCATTGCTGTCCATACAGATCCTTCAATATAACATTATTATACTTGATTCACGAAGTAATAGCAATAAGGGCAATATCCCTGTAACTGGCGATTCCGTCCTAGTCCGTGGCATGCCGATTCCCGTTGTGTTTCGCTATGATCTGCCCTATAATGATCTCAGGCATTGAAGACATAAAAGCCGGCGGCATATTTGGTTTGCCAGACGGTCATCATATACTGACATATGGTGCAGAGAGTTACGGGAAAGGGAGAAAGAGGAAATAAATCATGTTTTTACCGGAAAAAATACGAAGACTGGTCAAGGATGAGCCGTATCAGAAGGACGGGATCGGGATGTCCGGCTCGACGATACTGATGTTTCATGATAAGGTTTTGAAGATTCAGCAGTGTAGTGAGGAATCCGAAAACGAGTATCGCATGATGAAGTATCTGAAGGGTAAGGTGCCTGTACCGGAGGTGTATGCCTGTGAAACAGAGGGGGACAGGATGTATCTGCTG
>CAMWLJ010000053.1 GCA_947175055.1 uncultured Lachnospiraceae bacterium | reverse complement strand
TGACCCGTTCCGTTCCGCCGCCCGTCATATTCGGAATCATAAATACAATTTTCATACTTGCACCTCATGTTTTTATCCTGTTCCTTTCTTCCGCTTGCCAATTCTCACCAGACACGTTACAATAGCACAAGCATAATTCATTTACCGGCACTGCTCACCTCATGCAGAGAAAAGGAGTCATCATGTCAGCTACACCCTTTTTAAGTATCGTCATACCTGTTTACAACGCCGAGAAATATCTTGCCTGCTGTCTGGACAGTATTCTGGCACAGGATTATAGCGACTATGAAGTCATTCTGGTGGACGACGGTTCCACGGACCGCTGCCCTTCCCTCTGCGATGCCTATGCCGCAGCAGATCCCCGGATCCACTGCCTTCATCAGCCAAACAGCGGCCATACTGCCGCCAGACAAAACGGCGTACGGGCAAGCCGCGGGCAATACATCGCCTTCGTAGACAGCGACGACTGGGTTTCTCCGGAAATGTACCGCCGCATGTGTACCGCTGCAAGAGATACCCATGCCGACCTCATCCACTGCAACTTCACAGCAGTCATGCCGGATAAGGAGAAACTCTGCGATATCCCTTTCCCCGCCGGTTTCTATGACAAAACGCAGCTCATAGAAACAGTATACCCCAATATGATCTATTTTGGGACCTATTTCGTATTTGGCATTGCCCCAAACCTATGGAACAAACTGTTTCGGCGCGAGCTTTTGGAACAGTATCTGTTCCGTCTCCCCCACAATATCATCGTCGGAGAAGACGGCCCCATCACCTATGCGTGTATGCTGGAAGCCGAAAGCGTATATTTCTGTCAGGAAGCCTTCTACTATTATCGAAGTAATGCTGACTCCCTCTGCCACCATATGGACAGCAGACGTCTTGCAGAGAACCATACAATGTTTGAAACCTACCGCCAATTCATCGATCCCGCCAGATACCCGCTTATTCAAAAGCAGCTGCAATATTTCTTCGTATACCAAAGCCTGCTGACCTTTGTGCCGGTATTTAAGACAATGCGGCAGGAAGGCAGTGATTTCAGGAAACGCTTTCTGGCAGAATGTAATGATCCGTATATCCGGGCAGCCTTCAAAACGGTTTCCCTGCGAAACATTACCGGACTCCACAATAAGCTCTATGCACTCTGCGTACGGTACAGACTCGCGCTGCTTTTTCGTTTCCTGCTGTAAGGCCGCGGAAGGTTACCATGCATGCAGCCATGCAATATAATCTTTAAAGTACACCGGCTCTCCCTTCTCGTCCACGAATCTTATCGTCTTCACGCCTGTTGCCGGTGACGTCAAAGCAAAGATACACTTCTTGTTCCTGCCGGAACCGGTCTGTCTGGCTTCAGCAATCAGATGCTCCTTATCGTCGAACAGCTGTACCCTGCTGACCGGACGTTCGATCCGCCAGGGCTGCTCGATCATCACCTGGATCACGTTCTGCGTCTGTACTTCTTCCGGCATCTCGTATTCGCTTTGATATCCTGACGGCACATTCACCGCCAGATTATTGCAGGGCACTTCCTCGAAATAAGCGTCCGTTCCCACCTGGTATAAGGTGGCATTGCGGCTGTATCCCCAATTATCCCCACGGACCGGAACAAAGAATGCGCTGTTTGACAACAGTTCCTTATTCTCCCACCAGCTTGCGTTGATGTCGCCGGCATACACCCTGCTATCGGAGATTCCGGCCTCTTTCCAGCCGGACAGCTGCAGGACGGGGTTAGTCAGACAGAAGACTGCCAGCAGCGCAAGCACACCATATCGTCCAAGACACCCCGCCGCTTCTTTCTCCCGCCTGCTCCCGGCGATCCAAGCGCCCGCTGCCATGCCGCCATTGTCTCCGAGTCTCAGCGCAGCGCCGCCCGTCAGCAACAGCATGTAGAATCCGATATTGGAAAAGATCTCATATTTATGTCCCATCTGCCCAGGCGTGACCCGACCGATATCCTGCCAGGAATCCGGCACTCTCTTGACGGTAAGCAGATAAAAGGCCGACACGATCAGCTGGAACATCACCATTCCATAGAAAACCGCCATTCTTCTTTCTATAGTTCTGCCCTTTAGCAGCGGAACCAGTACCTTCCTCGTAAAATGCACCGCAAGAAACACCGCCGAAACCAGTGCTGCCGCAAGGACCAGGCCCGACAGCTGCTGGATCTGCCTGCCCAGAGGCGCAAGCAGGTACGCGCCAAAATCCGTAAATGTCCTTCCGATCAATCTGCACCAATAGCCAAGCTGTCCCATAGAAGCGGCTTTGACCCATCTGCCGCCGTCTCCCTGTCCGCCGAAAGAGTATAGCAGCTGTAAAAGAGAGGCCCCTCCTATCACATAAGCCAGTACTTTATCCCGCCTGCCAAGGCTCCTGCCGAAGAAGAACAGATAAAGTATCATCAGCGGCAGCAACACCGCATAGGTTCCTTTTGACAGGCAGACCAGGGCACTGGCTGCCAGAAGCACCGCATAGATCCATCCGGAGAAAAGTTCCAGATCCGCCGCCAGAAGCAGAAGAAGAAGGTAGATCCCCCAGTAGGCATGATTGGTAAAGAACAATGTCTCCTCGTAGAAACAAGTCAGCATGACCAGGAAACACCACAATATTCTGCCGGAAAGGCGCATCAATCTGTGGAAAGGATGCAGCACAAAAAATGCCCAAACCATACTGCAGAGCAGGCACGCCGTGGCCTGCATGAAATACAGCACATACATTGTCGGTATCCGCATCACTTTCACATAAAACAATGTGATCAGACGCGGCAGCAGCGGAAGATATCCTGCGTCCGAGAGCAGCAGATTGGCTCCCACCCCCTCTTCCCTGGCATAATGCAGGAAGTTCGTCACCGCCTCCGCATAAGTTGGCTCCAGATACAGGGAGCTGTCTAACAGATAGATGACGGCCATAAACATGAGGGTCATGACCCCGAAGACTGCCGGACATTTGCTCTCACCGCCGATGCGGCCGGTGCGTGTCAGTAGTACCAATACCGCCGCACCTGCCATGACAAGGCAAAAGCAAAGCAGCCTTATTACATATTCCATCCCCATAATATGGTAATGATATGCCTGCGCCAGAGCCAGTTCCCCTGCCGCCTGACTCTGTTTCGCGATGCCGAATCCATGATGGTCAGGGCCGGCTGCAACAGCCAGTTCTCCTGCCGACACCCCCTCCGTGCTCAGGATGAGCTGCGCCTCACCACATTCCAGCTGCCCCAGATCCAGGCCGCCTAACCTGGTCCATTCTCCGGCGCTTATCTCACGCAGCAAAATTGTGTCCGTTATACGCTCTTCTCCCTGTTCCAGCACGCAGAGCAGCTGTCCTTCACTGCCCGTATCACATACTGCAAAGTTCAGCGCATAGTAGCCCTGTCTCCAGTTCATTTCTTCTGAAACAGTCAACGGCTGCCGAATCTCTATACCGTCATACAAAGACAGAGTCTCTGTCATCTCTGTCTCATCACTGCAGACATCTACCGGTTCTCCGTTGACAATATAGCGGGACAGCACAAGCAGTACAAGTAATAATCCTGCTATGAGCGCTATAGAGTCCCGCTTATACCTGCCTTCTGCTTTTGCGGTCACTGCCACAATACCCATATCTGCTCCTCGCTCTTAGTCCACTCTTCCAACGTCAATACTCCTGCATGGTACGTAAGTGCCTTATCTTCTATCATAAGGTAATATCCCTCTTGCTCCGCCTGCCGGAATTTCCAGCGGACGGACACATTCTCATCCGGTCGATAGAACATATTCATACCGTCATCCATATAGATCGTCAGCATAGTCGCGTCTTCCTCCACCGCTGCCGCCAATACCTGTTCATTGCTGCGGAAACGTATTGTAAACCCTGACGGCGTCGACCCGCCGGCCTTCTCCTGATTCAGCAGGATCTTACGCTCAATATCTTTCACTGCCGGCACCGGCAGGATGGCCTGCTCAGCCTGACTGTTGGACGTTTCTGTATCTGACACTTCTGTCGTGTTTTTCATTGCCGACGCAGTCGTCACTTTTCCATCCTTTTCCGCGACTGACACACCACGGTCCAGATAAGGAGACAGATAGTAATACCCGTCTTGAAGTTCTGCGGCCCGTGCCCGTTTCTCTGCAGATGCCTGATCTCTCTGATAGAATTGTGCCAGCGCTTCTTCCCCGTCATCCAGGGCGATCGTCCTGTCAAACAGATTGCTGCGGGCAAACAACACAAACAACATCATCATAAGGAGGATCCCGGCCGCCATCAGTCTGTGCTGTCCCAGTAACTCCCCGGCTCCTTTCTGTATGCCCCCACATGTCCTGACTGCAGCCGGCAGCTGCACAATATAGCAGATCCAGTCAGCCAATCCTTTCACTGCATAAGGGATCAGCACCACAAAGTACGGTATCGTGTAGGACGCACTGGACTCCCATAGGAAATGAAACAGATAGCCGCCCAGAAAGACCACCGCGCCCATCAGCTCGTACAGATTCCTGCTGCGGCGGCTGAACCACAGATACAGAAGTACTCCAAACAGAAACAGCGTCTGCGCATAATTCAACAGCACCGACAACAGGACACTGCCCCTGCCTTCGATCACACTGACTGCAAAGTCCGGCATGTCAATGGCTGAGTTCCTTCCCTTCGTGCGGTCCATGCCGATAAAGGTCGGATCGTTCCACTGGAATGCATTTTTTCTTGCAAAAAAGGGAATTCCATCCTCCCAGAGATTATCTGACATTCTTGTCAGAATCTTCTTGATATCCCGAAGCGAGGCTTCTCTGATCTTCTCTGCATCATACTCATACTGGATAAAAACATCACCGATATAACCGCTATATCCTCCCGGCCCCAGCGGCGTTTCCTGCAATCCCATCACGACCCATGAGATCATCTCTTCGCCGCTGCCCGCCTTATAGCCTGACAAATGCTCCACATACCGCTCCGTGGCCAGGTTGCATCCTACAACGCTCACGCCCATCAATGCGATCGCCGCCAGCGATACCACCCAGCGCCTGCCTGCCTCTTTCCTTTCAACCAGCGCTATGTCCAACGCATCGTAGAGCAGAAAGCAGGCGATCGCCACCAGATAGATCAAGCAGTTCATCTTGATCACCGTCGCTGCCCCCATACAAAGACAAGCCGGCAGAATATAACGGTATTTTCTCGTATCGATATACTTTGCCATATAATATACCGCGCCCAAAGACAGCGCCATTCCCGGCAGGATCCCATACAAATAGGTCACATAGAAGGCCAACGGCACCCACAAGATCAACGCGATATAGACAAGCATCGGCAATTTCCGATTCTTCTTCCAGAAAAGCGCCGACAGCTTTACCAGTAATACGTAAACTGCAACAAGCGCAAGCACATTGACGATCTGCAGTCCCACATAATTGTCGATACCAAGTACAAAAGACAAAAGATAATAGAATAAGATGATCCCCGCCTGAAACGGGTAACGGAACAGATAGCCGCCTTCCGCATAAGAAGAAAAATCTCCCCGCCTCCACTGCATGGCGATATTGTACACCTTCGCCGGGTCAGACCCTGGCGCAAGCTGTGTGATCAGAATCCATGCCGTGCTCGAAAGCAGCACAAAAGCACTGAGAATCCACATAAACCGGCAATATCTTTGGCGACTGCTGCTATTCTCCCTGCTGCTTTCTTTTCCATTATCGCGCCGATCCGCTTGCCGATTCCTGACGCGCTCTCTCAGCATATGATATCCACGGTAACATGCTGCACCCAGCGCAGTGAACAGCAGAAATACCAGCAAGTGTTTCCATGGCTGATCTGCTATGTTCAACGTCCTTTCCTGCCGTCTTCCGGATTCCGTCGTGATCCGGCCAATGAAACTCGTGCTGAACAGACTCTGAAGGCACAGACCCGCCGTGATAAACAGCAGCAAAATACGGATGACCGTGTTCGCGACCGGGTAGACCGCTCTTTTTACTTTATCAAATCTGACCATCTTGATGACCATGCCTCCCTCTTAGTCTGCCGCCTGTGTTCAGCGATCAAACCATCCGTCAAATATATCAATGCCCAAACTGCTTCAGAACCAGCAAGGTTCTCTTTACGGAGATCAACAGCGGATGTGACACTCCGTTCCGCTTAAGACCCAGATATCCTTCCCAAAAGGAAACCATGTAATTACGGAGCCCGGCATTGCTTATTCCTCCATAGAACATGACGACCAATACCTCCGGCACATAAGCCAAACGATTCCTCTCATCTTTCAGAAAGCGCACCATGAATTCATAATCTGCAGAACACCTGTATGACGTATCATAAAGTCCATAGTTCTCATAGATCTCCCGTTTCAAAAACATGGTCGGATGCCCCGGAAGCCAGCCGTCTGCCAGCCGTCCTTCTCCCATATGCCATTTCCTGACAACGCGTTCCCCTTCCACATAGACCAGATCGGCATGGGCACCGATACATCCTTCTCCACCCTGCTCAATAGCCCGCACCAGTTTCGAGACCGAATCCGGTGCACATAATCTGTCATTACAGACCGCTACGATATCCCCGGTACACATCCTGCATGCCTTATTCATGGCATCATAAAGTCCCTCATCCGGTTCCGAGACCCAGCGCACCGTACAGGGCGAATCCTGATGTTTCTTTGCAAATGCATGGATAACATCCAGGGTACCGTCATCGGACTGCCCGTCCACAATAACAACTTCAATAGACGGATAATCCTGTTCTTCTATGCTCGCCAATGTTATCTTCAAATTCTCTTTTACATTATAAGTTGTAACCAACAACGATACTCTCCACATGATCCCACCATTTCCTGTCAACTGCAATGCTGCATAAGAGCTTAACTCCAAACCGATAATCAATACATTATTATCTCTTTACCCATCATCTTTCCTGCCCTCCTAGAATACGTGCCGCTCCGACCAGCAACCGATTATGGGGAAACCTCTGCGCAACAGTAATCACTGTATCCTTCATCAATAGATACATATTGCAGTAAAAGATGCCCATCATGTAAACCATATACCTCTGCAGGCCAGTAAAAATCAAGTTGATAATACTAACCATCATAATGATGACTCCCAAAGTGACAATCATAAATACTGCCACCCTATGATCTCGACTATTTTTCATGCAGTAGATCACTCCTGTTACGGCAATGGCAAACAGAAGCAGCGTGATAATGTGGCAGAGGAAATAGATTCTTTCAATCTGAAAAAAAACACTGGCGATAAAACCTGGAATCATCAATCTTATCGTATGATATAGATACCGGTCAAAATGTTTCAGTAAAACTTTCATACCCAGTTCTCTGACTGCCTGCGCAGCACTCAGGGAAACATCCGGATTTTCCTCCAGATATGAACGCACTTCCCTGGCTACCACTCCTCCCATTTTATCTTTGACCAGATCCCGCCACATATACAGGTCTTGCCTGGCATACACATACCTGTATCCTAATTCATCCGTGGCTGTATACGCCCTGCGGAATATTTCCTGCATCTGCGGCGTGTCAAACAACACAACGTCTGCTTCGTCTGCCTCGTAAAATCCTTTGATAATGATGAGATTTGTCATCTGAGATATCGATCCGCTTTTCTTAGTCTGTCCGGAAGCAGCTGTCTGTGTCTCCTTCACTTCCACTGCTTCGCTCTCATCATCCGATTTGGCATTTCTCTGCTCCATACGGACCATCACTGGAACCACATGCGTCAGGTAGCAGTCCCTCACTTGATAGATCAGGAGAATCAACACACAGACTCCAACAGCGCTAATACATAGATCCATCGCCGTCCCGACAATCCTTCTTCCAAGTTTCCTTCCCTTGCGCTTCGCCAATTCCACACAGACATAAATAGCAGCCGTGACCACTAGCAGGAAAATCATCTGACTTCTGATCAGCCCCATCAAAACAGCCATCATCGCAACCGTCAAAATCCATTTTATCTTTTTGGAAAACACATACTTTAATATAAAAATGAAATAAATATAAAAAAGCGCATATGCAACACCCTCCGTCAAAATCCCATGAGTGATACCTACTCTTGGCAGCTCTATTGTAAACGGCAGCATTGCAAGAATATAGCACAAAATAAGCTCCATAAACCTCAACCGGAAAATACTTTGCAAATACAACACAAACAGCATCGTACAGAAAATTGCGAGCAGAGACTGCACCACTACAGTCGCTCCCAGATACAGGTTTTCTCCAAAAATAATTCTGATCCCAAACAAAAATAACGGATAGACCGGCATCACACCATTATTCTTCAATGTCGGATCCAGATAGAACGCAGAATCCTTTTCAATTGCGATCCACTCCTGTCCTATGCATAGATAAAATACAATCCCTATAATAAACAAAACTAGTGCCTGAATCCCTTTTCTCTCTGCCAATACTCTTACATGTCTGTTTAACGCTTTCACTGCAACCCCAGACGGCATCCATCTGTTATTTTTCTGCATACCCGACTCCTTTTACCCAAATCTCTTCTTTTACCCAAATACTTTCAACCGCCGTCCATCTTCTCCATAATCGCCTTCTTCGTATCCGAATCTTAAAGTATTCAAAACATGGCGCATCTACGACCGTTCAGATATCTTCGCAGTGACAGTGCTCTTTCATCCCCTATCTTTGTCAATTTCTACTTCCGACCACGAAATTCATGTAATAATAATTGGAATACAGCTCCAATTCACGCTTAAGCATCTCCAATCCCATTTGCTCAGCCAACGTCCGCTGATCGGAAAATAGATCGATTCCTAACCCTAGCCTTCCGCCTTCTATATCCACACCGGCTGCAGTCAGGATCGTAGGAAACATATCAAATATAGTAAAGATCCTGTTTTCGGTCTGTCCGGCTTCAAGCCCGTTCGGAAGATTAAGAAAGCAATTATAGATCGTTCGCTGATAATCACCGATATCATCCCAAAAATCTACTTTCATATTCAGATGATCTCCCGTTATTACAACGGTGGTATTTTCATACCAGTCCTGTTCCCTGACCCAATCAATAAACTGATCCGCCTGTCTGCTGGCACAGGTCAGTACATTCTCATATTGTGACGGGTATGTATTTTCACATAGAGAGCAGACATATCCGTCCGGTCTATGTGTGTCAACCGTCAGCATCGTGAAATTAAAAGGTTCGTCCCTCTTCGCAATATCTGTCAATTCCTGCTTTGCATATTCGTAGAGCTTCGCGTCCTCTATTCCCCAGAATTCATAATAATCTTCAGGAATGATTCCATCCTCCACAGCAGTATTATAGTCAAAAATATGATAATTACCATGCTGCTCATAGAAATCTTTACGGCCTCCGAATTCCACATCCGATCCGCACATGAAATAATTCTGATAGCCGTTTTCTTCCAGTATTTCACCCATTCCCTTCAGGCCGGGAAGAAACTTTTCATATTCTCCGGAACTATTTCCTTCTATCGGTAATTTATAGGGTACTCCCGCCGAACTTGCCAATATGCCCCACATCGTACACCCCGTCAGCGGAACTCTCCTGGCTCCGCCCAAATCGTCGTCATCAGAGAAATACAGATTCGTCTCTGCAAGTTCCGTCAATTCCGGTATATAGTCATATAGCTTCCCACCCCCTGCTTCTTTGGAGGCATAGGTAGCTTCCATAGACTCCAGATAAATGATCAACAGATTCCTCTTCTTCTCTGGAAAAGTAATCGCGACGTCATCCGGATCAACATAATATGTCTCAAATAATGTGGACCTTTCCGTTACACTTTCTATGTATTCTGGAAGTCCTGCTGCTGTCGCTTTATCCCAGATTCCACTCCCAAGAAGCACAAATAACGCGCACAACACGATCATTTTCCCCACTTTCATAGATCTGCACTTTCCGCTTTTCAGGTGAAAAGACAGGGCTCCGATCCGAACATCCGCTACCAGCAAGAGCCGCTCCTCTATCATACTATAAACTATATAGGTCAAGACGCATATTATCGACAATGCAATCGACGGATACAAGCACTGACTCATATAATCATTTATCACGCCTGCTTCCGTTCCTTTCAGCGGGCTGGATATCTGGTACAGTGCAGTTGCTATCTCAACCTCGTGAAAATTAAGTAAAAACCAACTCGCCGATCTGTTCAGGAGAAGCAGCAAGAAAAAAGATATAAACAACAGTACAACACTAACTATCTTCCATATGATCTTACTCTTTTTCATCATTTGTCCTCATTACCCATTTTCTCTTCCTGTTCTCTATTCAATCTATTTGCCATGATTCCAATTTGAGGAATTTCGACTTTCAGATAAATTTTCAAGTTTCTACCCGGATCTAGTTCCCCTTGACCATATATTTTGAATTGACCCGCTTTGTTCTCCAATCCTGCACCACCTGTCGAAAGCTGTCCGTGCTGATCTGTCCCCAAGACCATAGAGGGAGCTTATGATCCAAAAACATTTTAATGATCCACAAGTACTTTTTTATGCCATACTTATTCTTTACCGCCCTGTACAACATTCCCAGACATGTATAGTGCATGGCTTTCATTTCTCTTACGGTATAATGCTTTCTCAGGAAATCACATACCTTTAAATATTCCTGTAACCTGATCTCATAAGCCTTCCATCCCACCTGCATCGTCAGCGATCCCTTTAATTTCACGGCGCAGTATATCACATCCTTGGAAATGGCGATATTTTTACTGTAATGACTGGCTTTTACCGAGAACATCATATCATTAAAAACCAAAACTTCATCAAACCATATTTTATGTTTCTTAACTAACTCATGCCGCACTAATTTTGACCATGGCACGGTCCAGGACATTTTCAACTTCAGAAGATTTTCCTGCGTCGGGGCCAGAGTATAGTCATCTGCGCGTTTTGCATATACGCCATGAATATCTGCGGCCTCTCCCGTATCAGAATAAATGCTGGTCGGTACAAAAAACACCTCATCATACGCTGAGTCAAAATACTTACTGACCGCCCCATACATACCGTCTAAGAAGAAATCATCCGCGTCTGCAAACAACAGCCATCTGCCTTCCGCATGATTCAATCCTATATTCCTACATGTACCGGCACCCTTGATCCCGGTATCATTCTTATAAAATTCTACCCGTTCTTTATATCTTACCTGTAAAGCCGCCAATTCCTCCAGTTGAATATTACTATTATCATCCACAACGATGATCTGGATATCTCTGCTATTGGGAATAGATTCGATCAGTCTTTGCAGCAGATCCGGTGTATTATAATGTGGAATGATAACGCTTAAGTTTCGCGTATCGTTTATCATGACGCTCCCCCTCCGATTAAGTGGTCCAGCTTTCCTGCTTTCATATCCTCCAAATATTCCTTATAGGATCTGTCCGGATCGAAATAAACGCCACCATGCGTTGTCGGCACCTGAACAGGCTTCTGGTAATCACCATAACGGTGGGTCAAAAACTCATGATACCCGCCGGGAGCCGGTATTTTCATACATTCAAACTCCATCCACTCTATTTTGTCATAGAGATGTTTATCGCGGATCCTCTTTACCGTCTCATGTATAAATCCAAGCGGGGCGACCATTTCACTGCGTTCTACCGCCGAACGCTTTAACGCCGTATCCATGATCTTGTACAGCTTTACTCTGTTCATCCTGAACAATCTGAGTAATTTCTTCTCTATGCCCTGCCTTTTCGTCAACTGCTCGTCTCTTGTGATCAGGACGAACATTCCCTCTCTGCAGATGTTCACGATCAACCTCTGCATTTTTAAAAGAAACTTGTTCTGAAACACACCGTCTAAGACAAAAATATCCAGAAAGATCCCATAATTACGGTCAAGCTTCCGCTTCACCTCTCTATAGGCGATAGCCGTTGTGTCACTATTGCGAATCTGGGCATGGCCTCTCATATAATTAGTATCCGTATATGCACATTGAAAAAAATAAGGCTCTTTAAACTCCTCCTGCGCAACCGCTCTCAACTTTTCATAATCTTCACGGAACATGACCACATCTATATCGTCATCCCATGGAATAAAACCTTTATGCCGGACCGCTCCCAGCAGCGTCCCGGCATCAGCATAACACTTCAGATCATATTTTTGACATACCTCCAGCAGCTTATGCAGCAGATCCAATTCCACTGCCCATACTTTCTTCATCCTGGCGCTTACTTTATAGTTACCTCGAATTTCCTCTCTGAAAAACTCTTCCGGAAATTCTAATGATAAATTTGTCATTACCGAGACTCCTCTCTCATCTCAGGATGCTCGTCCAGCAGATCTTTGATTATCCTGGTCAATTTTGTACTGGAAATACCGTCAGTATGCGGCAGATATACGATCTCGACGCCTAATGGTCTAAATTCCTCTTCAAATGCATTCCATGCATCTGTTCCTTTCCAATCTGACCCAACAAACATCCTGTCAAAATGATATTGCTGCCATGCTTCCATTTTATTTTTGTTATATTGCGGAACCACCCGGTCTACCACCTGCAATGCCTCTATGATCGCCGCTCTTTCTTCATACGGTATTACGGGACTCTTGTTCTTTTCACTTCGCACAAGTTCATCTGTACTGACCCCTACGATCAAATGATCGCAGCGTTCCCTGGCTCCCTTCAAAATATTCAGATGCCCTATATGAAACATATCAAAAACTCCAGTTGTATAACCGATGATGCTTTTCTTCATAAATTATATCATTCCTTTCGCTTCGCTCATGACGCAAGCAATCGACTCATGGATATAGCTGTCGCCCGATTTAACATTTGATCTTTCCCGTAATCCTGCCCAGTACTTTACCGATACATTGTATCGTCCAATAATCTCTTAAACAATACAATCCCAAAACATACACTCCTATACCCAGGCAAATCTGTACCAAAATCACCATGATTCCTGTCATCTTTAATAAATTGCCTGCCTGAAAAACAATGGCAAACATAACGATACCAGACAGAATTTTCTTCCATCCTATCTGGATCAGAAGCTTCAAGTTCATATAATTATTGCTGTTTCTCACATACAACAATGAGATCGTCGACTCCGCAATAACGGTAGCGATCGCCGCTCCAATAGCCTGCAGATATGGGATTAGGCATAGATTCATCACCAGATTCACACATGAGCCAGCGATCAGGTATTTTGAACTCTGCGCCCGGCGTCCACTGGGCGTATAATAATGCGACCCCATACAGTTGCTCACACCAACGATCACACTGACCGGAGATAAAACATACATCAGATATTCGACGCCTTCATATCCTGGCCCGAAATAGAGCGGAACAAATTTTCGGGCAATTGCTGACAGTCCACATGCACAGCCCATTCCCATAAAGAAGATATAATGCATGGAATTCTCGATCCTGGCATGTATTTCCTCTATCTTATTTTCCACAAACAAATAGGAGATCCTGACGCCGACTACCGCATTAATACCAGAATAAGAAAGCCTGTTTGCCACCCGCATGACATTTTCTGCCTGTTCATAAAATCCATTCTGCGTGTTACTCTTCGTTATCAATCCGATCAAAGTCTTGTCAAGCACCGTGTAGACAGAAGTCGCGATCGTTGGTATGAAATAGGTCAGCGTCTGTTTAAAATGCCTGGCGATCTTCAATTCCCTGAACGGTGTCTTTACGGTAAGCTTCGGAATATAGATCCACAAAGAGACACTTGAAAATAAATTGATCAGCGAAAGTATCACTACGTGTATCACTACATCGCTCTTTTCTCTTACAAAAGCAAACAAAAATACGACGCCCGCTAACCGAAAAAGCATATTTCTTATAACGGTCAGCTTAAATTTTTCCAGGCCATTAAAAAACCATGTAATATTTAACATGGATCCCAGTATACTTGGAATCATTACAAGATAGAAGATCCTATAAGTGGAACTAAGTCCGATCAAAAGGAGCCATGCCGCCAATGCCACCGCTGATGTGGCTATTGACATCAGCTCAATCTCCCAGAACAGCTTGCTGTACTGTTTAATATCATCCCGACTACGGGAAATTTCCCTGGCGCCATAGGACTGTGTCCCAAGAGCGGCAAACAGCAAAAAATATGCTTGCACAGAGTTTGTATAACTCTCCACCCCTACCATATCGGCTCCTAAAACCCTTGACAAGTACGGTGCAGTGATAAAAGGCACTATGATCTCGAGCATCTGATAGAGCATACTATATGCAAAATTTTTCTTTATACTAGGTAGTGCCATTTATTTCTCCTATAACGTCCACCAAATACTAAGATCTCTAACTGTCTTTTTTGAGCTGGCCGTCAATATAGCGTTTGAATCTTCTGTACTGCGTAATGCCCTGCCAATCTCCTTTTAAGATTGCTTTTATTTTTTTAAGACCAAACTTCTTTCCAATGCACTGGATACACTCCAGCAGAGACTGTAGTATATAAAAAAGTACATAAAATCCTGATGCATAATGCCTGTGTTTTATAACAGCATTACGGTATTTATAATACATCATTTCAATACGCCGTGGGTTCATCTCTGTTTTGATCGCAATAGGACTCGCTGCCGCTCTCTTATGGACAGCGACACTTTTGCCGACCAGATAAGCATCTCCATAGTATTTCGTAAGCCTGGTAGTATATTCCGAATCGTCTCCCCATAGAAAAAAGTCTTTATATGGCAGTCCACATTTCTCAACAGCTTCCCTTTTGATCAATACGGACACGAAAGTAGCCATTTCGATATTGATCATGCCCCGATCCAAAAAATTGTACCAATAAGCATAACCATTGGGTGCTTTCCGGCGATTCACTACCGGAAGATTCATAAACTCTCCATCGGCTCCATAGACCGCGCTTGCAAAAAAAGAAGGTCTGACAGCACACTCCAACCCTTGGACCGGTGTAGAACTTTCGACGATCTCATCTGCCTTTATGAGTTCTTCAAGGCAATTTGGGACCGGGATCGTATCGTCATCCATCATCCATATCCAGTCATACTGGTCTTGTGCAGCCCTCACCATTCCTTCATAAAAACCCCCGGCTCCACCAAGGTTGGAGTCCATTCTGCTATAGCTGATCCGGGGATGCTCTAAATATCCTTTTGCTCTAAGTACATCCTCTGTCCCATCTGTACTGCAATTATCGATCAAAATGATCTTTGCAACGCTGTACGACTGCTCTAAAACTGCCTCGATGCACTCCAGGATCAAATCCTTACGATTGTATGTCACCACGACTGCAGCCACTCTGTTCTTCATATTTACCTCCATGCCGAAGCAGTTCTTTTGCGAAGGCCGCGAGCCAAATTTCAAATTTGGCTCTGCAATCTCGAGTTTGTGGCTCCGGCACAAACTTGCAGTTGAAAAATCAGCATATCAGTGTGATTTTTCAACCTTATCCCCATTCTTGCTTATATTGCTGCCAAATTCATTTCCTGAAAATACTATTTCCAGTTTATACTGATACAAGTCTACAACAAAAGTATCTTTTTTACAATAAGCTCTTTCCGTATCACAAACAATGCAGCAAGTGTGCAGTTGTGATCACCCGCTACTTCTCAGATCGCTTAGAATATATCTCCTGATATAATTTCTCTATATTCTCTGTATTCAACCCGGAAGAAAAGCTATCCCGTGCAAAAGAATATGCCTCCCTTCCGCACTTCTCAATCAATTCCGGATCATCTAAAAACCATTGCATTTTATCGGCCAGGTCCTCTGCGTCTCCATTGCGAAATAATCTGCCGAGTTTCTGATCCTCGATCAACTCGGGATTGGCACCCGTATCTGTTCCTATCACCGGGTTTCCCGCCATCATGGCTTCCACAGTAACGCGCCCGAAAGCCTCTCTGTTTGAGCAGACCAACTCTATGTCTGTTTCCTGCCGCAGCTTACCCATATCGGAAACAAATCCCAGAAATTTACAGCAGGATTTCAGATCGCGCCCGGCAGACTCCCGTAGTTCTTCTTCGTATTTTTGAGAATCACGCATGGCAGATGCGGCGCCCGCGATCCACAATTCAAAATTGTCATAGCCCCTCTTTCTTAATATCCCTGCTGCCTGCAGTGCAAGATCCTGGCGTTTATTTCGATGGAGATTTCCTGCAATGAGAAAAATAATCTTGCTTTTGGGGAAAATATATCTTTTTTGATATAAAAAATCCTGCGGAATACCATTATAAATGACTCTGCAAAACTTATCCGCTATTTCCGCATGGTAATAGTTTCGCAGATTTTTGGATATAAAAACAACCTTTCCGTTTGTATCCACAACAAACTGGCAGCTTTTTACTCTGCCCTTCAAATATTCTAACTGGAAATCAGCATCTCCAAATTCTCTGAAATGCCATACATGCGGCAGTCCCGCTTTCCTGGCAGCACGCGCTCCGACATCGATCGCGCTGGAATTAGAATGAATGATCTGAATTTGTTCTTTCTCTGCAATTTTCATAATTCTTATTACAGGGATCATTTCTGTCACATACAACATGCGAAAAGCAAACTTCAAAACCCAATTCCAATAGGATGGCATCATCCACCATCCAAAAAAGACCACATATACCGAGATTTGTAATTCCGTTAATTTCTGATGCACTTGCCCGAATCCAAATGGCAGCACCACAACTACTTTATGACCTTTCTGTTGCAATTCTGATGCTAACGTGACTAAAGATTTGGACGCCCCGCCTAAATTTCTCTCATGCGCTACCAATAAAATGTTCATTATTTTTCACCATTTTGTTTTCTTCCCAAAGAATGAGCTCTTATGCATTACAATTCCATTCCTAAAAACACGATCATGTGTTAATAAGAAACATTACATACTTTTGTAATATCCGGACGGTCACTCAAACGATAGGTCACGGTGATCACACCATGTTCCTCCGGCATAACAGTAAAAAGGTCATTATCCGAAAAATCCTGGACCTTATATGCCTCCCCCTCTGCCGGAGCCAAAACAATTTCATACTCAAGCTCCCCGTTTTCAGTTGAAATGATCTTACAATCCCTAACTTGTCCGCCATTAGCATCTTCATGATCGTGGTACTTGATCCCGAATACCGTCGGTTCCATACATGCCAATTTCTCCGCATAGGAATCGTGGAATAATTCATTTTCCGGAATTTCTCCATTGAGAAAATCCGCAAACAGATTACTGAATCTTTCCGCGCCATGACAGTTCAAATGATGGTCGTCCATAAACAATGATGATGTGTTTGGAAAAAACTCCTCTTTACACAGATTAAAATCGTAGTAATCAACATCTGTTCCTGCGATCAGGTCTTGAACCAATTCTATATATCCGTCATAATCCCCCGCTCCTGCAAGCCGGCAATTAGACATTGGCGCAGCCACCAATGTCAGCGGTATATCCCGTTTCCTACAAAATGCGATGATGTCTTCCAGAGAACGCATCCAGTCTTCTGAAATTTCGTCTGGCGGCACATCTTCCCAACCGTAATCATAGAAATAATCCCAGTCCTTTATCACTTTACTATTTGCAACATAACCTTTGCCGGCATACCATTCTGAATCCCTGGTTATGTATTTATATTCATAATTTTTATAAGCGTCTGTTCTCTTCCTGGCGAATACATTTTTCACATGATCTGCATCAAAAAATTTGGACCAGTTTCGTCTTGCCACAATAAAACTATTGGAATAGTGATTACTTCCCGACGCATTAAGCATATACAGATACTTATCCAGAGAAGGCCTCAGATAATCTGATATAATATATGTCTGGGTCAGTTCCGTCCGGGATTTATATGGGGTACCACGCGCGATATTTTCATAGATCTCCAGATAAACATGCTTAATATCATGAAATCTTGCCGCCTCCTTGATCACCATATAAGAACCGTCTAATTGCTGGCTGGATGTGCCAGCGTTAAACGTGTTTAATCCCAATTTCTCATCAAATATTCCTGGAATAAAGCTTCTATAACAAAGCGATGAGCCCACAAATAATATATCTATATCATCCTGTTCATACATTTCGTGAAAAGTGACTCTTGTATAAGAAGATGTATCATCTGTCAATAGATAGCGAAAGAATTTCCCCATTCCTATAAATAAAATACAAAACACCAGGCAGGACACCATAAGTCTCATTTTCTTCTTCATGCACACATTTGATCCTCACTTCTCAAAATTGGAAATAAATAAACTGACTGCTGTCATATCCGACGCCGTAAATTCCGAATAAGATGATACACCATATCAAACCCAGATATAAACTCCATCGAAACCAAACTGTCTGCCGATCTACAAAAAGAAATACGCTTTCCTTCCGTTCATGAACAAGGTCGACTATTGTCAGAATACAGATTCCAAATAACAGCATAAACCAATTTCCTCGATCCAGTCCCATCTCATAAATGCCCACTGTCTGGAATGTAGTCATCATCTGCCGCAAAATATAATAGACCTGGTGTAGGCTGTCCGCCGCAAAAAAGATCCACGCAAAGTCCACCATAACAAAGGTCACAATCTGCTTACCCAGCCTCCTGCTAAATGATAACTGCACTCCGTCTGACGCTGTTTTCCCCGTCTTTTGAAAAATCTGCTCTCTCAGGTTTCCGACGATCTGATATACAGCATGAAACAGTCCCCATGCAATAAAATGCCAACTTGCCCCGTGCCAGAGTCCACTGATGCCAAAGACGATCATAATGTTAACATACTGTCTGGCAATTCCCTTTCTGCTTCCGCCAAGTGGTATATACAGATAATCCGTAAACCATGAAGTCAGAGAAATATGCCATCTGCGCCAAAAATCCTTTATGCTGACGGCAAAGTAAGGCTGCCTGAAATTGTGCATCAGCGAGAATCCCATTACCTGCGCCGCACCTCTGGCAATATCCGTGTATCCTCCGAAATCACAATAGATCTGGAATGCAAACAGGATGGAAGCCACTGCCAGTTCAAGGAACCCATATTGCTGACAATTCCCATAAACTTGATTGACAAGAATAGACGCCCTGTCAGCAATGACCAACTTCTGGAACAAACCCCAGAACATCAACAGCAATCCATCCCGGACGCGCTCAAAGTTCCACAAATTCGCTTCCTGTATCTTTTGAACCTGGCCCAGCAGATTTCCTGACCGTTCGATCGGTCCGGCTACTAATTGCGGAAAAAAAGATACAAACAGTGCATACTTTATAATACTTTTCTCTGCTTTAACGGCCCCTCTATACACGTCAAGCGTATAGCTTAACGCCTGGAATGTATAGAAAGATATACCCACCGGAAGAAGTAAGTCCAGTCTTTTGTCTATTGTTCCCAGCCCGAGACGGCTTGTAACACTGCTTAACGTCTGCAATGCAAAGTCTGCATATTTAAATATACCCAATATCGCCAGATTACCTGCCAGCGAAGTGATCATCACCAGCTTTTTGGCCCGGTCTTTTGTGAATATTTCTATTAACAGTCCACTGGCGTAGGTGATGATCGTAGAAAGCGCAATCAAAACAGCATATCTGGGATTCCAGCTCATGTAAAAATAATAGCTGGCGATCAACAGCCACAAAGTTCTTGCTTTCTTTGGTATCACAAAAAATATCACCGTTACGATTGGAAAAAACACAAGAAAATCGATGGAATTAAATACCATGGTATCTATCCCTCTCAGTCAAATATTTCCTCATTAAAGCCTCCCATTAATACTCGCAAACATTATAAACTATTTTGTGCGAAAGTTCAATTCTGAGCTTTTCAGAATCAGATCTGATGTTTCAGGCAGTTACAGTTCACGGCCTGATCGGTCGCAAAAGGAAAAGACAGAGGCCGGTTATATGGAACCATTACCTCTGTCTTATACTATATCTTATGTTGTATCACGATCCATGTCATTCCTCCGTCCGGTGACGCCTCATAACATGTTCTACCGATTGATCTTGACATTCATGGTCACCGCAGTACCCGGCGTATTCGTGCCCTGACCCTCAAACCTCACATACATCGTAAGCTTATTGGTCGTATCGCATCCGTAGAACACGGTATCCCGCAGCTTCAATTTCACTAACAGCGAACCGTCCTCTAACTGCTCCGAATCGATCACTGTATGCTTACCGGTCACCTCGTCCTCCGTTGTCACAAAGGATTCCTGCGCGTTCGTATCCTTCTCTCCAAATGCAATGGACTCCACATTACCGATCGTCTTCGCCTCACTCCTGTTGACGATAAAGGTGGCCACATAATTCTTGTTGGACAGATACAAGTTCACACTGCTTCTGTCCGCCTTGACTTTCGGCAGGATCTGTCCTGTCTTGATGGACAGCAGCTTGCTCAGATATCCGCCTCCGCCGCCCTCATAATCAGGAAATTTATAATTCTCCAGTTCCGTCCAGACGTAGATCTTATAGGTCTTGTTATTTTCCAGCACTGCATCTTCCTTCGGTCTCACATAAATCTTCCCGTCTGATGATATCTTTGCCTCAAACTTCTCACTTTCCGATCCGTCAAACGGGAAAACGATATCCTCATTGTAGTCAAATACTTTTGCGTCCACAACTTTATCTTTCACGTTCTTAAGCGACGGCGTATAGACGATGCTGTTGGCTGTCGTAAACTCTCCAAACCTGTCAAGCAGATTTATCTTTCCTTTCGATGACAGTGCAATGGAGATCGTCCCGGCATGGACCTTCAAGTTAAAATTAACGGCCTTCTGCGCATACAGCGTTTTACCGCCGCCGCTATATGCAGGCCTGATGCTGAAACGATAAGTTCCCTTCTCGCAGTATTGATTCATGGAAGCGGCAAGTTTACCCTCTGTCACCTTCCCGTTCTCATCCACCTGTCGGTCTGTCAGTTCCCAATCAAAGTAATTCACATACTCCTGCTTGTTCCTTGTCTTACATGTAATACTCTCGAGTGTCTCTGCCACATCAAACTCATATCCGTCAGGCAGATTCTTTGCTACCAGCGACAGCTCACTCCGTTCTGCATAATCGTTGTCCTCTGTTCTCGCCGTATTGTTCAAGGTAAGACTTCCCTTTACCGAGACAGACGGATTACCTGCCTTTACTTTTACCTTCAATGTAATCTTGTTGGCCGGCCGCTCATCTCCCTGGAACACATATTGTGCTTTGTCACAGACATAGGTATAGGTGCCGTCTTTGATCGAGTCCGGATCGTTGATCGTGACGGTGCCGACACCATTGACATACTGCACGTCAAGATACTGATAATACGCTGCCAGACTCTTCGTCGTTTTCTCCCTGAATATTTGTTCATCCGCGATCTCTGTGCCTTTCTGGTTGGACTTCAGGCCAAACTCCACTGTCTGCTCCGGGTAATTAGGGTTCAGTGTGACTGTGGAAGACTTCAGAGCCGTTGTGGAGCCCGGTCTGTCAGCCAGGCTGATCTTCGGTACGGAATCGACAAATTTCACCGAATAAGTAAAGTCGATCTGTTCCCGCTCCGCCCAGGAACTGTTCCTAAGCCTTAGCTTAACCTTGCCTGCTTTGGTGACATTATCCCGCAATATCAAAGTGAACAACCCACTGTCATCAAGACTGATCCCCACACTGGTATCGATCGGCGTATAATTACTCTCCCCATCGTTAACAAATTTCAGTTCATAGCCTCCGTCAGACAGATCTACCGGCTTATTCTTCTTATCAACAAGCTGCAGTTCTATTTCCTGTTCCCCGCATCCACGCTTAAAAGTATCCGACGTCCTGTTTAATTTAAAGGAAGGTGCCGTCCGCTGCGCAGGGATCGTGATCTTGCAGTCCGTGTATTTGTCATCCGCATACCCCTCATAATACAGGCGCAGATACCCGGTCACCACCGGTTTACCTGTCCCTTTATTCGCGCGCAGCAGTTCATCACTCTTCTGCATGATCATGCAGGTATCCTGATCCACATACTCAACCTCGAAGTTTTCAATGAACAGCTTGTTATCCTCCGACTCAGAAAGCGGCTTCAATTCATAGTCTTCAATTTTCTCTTTCCCCAGATTGGTGACATTCACGATCACTTCCGTCTCATCGTTGGCATAGAAGTAATTCAGTTTCGGCTGCTTCTTCTCAAAGGCGATCTTCGGCTTCGGTTTTGAAGCCTTCACCGTGATCTTCAGCGGCAGCTCATATGTGCCTCCATTGATATCGACATATACGGAATATGCCTTATTCTCCGCCTCCGGATCAGATGTCGTAACCCGGAACGAAGATACGGTGCTGTCACTCTCTAGCGGAAGATAGGCAAGATCGAAGTCTCTGCATGCCAGCTTATCCCCTCCGTCATGCTTGACCAGTTTCACACTGTCTTTGTCGATCTGTCTGCCGTATGAACTTAAGATCTGCAGGACAGCCCCATCCGTCCGATTCGGATTGATCGTCAGGCTTCCTGATACAAGCCTCGGCGTCTTATCCGTTACTCTGATGATAAATTTCTGGGTGACCGTCTTCTTATCCGCATTGGTAGCCGTCACCCGAATGGTCGCTTCCCCGTTCACACCTGCCGGAATCGTCACAACGCAGCTTGGGTCATCCACGGTGGATGAGGATCTGGACAGCTTCGCAACTTTGGCATCACTGCTGGTCCACTTCAGGTTCATCGCTATGCTGTCTTCTTCCGCATCATATACGGTGGCCGTCAGACGGATCCGCAGTCCCGTATCGGGCATCCTGTCCTTATCCACAACAGCAGTCTGTACATTCCCCAGCGGGCTTGTCTCAAAATCGACAAACCTTGCATCATACTCGCTGGCATCGAGCTTGATCTGTACGGCTCCGGAAGCGTTCACTGCCACTCTGACGACTCTCGTAATGGCATTTCCATCCGTTCCCGTCACTTTCGCGGTGATATCCGTCTGCCCGGCCGAGATCGCATGGATCGTACCGTCCTTCGCCACAGTCGCCACTGACTTCTTTGTCGTACTGAATGTGATCTTGGAACTGGGAATCGCCTTATGATCCGCTTTCGCATCC
>CAMWLJ010000052.1 GCA_947175055.1 uncultured Lachnospiraceae bacterium | reverse complement strand
CACTGTCCCACGGTTCGTTCACCTGAATCTGCGTCAGGCTTCCGTAAGACTCATACTCCGCCATCATGGAACGACTCAGCCCCAATCCCAGAGAGACCATCACGACAATGGATGCCACACCGATCACAACGCCCAGGACCGTCAATATAGTTCTCACTTTTCTTTTCCACAAATTACCGCTGCTCATCCGCAGCAAATCAAGCAATTTCATATGCTTCTCCACTCCACCTGTCCGTCACTGATCGCTGACGGCCGCATTCCTTTTCCTATGGCCGCATCGAGTTCTCATTCTCCAACTCAGCTTCCAGATCATTCAATTCGCTCGCTATAAGTGCAGCGGCTTTTCTCTTCTTACGAATCTGCAGGAATACCACCACGCCGACAATGGCAACTACAATAACACCGGCGACGATCCCTATGATCAATCCTTTCTTAGAGCCGCTCTGCTCCTCCGGCATCATACCGTCTCCCATCATATCGCCACCCATCATGTCACCGCCCATCATATCGTCCATGATCATCTCCGTCACAAACAAGGTGATCGTCTTCTCCTCCTTCGTCACATTGCCTGCATCATCCTCATAGGAAATCTCCATAATGACTGTCCCGTCATCCATCGTGGGGGCGATTCCAGTTAACATAACATCTACATTGCCGGTTGCCCCAGACTGCAGATTGCCGACAAATGCCGATGCCTCATCGACGGAGTCCGCATGGAATTTGACCTGCACGTTATAGAGGGTCGTCTTACCTGTATTATAGATACTGCACATTACGTTGGACTGAGATCCCACCGAGATATCAGCCGGTACCACTTCCGGAATGCTCGTATCGAATCGGCTTTCCTGGGAGATCGGAATGGAAACACTGGCCTTATCTGTCAGATCGAACGCGGTCCCCGCATCATACTTCATGTTGACGTCAAGCACATATGGCTTCTGCGCCAGATCGGCCTTCGCCGTCATCTCGATCACAATATCCGCCGCCGTGTTTGCCCCTATTCTGTCCATATAGACGGAACTGGCCCCGGAAGTCGGCAGGAACGCAGAATAGGTATTGGTCTTGTCTTCCCCTTCCTGTGCCGCCTGCATATCAAAGAGGACATTCGTTACCGCCATATCCTTGGCCGTATTCTTCACATGGATCGTCAGTGTAAAAGTATCACCCGCAAAGACCTTGGCCGGATTCGTCTCAAAGCCAGTCACTACAATACGTGGTTTTGCCCCTTCAGCCTCCTGCCCGTTTCCGCCGATAAAACCGCTTCCCGGCTTACCGACCGTTCTCACATACACGGTCAATTCTGCCGGCTTCTCACTGCGGACCCCGGCTTTCGTATACCAGACATTAAATGTCAGCGGATAATAACCGGTCATCACATCGTTCCTGGCCGTAAAAGTAAACGTAAACTCTCTTCTGTTGGCCATAGCCGCTTCTTTCGTCTGGTTTCCCGGAATAAAAGGCTCCGTCTGCAGGTAGCTGGTCATATCAGGCTCAAAAGGCCATTCCGTAACGACAGTGGAAGTCTTCGGCTCTATGATCAGATCATTCAGTTCCTCCGTACCGAAATTGATCACCGGCAGTACGATGGACACCTGCTGCCCGTATCCCACTGTCGGTGTCTCCCAGTTATCTCCCACCTGCAGGAACTCGCTGGTAGTCATGGTGACCGCCGCCACAGCCGTCGATTCCATATTGCTCTTAGTCTGTGACACATAAGCCCACAGTTCCGTAAGCGACATTTCGGTATTCGCTATATAGTAGACCGCACTGTCGAATACTTTGTGAAGGTTCTCCATTACTTTCTCATCAAGCTTGTAACGCACTTCCAGACTCTGCATATAATAGAGCATATCTTCATCGGCATCTGCCCTGTCATCATCGGTGATCGGGCGGTCAGATGTACGGTTTACCGTCGATGTTGAATTGCCACTCCAGGATTCCTGTTCTTCCGCATAGGATACTGTTGCCGGGATGTCCGGAACCACCGAAAACACCGTTCCGACCACAAGCGCAGACATCACGCCGATCATAAATCTGCTCACTGCCCTTCTACAGACAGATCGTCTCTTCTCATTCCATTCTCTTCTTATCATCTCTTCTTATCCTCTTCTACAACCTTTACGTTTGCTCTTCGCGCAGGAAGCTATATATCACTCCTTCGCCTGAATCTCCACCGGCATTTCCATGCCGCGTCTGTCCTCAATCTCGATGATCTTGCCGTCCTTAATCCGCAGTACAAGATCTGCAAATCCTGCCAGATAATTATCATGTGTCACCATGACAAGTGTCTGGTTCTTCTCCCGGACAACCCGCTTCATCAGATTCATTACCTCCACCGATGTATTGGAATCCAGATTACCCGTCGGCTCATCCGCAAAGATGATCTCCGGCTCCACCACCAGTGCACGCGCTACACCCACGCGCTGCTGCTGACCACCGGACATTTGGTTGGGTCTGTGCTTTTTATGCTTTTTCAGACCCACCAGATCCAGCATTTCCTCAGCCTTCCTGTTGCGGCTTTTCTTATCCATCCCCTGAAATGTAAGAGGCAGAGCTACATTCTCAATGGCGTTCATAGTCCCCATCAGATTAAAAGACTGAAAAATAAATCCGATATGTTCCCGTCTGAAGGCCACCAATTGATTCTCCGACTTGCTCTCCATATGCTCTCCGGCTATGATGATCTCACCCTTCGTCGGTTTCTCAAGTCCTGCCAGCATATTGAGAAGTGTCGATTTCCCGGAACCCGAGGTGCCTACGATAGAGCAGAAATCCCCACGGTTAATAGTAAAACTGACACCGTTCAAAGCCCTAACCTTCGTCTCCCCGACCCGGTAGATCTTATATAAGTCCTTGACATTGATCACAGGTCCTGTCCGACTCACATCCTTGTCCCGCCTTTCCTATAATTGACATTATCGGAAATCTTGCTTTCCTTCCTGCAAAACTTCCATGTTAAGTTTACTACAAAACCAAACTGCAAGCAAGTCCACTCAATCGTCAAGCGCCGTGGCCTCTGTCACAAATCCCGGTACCTGGTCTGTGTAGAACTTATAGTTAAACCCATAATTGCTCCTGTTATATGGGTATGCTGTATCCTTCTTAAAGGTAATATAGATATCGTAATCATCATCTACTTCTTTATAGTTATGCCAATGCGCCGACAGACTGTTTGGGTAGATCACCGGCAGGATCATCTCAAACTCTTCCTGTTCATAGAATGTCTCAGATACTACTCTGCTTTCATTATAAGCAAACGATGCAGCATTCCTCGTATCATAAACCGGCATATCCTCATATTCTTCCCCAAGATCACTGTGATAATTCGTAACGGTAATGGAATCAATATCCTCAGGATCTAACATAACCGGATAATAAGCCTCAGCTGACTGTAAATACGCTATCGTATTCTCAAAACTCTCATACACATCCAATGAATAGTTCATCCAATTCGGAAATTGGACCCTGAGCACTCCGCAGGGACGCATGTTTCTTGCCAGCGTAAAATCGAATTGCTCCAGATCTTTCATATAGGCTTCCCGTAGCGCCGCTCCGTCCTCCGCCGGAAGCGCCACCTCGGTGGCACCGTTGCTGTAAGTCATCGACTGCACCATTTCAAAAGAATCCTCATCTGTCACGATCTGATAAGTACCGGCCCGATATTCCTCTGTCCCTATGATCTTGTTGAGCAGTTCTTCATTGACCGGATTGTCGAAATCCATATAAAAGCTTCTGCCCACTTCCCTCCCGGAATTTAACCGGTAAAGCACGTGTATCTCTCTGGGATCAGTCATATCTTCTACCTTCTCCTGCTGCGCTTTCTCCGCCAATATCAAAAGCGGCTCCACATCCACGATCTTCATTCTCTCCTTCGTCGCCTCAGCTGTCGAGATATACTGAAAATCCGCATTCCAGAACTCATGATAGGTATCCAACGTCAACGCAACGCTCTCCAGCTTGCTCTGCAGCGGCACATATTTATCGTATCCGAGCAGATCTGCCTGAAAGATAAAGAACACGATCGCGATGCCGGCAACCGCAACGCCGCTGGAGACGAGGTGCTTAAACATGCTCCTAAGGTCAAAGTCGTAGATCACTTCCATAGCCGCACTGCCGATCACGCCACCTGCGATCATTGTCGCCAGTGTCAATGTCGTATTCCCATGACCGGCACTGTACACCCACATGCCAAGCCCGACCGCCGCCGGGATCACAATGATCACCTTGACTGACGATTCTATAGAAGGAAATGCCATTGACTTACCGGCAGCCTCCGAAGGACGCCTGCGGTAACACAGCCATGCCACTGTCAGAAGCAGCGCCGCTATCAGTGCCCATTTCCCGTAAAAAGGCAGGGTTCCCCGCGCCATCTCCTGTATACTCGTCAGCTGTTTGATCTCCCATGTTTTGCCGATATAGTCTGTCAACGCCGACAACTTGGGTTCGTTGGAAATATAGAATCCATCCTTCGTCTCAAAGAAGGCATACTGGAGCGTATTGACCAGCATGTACAGCATCATCTCATATAGTGCAAATGTTCCTGCCGCAAACAAGGTGATAAAACGATTCCCTGTCAGCATTACTGCCAGTATCACTGTATGGTACAGCACCAAAAACATCAATAGATTCCACAAAAAACCCATCCCAATAACTGCCATCACCTCACCGTTTACCCCGCGCTGTACTGCTGCCAAAACAACCCCGATTAAAAGACTCGCAAGCGTAGTCGCCAGGTATATGATGATGCCATTCAGGTAGATCACCAAAAATCTCCTGTTCTTATCCACCGGCACACTGTGATACATATCTACCTTCTTCCGGTCATAGAGATAAGAATACCCCTGCATACCGATAATGATGGCAAGTCCTATAAGAATCGGCAGAAGATTATCCTGGAATCCCAGAGCATCCTGCGTCGCCTGATACAATGCTTTCTGATATTCCTCCGCTTTCCTGTATGCCCCCTCCGCATTCCACATCCTCACACGACTCAGATAGACAGTCAGTACTCCTACATAAGCTGCGATCTGTGCCAGGGCGGCCACGATCCACACCCATATCCGTCTCTTATGGTTCTCTACGCTGCTAACCCAAAATGAGTTTCTTGATGTCATATCCCACCACCTCCGTTTCACTGATAAAGATTTCTTCAAGAGACAGAGGCAGTACCTCATAGAATACCGTATCCGCCGCAGCAAATCTGGCTGCCACTTCTTCTCTCGTACTTCTCACGGTAAAGGTACGCAGAGAACCTCTCTGTTCTTTCTTAAGAACCTCCATGCCACTTAACGCCTTCAATTCTTCTTCCACCGTCGCGAAGACACACTGCACTTTCTGTATATTGCACTTCATATCTTCGAGATCCTTGGAAAGCAGCACACCGCCTTTATGTAACAATCCCACATGATCGCATATATCTTCCAATTCTCTCAGATTATGGGAGGCGATCACCGGCGTCAGGCCTCTCTCCTCCATCTCTTTGGCAAAGAGCGACTTAATGCCCTGACGCATCACAGGATCCAGACCGTCAAAGGTCTCATCACACAATATATATTCCGTATGTGCACAGATTCCCAGCAGCAGTGCCAGCTGTTTCTTCATTCCTTTGGAAAAACTCCCTATCTTCCGGTTCTTGTCCAGATTAAAGCTCTCCAGATATTTATAGAACTCGGCTCTGTCGAAGTGCTCGTAAATTCCACTGTAGTATCTCTCCATCGCTTTCGCATTGGAATTGGCAAAAAAATAGGGGTCGTCTGCAATAAAAAAAAGTTTCTTCTTAGCATCCACATTATCGTATACCGGTATGTTATCCACTGTTACCGTCCCGCTGTCAGGCTTCAACACGCCGGATATCATGCGCAACACCGTACTCTTGCCTGCCCCGTTGGTTCCTATCAGGCCAAACACGGTATTGTCCTTTATAGTTACGCTGACCTCGTCAACCGCTTTGATCTTGTCAAAGGTCTTAGTCAGGCTATGTATCTCTATCATGTTTTCCTTCCTTTCTGTCTATAGCATCTCGATCTCACGGATCAGTTCAGCCTTAGACATACCGATCTCCAAAACCTCACTTACAAGCAGCAGTATCTTGCCCACGTATTCTTTCTTCCTCTTATCGACCAGGCCGCTGTCTCCCGAGACAAAGTTACCCCTTCCCTTGACAGTATAGATAAATCCCTGACGCTCTAATTCCGCATAGGCTTTCTGAATCGTATTCGGATTGATGGAAAGCTCCATCGCCAGACTTCTCACTGAAGGTATCTGCTCGTCAGCCTGCATAGCACCTTTCAAGATCAATGTCTTAAAGCGTTCCACGATCTGCTCATAAATCGGCCTGGTATCCTTATAGTCTATGATTATCATGCCTTCTCCTTTCTGGACACTCATGCCCCGTATGCCGAAAACACCATTAATAGAAGTAATCCCCCATATCACGTGTACTATTAGTAATGGTACAGTTAGTATACTCCCTGCTGGCAGCTGATGTCAAGCATAAGGTTGCGCACCACAAAAGGACATCTGTCGTTTCCAACAAATGTCCTCTCATATCTTTCAATCCTATATGACCAACTGTTACCTATTGTCACTGCCAACTCCATATTATGACTACTTCATCAGCAGTGATCTTCCGGTCATTTCTTCCGGCTGTTCCATACCCATAAGCTCAATAAGCGTAGGGATAATGTCTGCAAGACAACCATCCTCTCTTAATTTATATGCCGGATCCGCATTGACGAGAATAAACGGTACCGGATTCGTGGTATGCGCCGTGAAAGGAGCCCCTGTCTCGTAATCCACCAGCTGCTCGGCATTTCCGTGATCGGCACAGATGAACATAACGCCGTCAGCTTCTTTGACAGCTTCCACTGCACGACCGACACACTCGTCAACCGCCTCCACCGCCTTGATCGCTGCCTGTTCCACGCCGGTATGACCTACCATATCCGGATTCGCAAAGTTGATGATGATAACATCATACTTATCGGATTTGATACAATCCACCAGTCTGTCACAGACTTCGTAAGCACTCATCTGCGGTTTCAGATCATAAGTCGCCACATCCTTGGGAGAATTTACCAGGATTCTCTCTTCTCCCTCGTTAGGTTCTTCCACACCGCCATTAAAGAAGAAAGTCACATGGGCATACTTCTCTGTCTCGGCCAGCCTTGCCTGCTTCATGCCGTGTGCCGCAAGCCACTCACCGAATGTGTTTGTAACGGAGATCTTGTGGAACGCCACTTCTTTATTGGGAATCGTAGGATCATAATCAGAAAAGCAAACATAAGTGAGATCCAGTCTCTTTCCTCTCTCAAATCCCTTGAAATCATCATCGCAGAAGCTTCTGGTGATCTCTCTTGCCCTGTCAGGACGGAAATTATAGAAGACAACGGAATCACCATCCTTGATCAAAGCCACCGGTTCGCCGTTCTTTTTCACGACAGTCGGTTTTACGAACTCATCCGTCTCTTCTCTGTCATAAGAAGCCTGAATACCCTCCGTCGCACTGTCCGCTTCCAGACCTTCACCCTTCGTCAGCGCCAGATATGCCTTCTCCACTCTGTCATAGTTGTTATCTCTGTCCATAGCATAATAGCGGCCCGTAACGGATGCAACCTCACCCACACCGATCTTATGCATCTCCTGCTCCAACTCTTCTACAAACCCCTTACCGCTTGCAGGAGGCGTGTCCCGTCCATCCAGGAAAGCATGGACATACACCTTCCTAAGATCGTTTCTCTTCGCAAGCTCTAACAGTCCATAGATGTGTGTATTATGGCTGTGCACACCGCCATCGGATACCAGACCGAACATATGCAGAGCGGAATCGTTCTTCTTACAATTATTCACTGCATCAAGAAGCGCCGGATTCTCGAAGAAAGTCCCGTCTTGGATCTCCTTCGTGATCCTCGTAAGCTCCTGATACACAATACGTCCTGCTCCCATGTTTAAATGCCCTACTTCGGAATTCCCCATCTGACCGTCCGGAAGGCCTACCGCCATACCGCTGGCATTTCCCTTGACAAAAGGACACTCCTCCATCAGCTTATCCATCACCGGCGTCTTCGCCTCCGCTACTGCATTGCCTTCTTTCTTCTCATTCAGGCCATAGCCGTCCAGGATCATTAATACTGCAGGTTTCTTTCTCATAGTCTTCATTCTCCTTTTCTCAACATCTATCTTGTTATCTGTCCTGTTGCCAGTTACTTCTCTGTCAATAATCGATCTCCCACTCATGATCACCGCCCCAGTCACCGATAGCATTCGTCGTGATTCCCTCTGAAGTCGTCACCTTTGTATCAAATCTGTAATTCATCTGCGGCACATACTGTCCGTCGATCTTCACGTTACTGTAGAGATACTGCACGGTATATTCCGTATGGGAATCTGCTCCCGGCTCTTCCGGCGGTTCATAAGAAATAACACTCCTCTGCACGCCGTCATCCTCCTGATGTGTTCCCCAGACCGAAATGATGCCTTGCTGATTTGTATAGTCCTCATTGCCAAGAAATGCAAAACTGACCTTTCCTTCCTCCCTGTGCAGCACCATCTGTTCCCGGCTGACAGGAATATAGACGCTTCCTTCCCAGTATCCCGAATTTTCTTCAATAAATCCGTCCCTGATCTTTTGATAGGCTTCTTCCGACACCAAATCTCTCGCATAGGCATAATTGCCCGCTGCAAACTCGTCGAAAGCTTTGTCAAAATAACCGCTGACCTCTTTAGCCCGATCAAGACATGCCAGTGTCTCCGTGATATCCGCATCGCCAAGTACACTGTTTACTTCCGCAAGCACTGCCGCATACGGCTCTAAATGCGGCAGACTGAGCCTTACATACGGCATATCGATGTTTGCATACTGCTTCAACTGTTTCCCGATCTCCTCCGAAGGATCGGCCTGATAAACCGCCAACATCCTGCGCAGCAGCTGTTCATATTCTGTATAACTGCAGCTGTCCCGATCAATACTTTCATCGAAAAACAACATACAGGTGTCCGATTCTTCCGTCACCTTAAAAAGACGCTCATAGCAGGTCGAAAGCAGTTCCAGTGCTTTTTGTTTCTCCGTTCCCTGCTCTAATACCCGAACACATTTATCAACCGTTGCCAGCGTACAGATCTTTGCGTTCAGATCCGCTACGGCCTGGTTCAATACCGCAACACTGTAATACTGCAGCAGTTCTTCATCCTGTGTCTTCTCCCACCCGGTATACAGAATCTGCTCTTCTTCTACCGCCATCTGCTGTCTGTCATAAAGCTCCGCCAGGCTGCGGTATACCTCCGTCGAGGCAGGATCCGCCTCCAATGCCTTCTCATAAGCGCTCTGCGCTTTCCCATAGTCCTCTTTGGCCGTATACCTGTCGCCCTGAAAAAGCCTGAAAGATACTTTCACCGCCGGCAGACAGAACACCACAATACCAATGATCGAAAGCACGATGATACCCGCCGAAACAGCCATGACGATCTTCTGTCTTCTTACTTTCTTCTCTCGCTCTGCCCTTCTTCTTGCCCGCTCCTCGTCTCTCCTACTCATGCGGGCTTCAAAACTCTCCCTGTCATCACCCACATCTGCTCTTACATCCGCTGCTTTCTTCTCTGCGGATGCTTTACGCATGTCACGGACTTGCACCTTGCCTTTGGAGGTCTTCTTTCCGGATACTGCCTTCTTTCCGTTAGCCGTCTTCCTCGCCCCACTGCTTCTGTGGCTGACGGCTTTCTTTCCTTCCGAGGGCTCATTCCTGACAGCTGCTATCTTCGTTTTCTTCTCCGCCAAGTTACTGTTATTATGCCCCATTCTGCCCTAACTCCCAATATATCGATCCCTGTCTTCATGATCTTGCCACACAAGATCCCAGGTTCCCTAATGATTTTCTCACGTCTTTCATAGTAGCATATTTCATAGGATCTTGTCCAGCTTTTAGCGCCTTGTTACTGTAATGTTCTTATGATAGAATAGCAAAAGAAAACAACCGCATCACAGACAGGAGCACAACCTACCATGGACACGATATTACACATCAAATACCAAAGCAGATCCTATGAACTTCCTTACACACTGATCCGCAGCAAGCGCAAGAGCTATGCCATCAGCATCTCTCCCGACGGACAGATCACCGTGCGCGTCCCTCTTGTGACCAGCGACCGGGAAGTCCGCCAGATTCTGACCCAAAAACAGCACTGGATCGTCACAAAATATCTGGAACAGCAGGAGAAACAGCTAAACAAGCCCGTCTCAGACTTGACGGATGCACAGCGCAATGCCCTGACACAACGATATATTGCCGCCGCCAAAGAATATTTCCCGAAGAGAGCGGCCTATTTCCACCAATTCACCGGCGGCACTTATGATCGCATCACCATAAGAGATCAGAAGACCCGCTGGGGAAGCTGCAGCGCCAGGGGCACTCTCTCCTTCAACTGGCGTCTTATGCTTGCACCCCCTGCTATCCTGGATTATGTCGTCGTTCATGAGCTCTGTCATCTGACGCATATGAATCACTCCGCCGCCTTCTGGCAGGCTGTCGAATCCGTGTATCCTGACTACCGCAACGCCCGCAGATGGCTGAAAGAGCATGGCCAGGAGCTGATACTGTGATCAGCTCTGTTTCTTTGTTTTGACACGCAGAGATGCATAATAGCTGTTCTTGTCGCCGCCTCGCTGCCGTCCCCTGTCACTTCTCTGCCCGGATCTGCGGTCATAATTCTCGCGTTTGCCGCCCCGTCCGCTATTCCGGTTCTCCCTGCCGCGTCCCCGGCTGCCCGCTCTCTTGTCAAATGTGAACTTCTCCGACTTGATATCCTCGATCTCAGCCCCCAGCTTCATCTGCATAAACGCTGCGGCGATCTCCACTGCGCTGTGCTCTCCCAACGCGATCTCATCCAGGATATATCCTGTAGCGCGGCTGATATCCTGTTGTTCCGCCACCCGGACCGCTTCCTTTAATATTTTGGCTGCCTTTCTGGAGGTGATATCCGCCGCACTGGGGATTTTTCTCTCTTTGATCCTCGTGTGGCATACACGCTCAATATCCCGGATCTTATATGCCTCCCTGCCGGACACCAGCGTAAAGGAACGTCCTGTCTTGCCGGCGCGTCCCGTCCTGCCGATCCTGTGTACATAATACTCGATGTCCTCCGGCACATCATAATTGTAGACTGCCTCCACATCGCTTACGTCTATTCCTCTGGCCGCCACATCCGTTGCGATTAGAATGCCGGCCCTGCCGCTGCGGAACAGATTCATGACCGTATCTCGCTGGTGCTGGGACAGATCGCCGTGCAGTCCCTCCACCTCATATCCTCTTTCCTTCAGATGTTCCGTCAGCTCGTCCACCATCCGCTTGGTATTACAAAAGATCAAGGCCCTTTTCGGATCGTAGTAATCGATCAGCCGACATAAAACCTCTTCCTTATCCTGCCGCCGCACCTGATAATATGCCTGTCGGATCAGGGGAATCGTCACTTCCTCCGGCGTCATCTTGACATATACGGCATTCTTCTGATAAGTCTTCGTCAATTCCAGGATCGGCCCCGGCATAGTAGCCGAGAAGAGTCCTGTCTGTCTCTCTTCCGGCATCTGCTTTAAGATGGTCTCGATATCCTCCCGGAATCCCATATTGAGCATTTCATCCGCCTCGTCAAGTACCACGGTATGAACATCTTCCATCTTTAGTGTATGCCTGCGCATGTGATCCATCACACGCCCCGGCGTACCCACGATGATCTGTGCACCGCCCTTTAAGCACTTGATCTGTCTGACAATATCCTGCCCTCCATAGATCGGAAGCACCTTAATACCATGCATATATTTGGAGAACTTCCGCAGCTCCTCTGCCGCCTGCATGGCCAGTTCCCTGGTCGGACATAAGATCACCGCCTGCAGGTTACGATTATCCGGATCGATCTTCTGCAAGATCGGAATCCCAAAGGCCGCCGTCTTGCCGGTTCCGGTCTGTGCTTGTCCGATGATATCCTGCCCTGTCATAAAAAGAGGAATCGCCTGCTCCTGGATCGGCGTCATCTCCTCATATCCAAGTTCCTTCACGGCACGGAGGATTCTCCCGTCAATCTGCGCATCTTCATATTTCATTTTTTTCTCTCCCTGTTGCTCTTTCTGCATTTTACTCTCCCATTCCTGCTCATTCTGCCGGTTCACTTCTCCCTGTCTGACGGTCACCTGCTCGCTATACAATCTGTCATACCGTTCCTGTGTCAAGATCTCTTTTTCCAAAAAGATCTCGAATCCCTCTCTTCTTCTCTTACGACTTCCCATACTCTCTCCGTTTCTGTTCCCAGACATCGCAACAAGTGTGCGATCCTGTTTCGCTTTTGATCCTGCGATTGCTGCCTCCTACAGCCTTCTGCAATTCTACACAACAATTGCTGCCAAACCCGAAATTACCCGGGCATGGCAGCAGATACATCTGTTCCTATAAATTGTCCATAATGCTTTCGTCTCATATATTCGACTCGTTCATGCGAGATAGATTCTGCGCAGCCGGCTCACTGCCCTGTCTGCGATCAGACACTCCCCATGTTCCGCCAGGTACTGCATCCGCTCCTCGGAAACTGCGATCAGGTTTCCGAACTCCACTGCCTGAGCACTGATCTTGTTGAATATTTTGTATGACAGCCTGTTCTTCTCCATCACAAGGTAATACACATCTCCCTCTTTATATAGATGACTCTTCACCGACAGTGTACTGGGAATAGATGCCGTATACTGCATAACCTGATGGAGTGATGCAAAAACGAACATCCGCCTGTTCTCGTCAAATCTCTCTGCAGACTGCCCGTTCTCTTCCTCGGCTGCTTCCTGTCTCTCTAGTCCGTCACTTACTCCCTGAAGCACATCCTTCAAGTGCTGCAGGATATCTTTAAATCCCATAGGGCCTTCATCCGTAAAAGTGACCACCAACCCTTTATCTTTGAGCGGCGTAATCTGCATCGCGATGTTCTCACCATTGATCTGATAGCCAATCTCATCATGTGCGCGCTCGATTATATCCCGCAGAAATCCTTCGCCCTTCTCATTTCTCTCGAAAATATCTGACAGCGTCAATCCATATTCCAACATATCTTCCGCGGTAATAATACATTGTACTGTAGCCTCATTGATCTTCTTATATTTCATATAACACGTTATCCTCTGTTTTCTGCCTGCCTTCAGCCTTACATCCATTTTGCAGGGATTGATCGACACAGGCGGTTTTGATATGCTGCCATTATTGTCAGGTGCAGTATTATTTTAACACAAAAATACGCAATAAGAAAGAATCTTATCGCGTATTATTTTTTAATTCGATATTTTCGTTACTTTACCCATATTATTCGTTTTTATTCCTGAATAAGAGTAATTATTACTACTAATCGATTTTTCCGCTTACATAAGCAGTGCTTACATTCGGCATTCTCAGCAAAAACTTACGTTCGCCAAAGCTGCCGATCTCTACAGGAAATTCTATCAAGGGCAGAGCGCCGAACCGGGCCTCACTGCTGCCGGCCGATTTCAAGCCGATCGCTGTTATCAGTGTGATATCCTCACTACCCTCTCCCCTCATCCGGAAACAGATCGACCCTTCATCCCATATCACTTCCTCCACTTCATCGCCGTCATATCGCGAAATATCGATCCTGCCAATCTCTTCCTCCTCATCCTGGACAAGACTCACCATTCTTTCTTCCTGCTCTTCTGCGAGCAAAAAGTCTATTCCCTGCTCTTCAATCTGTCTTTGGTAATCCTCCTCCTCAAAACAGTACAGTTCTATCGTGCCGGTGTCATACCTGTCCGCCACATAAAGGCGCCAGATTTCACTGGTACTACTGTTTATCACACATTGTGTGAATGCAAAACTCCTGGGTAAACCATCCGGCTCTGCTTCTTCCAGAATATCCACCTTTATTCCAAATGAGGCAGGCAGCCACGGCTCATCAAAGGTATTGACGTCCGCGTCAATCTCAATCTTCATTCCCCTGCACCCATATTGCTCCGTATAAAGACCATAGAATTCAATGCCGCTCTCCCCATCCTGCATAAGCCGGTACCACCTGCCATCCTCCAAAGGACACTCGGCCTTTTCATTTAAATAGTCATAATATTGACTTAAGTCTACCTGCTCCGCAGATTCCAGCGTGGTATCCTCCATACTGTAGAGCAGCTTCTCAAACTCTGTTTGCTCTTTGTCGCCTGCAGTCTCCGCCTGCCCTATTCCCTCACTCTGTTCTTCCGACGCTGCTTCCTCTTCCTCCGGCATCTCCTGGCCGTCTGTATCTTCAGACACCAGATCTCCCTTGTTCGTCAGCAGAATCTCTTTCTTATTCCCGGCCGCATTGCTGTCTGTCGTCTCTGGACCTGTAAAAGCACATCCGCATCCCAAGACCACCGTCAATGCCACAAGTACTGCCGTGATCTTGCTGCTCTTCTTCTTTGCTGCGATCATAGATATTCTCTCCTTTACACTGTTCTCCTTGCCGCCCATGATCAGGACGGCTCCTGCACATCTGACCCTTTCCGCCCTGCTGGCGAAAAGATCGAGCAGCGTTCTTCCGTAAGAAAACCGCTCCTTCTCTCCCAGGAGCCTGATCACGCATTCATCGCATGCCAGCTCACTGTCCCGCCTGGCAGCATATGCCGCCACCCAGACCAAAGGGTAAAACCAGTACACCACACATAATATGCTACGCAGGACTGCCCACCAAGCATCCCCCTGTATGTAATGCACATATTCATGTGCCAATACGTGCCGTAGCCTGCCCTCATCCTGCAAAATCTGCGGTCCCAAATAAATATTACGCCCAACCAGACATGGACTCGGTAGTCCTTTGACCAAAAATACACGTATTCGGTGTCTTCTCAACGTTCCTCCGTTCCAAGGCGTTTTACGACGAGGACACCGGATGAATCTCCGATCCTGCTCTGCGGTCAATAGAATCTGTGATGTTGCGCCACAGATTATCGGCAATCCATCTGTCCGGACTTCAGTCCTCATCCGATGTAGGTATCTGACCAACCGTAATTGATTGACCACCATATATCCGCCGACACCCACCATACCTACTATCCACAAGATCGTCACAAAGAAGCGTACCTGGTTTACCTGCAGGGTTCTTATACTTCCCGATTCTATTCCTGTCCTCTCCTGACTCTGTACATCCGGCTTCTGTCCCGGCCACTGCTTAGTCATCGTCTGGGGCGCGTACATGGCTTTTTCCTGACTCACACTGTTCTCCATGTCGTACTCATTCTGACCGGCAAGTCTTCTTCCTTCCGGTATGTTCCTCGCTTCCGTTACCTGCCCGGTATCGCTTGTCCGTACCGGCACCAGATTCAAAACGCTCAGTGTACTGCTGCCGAAAGAAATTGGCAGGATCAGCCGTAACGCTACCAGGATCCAAAGGGCATACCGCAATTTCATGCTGATCTTTCCCTTAGTCAAATACCGCAGCAACATGATCAAACCTATCAGAATCGTCGCGCTTACCAATACCTCATACATCCCCTCTTCACTCCTCTCTAAACGAATTCTCCTCTTCGGCCTTGCGCAGGATCTCATACATCTGTGCGATTTCTTCCTTAGATACGGCCTTCTTCTCTACCATTGTATTGAGCATCAACCCCATTCTACCGTCAAACACCTTCTCCAGAAATTCCTCCGTTTCCTGCAAAACAGCCTCATCTCTCTCTATCTCCGGATAATACAGTTTGGCTCGCGTCCCTTCAACATGATAGATTGCTTTCTTCTCTTCCATACGTCGCAGAAAAGTCATCACTGTATGCTTGCTCCACCCTGTCGTATCTTTAAAATGATTCGTCAGCTGCATCATTGTCTGCGGTGCATCCTGCCATAACAAAGTCATTACCTTCCACTCTGCCTCCGATAATCTGATCATAAGTTCCTCCGTTTCTATTGGTTTACGTTTGACTACCTATAATTTAGCACATTGGTAGTCATGTGTCAACCAATTTGCTATGATATTTTTTACTTAATCTTCCATATCTACCTAACCCAATATAACAAGGGCTTATATTGACAGTTTTTTTGTGTAAATAATATATTTTTTCTGCTTTGTCCTTTTATTTTTTATAATTATCTGTTAAAATGATGTTAAGAAAGCAAAATGTATGACGATATATTTTATAGAACACAATCAACAAGGGAGGGATTACCGCAAGATATGCATATGGAAACAACTACAGAGTGGAAGCGGTTATGGCGATCACCCCGTTAAAGAGAATTTCCTCTGATGACAAAAATCGCCAGTCCGGACAGAACCCGTCCCCGACATTTGCAAATACATTCTTTGCCAAAGTTCTGGACGAGGCATGTGCGCAGGAACGGGCCAGGAATATCAACATCCATACCAATGGTTACACGAAAGATGCCCTTCCTTACCACACGATCATCAAGATGAAAGAATATTGTTGACCACAGAACATGAAAGCCGATGCTGTAACTCCACGCATCGGCTTTCCTCAATCATATCATATCCTTCCTGCACTACTGCAGCTGCTTTGCAAGTGCAAAGATCTTCTCCAGGATTTCCTTACAATCCTGCATATTCTGTACAGTCGTCTCAGATGTCTTGAGCCCTTCCATACTGGAAGCGGCCACTTCCTCACTGGCTGCAGACAGTTGGGAAATATCATCGGAAATCGCATTCGTACTGTCTAAAATGCTGGCAATGATCACTTCACTGTTCTGAACCTGCTGTGTTAAATTCTGAACTTCTGCATCTACCCGTTCAAATGTTTCCTGTGTAGCCTGAATCAGCTCGCTCTGCTTCGTCACCGAATCTACTGCACTGTCAACGCTCTTCTTCACACTCTTCGTATCCAGGATCAGCTCATTGATAATATTGGTAATATGATTAGAAGCTTCCTGTGTCTGCTCGGAAAGCTGGCGAATTTCCTCAGCCACTACCGCAAAGCCTCTCCCCGCCTCGCCTGCACGAGCCGCCTCTATGGATGCATTCAGCGCCAACAGATTAGTCTGGCTGGAGATTGCCATGATCGCTCCTATGAAATTCTTCACTTCTTCAACTTTCTCACTGAGCTGATTGCTGACCTCCACAGTCGCACCGCTGGCCGCCTCCACATTCATCGCCTGTCTGCGCAGATTCTCAACCACATCTGAACCGTCTGTCACCATGCCACCTGCTCTGCTGGAAGATGCGATCATCTCCTGCATGCTCTCTTCCGCCGCATCCGTATTCGTACGGATATCTACACACATATCAGCCTGTCTCTGAATAGACTGTGCCGTAGCGTCCGTGCTGTCTGCTATATTACTCATGGCAAAATTGCTGGTATCCACACTGCTCTGCAGGTCATTCAGCTTACTCATCGCTTCATCAAAATTCTCAATAATGCTTCCTGCCACCTGCAGCATCTTCTGCTGCGCCTCTTCCTGCTTAGCAGCGCCTTCCTCAACAGCACCTATATTCTCTTCATTAAACGCTGTAAGCAGCTTACCGATCGCCGTCGACGCATACGCTACCAGTAATATAGTGAGCAGTGCCGTAACGGAATCCGACAACTGAGATTTATCCAACAAAAATATCCTCGTCGCATTGATCACAACAACAAGAATATTTCCACAGACCAGCAGTCTCTTATTATAGTATGCCATCGCGCCAAATAGCACCGGAAATGCATACGCATAAGTGCCAACACTTGTTCCAAACAATACAACTACCGCATAAGCAACTGATGCACAAATGATCATGCCCAGCGCCCCCTTCTTCTGCTCCTTCCACATAACATAGGATGCAACTGCTCCGACCAGCATCAGTACGGGCACGCCTACACGCAAATAAGTACCAAGATCTGCATCCAGCGTAAATGTCCTGGCCCCCATTACCATCATGAAATACACCAGAATGACAACAATAACCCCAAGTACCGTCTTGTTCGCCCTCCTGTATTGTGACTCTGTCATCATACTACCTCCTTGCCTCATACATAATTTTATATTTAGAATTTATACAATTCCTAAATATTCTCACCCACTGTCTGCCCTATGTCCAGGCTGCATTTCTTATTACATCTTTCGATATATTCATACAAAATCCTTGTATAGTCCTATGCCTTTTTATTGTACAATAACATACCCTGTAAGCGCAAGTCTGAAAAAACGAAAAGACATTCTGTTAAGTAACCCAGGGTAAAATACGATATATATAGTAAGAGTCGGCCATACATTTGCCGACTGTCAGTAAACGGATTTACAGGCTTACGAGCCATAGCTAAGGAGGGCAACGACCATGAACAAGGTAAATGGATTTGGCACATATCAGAACAGCTATTATGACAATGCCATCAACAACAGGAAGGAACAGGCGAGAACAGGAAAGACCGGTTCCTCCAGAACAGGACGCACACGGAAAGCCGATGGCGACCCCGTACAGCTGAGCGAAAGAGCCAAGGCACTCTTGCAGGAACTGAAACGGACCTATTCCAACATGGACTTTATGGTAGCCGATTATGAGTCAGAGGAGGAGGCGGCATCCTATCTTGCCCGCGGAACCAAAGACTATAGTGTGTTGATCGATCCGGAAGAGTTGGAACGTATGGCCGCAGACGACAATGTAAAAGAACAGAATCTCTCTCTTCTCGACGATGCGGTCGGAAAGCTTGACGAAATGACCAGCCAGTTAGGCGATCAGAAAGACGAAGTGGTGCGTATGGGTATCCATATCGGCCAAAACGGTGAAGTTTCTTATTTCGCAGAACTGGAGAAGGCCGGAGAACGTCAGAAGGAATTTGTAGACAGAATCCGTGAAGGCAAAAGAGAAACTGCCAAGGCTGATTCCAAAACCAACGGCAAATATGACTATGAGCACAGCAAACGCACCATGCTGTACGCCTCCACTTCAGAAGAATTGCTTGATAAGATCAAAAATATTGACTGGGACGCTATCAAAGAAGAAACCACTCTTCCTACGCCGGGTGGCCGATTCGATCTTACGATCTGATCGTCTGTATTAGTCCTGACCTACAACGGTTTGCCTGAATCTAATGCGTTCATAATACCAGATATACACCAGATACAAAAAGACACCGTGCGATCTGCTATACGGTCTGCACTGTGTCTTTTATATTGGTAATCTATCTATTTCCTCATGGGATACTACATCCCGGCAAGTTCTTTCCTTCTCAAACCGCCAAAGAACTCATCGATCGCTTTCACGATCTCTCCCGGCTCCATACTCTTTAACAGATATCCCTCCGGTTTCAATGCCATGGCGGCTTCCTTACTCTCCTGATCTTCCCTGCTGGTCAAAAATATAACCGGAATATCCGCAAAATCATGTTCACTGCGGATCATCTCCAACACCTGTTTACCATCCACGATAGGCATCTCATAATCCAGCAGTACAAGATCTGGTCTGTTGGTCGATATCGCCTTGATCGCCATGGCTGCCGAATTCGCCAGACTGACCTGATAGGACTCTTCCAACCAGCCCTTCACATTCCTGAGCATGGTTCCGGAATCATCCACTACCAGAATCTTCTTCTTATTCTGTCTGCCGTGTTTCCTCTCATAATGGCTGATCGTGGCCACTACCTCATTGACATTGATCGGCCGCTGGAATCTCTGGCGGATCAGATTCTTGGAAATGATCTTCTCAACCGAATTCAACTCATCCATGTCCCCTACAATAAAGATGGGAATATCTCCCTCTGCCGCCTTATCCTTAATGAAGTTGAGCGCCTGCAGCTCCTCCAGCATATTCTCATCCACATAGAGTACCATAACAGAAGGCGTTTCTTCTATCTTATTGATGGCATTAATGTCCGCCTTCACCATCGTCACTTCATATTCTGCCTGCTCAAACCAGCTTTTCAATGATAATATCAGATAGCTCTGAACTTCTGAGACAATTACCACATTTCCCATCTTATTCTCCATTCCGAAGCACTTACGCCAAGACCGCAAGCCAAATTTCAGATTCTGTTCTGCGGTCACTGGAATCCGTGACGTCTCAGCACAGATTCCTGCTTCTTATCCATAGTGTGCCCACAAGTGTGCTTTTCATATTTTTGAGTATAGCAAATTTTCCCTGCCATAGCAAGCCTAATTCTGCATCCTGATCTGCTCGCACTCCACCGGCTCATACCGCACCAATGCCGTGCCGTCCAGATTCTCTCGGTGCATATCCACCGCCGTGATCTGGTGATTTCCATACGTGGTATAGTAATAGATACCCTTATCCGCATTACAGCAGGAGGTGAAAATCGTCACCTCATACTGTCCGTCCTCCAGCACACAACATCCCCGCGGCTGATCCACCGACCCCAGTATATGGAAAAACTGGCTCACGCTCTCAGATTCCGTGTCACCTGAGACCGAATTCATCTTCACGAAAGCTGCCCGCACAAACCGGGATTGGGAGGACAGATCGCCGGGCAGTCCGATGGCACCCATGCCACGGCTATAAGTCTCCAGCTTAAGTTTATCGCAGAAATGATTCGTCGGCGCCTTGGGTGATAAGGCCATATAATTGTTGAGATAGAACATCTGCTCCCCGAAAGGCGGATTGTTGGTCAAGATCCCCACCGGATTCTCTTCCACCTTCAGTCCGGTTTCCATCGCCTCCACCGTAATGGCTTCCTCCCTGTCCGCGATCAGCCAATGCAGCTGCGCAGGCGGAAGCTCCTTGTTGAACGGCTCGTCGGTAATGTTGATCTTATCAAACAGCATACGCACCTCTTTCACCGTGCCACACTGCCCCAAAAGCCAGGGGATCAACTCATAGGACGCCACATTTTCCTTATCCCGCACCCAGTTTCCATATTTCGCGTTTCCCACAAAATTCAGGCCGGCCATCCCCAGCCCTTTCTCATTCACTGCATCATAATACAGGGGATAGTCATTCACCACATGTGCCATGCCGATGAGCGCATAGTGTTCTTCCATCGTCCCCATACTCCGAAACCGCAGGGGATATCTGCGCGGCGTCACCACGACCTCATCGCCATAAGAAAAGTCGTAGTCCAGTGTCCTTCCAAAGTAGAAATCTTTCGTCTTATAAGTTGCTGCCGTACACATAACGTTACCTCCTCCTATTTCGATCGTCTCTCAGAATCTCCTGAATCATGTTCTCACGGAATGCGCAGTTTGGCGCATTCCTGACCCGTGAATCCAGAATCTTACCTGCACCTGTCTTTGCGACCGTTCAGGCACAAAGAGCCTCCCGAAGCCTATATTGTAGGTCTGCCTTATTATATGACAAAACATATGAAATCTACTCATTTATATGACAAAATCCACTCTTTACTCATTCATCTCACCCTCTGGCCTCGGAAATAGTACCATGCCCCCGCCAGATCCGCCAGGATCCATCCGATGGGCACAGACATCCAGATGCCCCTTACACCCACCACCTCAATGGAGGACAACACATAAGCCAACACCACCCGCGTGCCAAGCGAGATCACCGTAAGAACCACGGAGATACCCGGTTTATGGACAGCCCGATAATAACCGTAGAACAAGAACAACAGACCGATACCGAAATAAAAAGCCCCTTCGATGCGTAGATAGTCTGCACCGACTGCGATCGCCTCCGCGCTCTCCGCCTTTAAGAATATACCCATCAGCGGCTCCGCAAAACCAACCACCAGTGTCGAGATGATCATGCAGAAGACAAACGCGCTTAAGACCGCATCCTTCATTCCTCTGCGGATCCGATCTGTCTTGCCGGCCCCATAATTCTGCGCTACATAGGTGGAAAAAGCATTTCCAAAATCCTGCACCGGCGCATAGGCGAAAGAATCGATCTTCACCGCCGCTGCAAAAGCCGCCATCACCACCGGCCCGAAACTGTTCACCAATCCCTGCACCATCAGAATACCGAAATTCATGATAGACTGCTGCAGACAGGTCAGCGAAGACAACCCCGCCAGTTCCTTCAGGATCTGCGGGTCAAACTGACGGTTCTTCCCGGAAACCCGAAGCTCAGGATACCGCCCGAAATAGTATAGTACGATACCGATCCCCGCCAGATACTGGGAGATGACCGTGGCCGCCGCGGCGCCGCCCACACCCCATCCAAAACTTCTGATAAAAAGCAGATCCAACACGATATTGGTCAGCGCGGACACTGCCAGAAACAAAAGCGGTACCACCGAATTGCCCACCGCCCGCAGCAGATTGGCTACGAAATTGTAGAGGAACACCGCCACGATCCCGGCAAAGATCCACACCAGATACTCCCGCATCAGCTCCGTCACCTCGCCCGGCACGCGCAGGAACACAAGAATCCCTTCCGTGCCAAGATACACTGCTGCATTTAATACTACCGCCACAAATCCAATGGCGAGAAAAGCAATGTAGATTCCCTTTTCCAGTCTGTCCTGGTCCCTGCTGCCGAACTGGATGGAGAAAAAGGCGCTGCTGCCCATACACAACCCGATGATGATGGATGTGATAAACACCATCAGCGTATAGGAAGACCCCACCGCCGCCAGCGCATTTTCTCCCAGATACCGCCCCACGATCAGCGTATCCACCACGTTATACAGCTGCTGCAGCAGATTCCCCACCATGATGGGGAATGCAAACCGCAACAGCTTATGTACGATTTTTCCTTCTGTCAGATCATAGTTCATGATTACTTCTCTATAATATCATTCTCTCTCTAAATACCCATATCCTACATTATGATACCACCATGAATAGAACGTACTCCTGATTGACAGGTTACTTCTACAGTAAACTTACATCATACTCAGCCTGCCGTCGAGCGGGCCGCATGGCCATCCATGCTATGAAAGTCGAAGACTTTCATAGTAAATTATATACATTTCCAGACACACTTCGCCTATCCTGATTACAGATCATAATACATCTTAAACTCCGCCGGATTCGGGATCTGCTCCAGCTT
>CAMWLJ010000051.1 GCA_947175055.1 uncultured Lachnospiraceae bacterium | reverse complement strand
TATACAACATGGGGATATACAAGAATTCCCTTATATTCATGTGTATCCAATATTCGTCTAATCTCTTTGACCTCGTTTACATCTACATCCTCATTGCTCAGCCGCTCCTCCTCTTCTCTGATGTGTATCCCCAGACGAGAATACAGATCAGCCACACCGCTCTCGCTGTCCTGCCCCTTCAATATCTCTGCTATTCTATATACTGGCTTAAACCGCTGGTCTAAATCTGTTCCGCTTCCTTTCAGATATCCCGTGATCCATCGAATATAATTTCGTCGTTCCTGCCCTGATCCACTAAAGAATTGATGCCTCGTCCTGTGCAGCATGTGAGAAAACTTATACAAACCCCAATTCGTAAGTTCCTGGCTCATCTTGATTGCAGAATTGATCCTGGCCTCTAAAACAATTCTCCTATTCTCTGAGCTTTCAAGCCGCAGTTCACTCTGTTCCAGCTTACTGCGCAGTTCTGCTGTTTCGCTACAAAGCCTGTCATATTCCTGTCTCATGCTGCACAGCTCTCTTCCCAGCATTTCCCGATCACTCCTCACCTTGCCTGCATCAGCCTCCAGAGTCTTCTTATCATTCTCTAAAATTGCTTTTTCATTTTCCAGTTCTGCTTTTTCATTTTGCAGAACATTAGTTTCATTTTCCAGCACTGCTTTATCTGCTTCCAAAACGTCCTTCTCTCTCTTAAGTTCCGCATTTTTTTGCTGAAAATCCTGGTTCTCCTTATGCAACTCTGCGCACTTTTGAACAGTACGTTTATTAGCATCCTGTAAAATTTTATAACTGTCCGAATTTATGCGTTCCACCAGATCGGCAAGCATAGCCCCTTCCGGTTTTTTTGAGTAGATCAACAGAATCTGCTCCCCTGGATAATATTGTGAGTTACACAAACAAGTTTTTACATATATCAGCACATTATCCTCTATAACCAGTGGAATCCGACTTGTATGAAATCGAACCACATGCTCTTCTGTCAAACTTTCATCCTCTCTATAGGGAAGCATGATAATAGTATATTTACTTGAACGTCTGCAGATATTTGTTAATACTGCCTCAGTATCCCGAAAGTGTTCCACCGTATTGGAAGATATGACCACATTATATTCTCTTTTTCCCTCAGGCTGCATGATGTCCGCGACCAGATACATAAATTCCGGATATTTTTTTCTGGCGTTTTTTATTGCACTTTCAGCAAAATCTTCTCCACAAATACTACATCCTTTGAAAATATCGTTCCACACCGGGATTGCATCTCCGTCAGCACACCCCAAATCACATACAGTATATTGATTTTCTCTTACTTCATTGATCAACCATTGCGGAAGCATATTACATAAAGTATTTGCAAAAAAGATTGTTTGCTTATCTCCTTCAAAATCATTCCAATCCGTCTCAAATCTGTTATTCCAATATTCAACCGAATTTATCTCCATCTTACCTTATATCCCTTTCGTTTCGTGCGACACACTTAGGCAGTCGCACTCTCATTCCCGGCAGTCTATGACTGCCGGCACATCATAGATCCCGAATATTTTCTTGTCAGAATACGCCTTAAAATAAGCCGCCCCTTCAATATACTCATAATATGCGATCGCTGCATTTTCTCTGTTTTCCAACGCCACTACCAAATAATAATCACCATTGGCAAGTCTCGGTTGGAACACAAAGGAAACTGTCTGATTCTTCCCAGCTCTTAAGTTTACATGCTCGTCATAAGTAGTCTTGACTAAAATATCTATTCCCTCAGTATTTTTAATGGAAATAGCCAACGAACACTTAGGGACATTCATATCCTCCTCTATATCAAGCCTGACATCAATTCTTATCCTGTCATCTGCGGAAAAGGCTTTCTGTTCCTTGCCAGCCTCATTACAAATGATCGCCGACTTCACCAGTCCGGTTCTCGATCCCCAATGTGTGATGCTGTCTGGAAACAGAGAGTCCGCTGTTTTTCTTTCCTGCTTTTGCGGCTCCTTTACTTCGATTTCCTGTTTCTCTTTCGTCTGCACGGCACATGTTTCCGCTTCTGTCTCTTTTGCAAGCCGCTTATAGTCGGTAAATTCCGTAATGTCATCCAGATACATAAATTCTGTATATTTAGCGCTAATGAAAGTGGGATCCCCCATATCCACCAGCCGACCTTTATTGATCCACATCGCTCTGTCGCAAAAAGTCCGCATCATGCTGACATCATGTCCGACATAGAGGATTGTCACGCCCTTTTCTTTAAACTCCTTGAACTTGTTAAAACACTTGGCTTGAAACCGCATGTCCCCTACACTCAATATCTCATCTACGATCAGAATATCGGGTTCCACATTAATAGCACAGGAAAATGCCAGTCTGGCAAACATACCGCTGGAGTATGTCTTGACTGGCTGGTACACATAATCTCCTATCTCCGCAAAGTCAATGATGCCCTGCCGTTTCTCTTCTATCTGGTCTCTGGTAAGACCCATTAATGTCCCATAGAAATATATATTCTCAATCCCGGTATATTCCATATTAAATCCCATACCCAACTCGAGAAGGGAAGATATCTTACCAGAAACTTTGATCGTGCCTTTCGACGGTTCATAAATACCCGTTATCATCTTTAAAAGAGTCGATTTCCCGGAACCGTTTCTTCCCATAATCCCCAGAATCTCACCCTTTTTCACCGAAAAGCTCAAATCGGTTATCGCATAAAAATCTGTGTGCAGAATCTTACCGGAAATACTCAGCGCCTCTCTCATCTTATCCATGGGCGTGTTATACATTTTGAAAGCTTTTGCTATATGACTGACCTGGATCTTATATTCTGTATTCATCTCATAGCCCTCTTTCTATACCGTATCTGCAAAATGCGGCTTAAGCTTCGTATAAAAATGCACACCGATAAGAAGGATCAGTATCGTGACTGTCCAAAAATAAAGACTCAGTTCGGGTCTTTGTGTAAATAAGTTTCTTCCCAAAAGTGCATCCCTGTATCCTTCAACCAAATAATAAAAGGGATTAAGCTTCAATATTCTCTGCACATCAAGTGGAAAGATATCCAGATTCCATGCAATCGGAGTTCCCCACATTCCCAAAAGCAATATGATACTGATGATCTGATTCAAATCCCTAAAAAAAACCATGATAGAAGAAGTTAACAACGACATTCCGAATACCAGAATCATTGTTGCTGCCATATAATACAATAACTGGACTGTATAAACCGTCGGCCAATATCCGAACAAAATACAGACAACCATCACTACAGCCACAAAAAAGAGATGGATATAAAAACTCGATATTATTTTTACCAATGGTAAAATGTTTACATTAAACTTCACTTTCTGAATCAAATAACTGTATTCCAGCAGACTATTGCTCGCTAAAGAAAAAGCCTCTGAAATAAACAGCCAACATATGATCCCGCTAATAAACCACAGAGCAAAAGGCGTCTCTCCCACATCCCCGCTGCGGAATCCGAACTGAAACACCGCCCAATATACAAGAATCGTCATGAGTGGCTGCAGAAGTCCCCAGATCATACCAAAATAGGTTCCCGAAAAACGCCTCTGCACGTCTTTAGCCGACAATTCCATCAGCAAACGCTTGTCCTTATAGATATCCTTCAATAAATAGATTGCACTCTTTAAGAGTTTCATCCTACCGCTCCATTTTCCATTCCAAAATATGTTCCACGATCCTCTCGCTCGCATGCCCGTCTCCATAGGGATTGATTGCCCGCGCCATTTCGTCATACGCAGCCCGGTCTGTCAACAGGATGTCCGCTTCCCGACAAATCGTCTCCTCATCCACGCCCACTACTCTGACGGTTCCAGCCTGTACTGCCTCCGGGCGTTCTGTCTCCGTCCGCAAGACCAGAACCGGTACGCCGCAGGCAGGCGCCTCCTCCTGCAATCCTCCTGAATCAGTCATGACCAGATAGCTTTTTGCCATCAAATTATGCATATCCTCTACATCCAGCGGTTGAACCAGATGCACTCTCTCCATTCCTCCCAAGATCGTCGTGGCAGTATCCCGCACCGCCGGATTCATGTGTACCGGATAGACCACTTCTATATCCGGATATGTTTCCACAATCCTTTTCACCCCACGGCATATATTGACTAACGGCTGCCCCAGGTTCTCTCTCCGGTGTGCAGTCATAAGGATGCATCTTCTGCCACTAAGATCGATCTGCTGCAATACAGGATCCTTATAGCGATAGTCCTCCTTCACCGTCGTATGAAATGCATCAATTACGGTATTACCGGTCACGAAGACATGCTCCGTTACATGCTCCCGTTCCAGATTCCTGCGGTTATTCTCCGTAGGTGCAAAGTGCAGGGTCGCGATCCGGCCCGTCAAGTTTCTGTTCATTTCCTCCGGAAAAGGAGAATATCTGTCAAAGGTACGGAGTCCTGCCTCCACATGACCGACAGGAATCTGCTGATAAAACGCTGCCAAAGCCGCCGCAAAAGAGGTCGTCGTATCTCCGTGTACCAGCACAAGATCCGGCTGTTCTCTGCGCAGCACCGGTTCCATTTTCTCCAGGATCGAAGTCGTGATAGTCGTCAACGTCTGTCGTGGCTGCATGATATCCAGGTTATATCCCACATCCGTTCCGAAAATATCGATGACTTGCTTAAGCATTTCCCGATGCTGCCCCGTCAGGCATACGACGCTTTCGATCTCCGGATTTGCTTCCAATTCTTTCACCAGCGGACACATCTTGATCGCTTCCGGTCTGGTTCCGAATATACTCATTATCTTCATTGGTAAACTGCCTTTCTTCCTCTGCCTGCCGAATCGCTTCTCTAAGCAGCCTGTACCGCTCTTCCCAGCCATTCTCCCGCAGGAAGTCTTCCTGCTGCCGTCCGTTATATTTAGGCGGAAAACCGCTGTGGATCAATTCCCGCATCAGTCGGTCATACTCTTCATAAGTGCTGTAAAAATAAACATACTCCTTAAAATATTCCAGTTCCTCATACCACACACTGACAATACATTTGCCGAAGGCGATGTAATCATACAATTTTACCGGATCAACGGCTCTCACGATCTCATTCACGATAAACGGCATGATCAGACAATCGTAGTCTTCTATATATGACCGCAGAGCCGTATGCTCCATAATTCCGTCATAAGATATCCGGCTGTTCTCCGGCTGCTTTATCCCCATATGAGGTCCGATCAGGTGATAGGACAGTTCCGGATGCTCAGAAGCACTCTTTTCCAGCAGCGCATGATCAAACCATTCCGCGATCGTCCCGATGTACCCGACAGTATATTGTTTCCTGACCTGACTTTCCCTCGCTCTATAAACCCTGTCAAAACCGGTTCCATTCCGTATAAGCCTGACCGGCTTACCACCAGACCGGCTCTCCACTTTCCGCAGCAGCCGCACGGACGAAGCCAGAAGCAGACTGCTCCTGCACACGGCCCTTTCTTCCATTTCTGCAATCTCTCTACGCACTGTTTCATTTCCACACATCTGCGCATGATCGTCCATACAGTCATAGATCAGGCATCCCTTATAATCTGCCGGGATATATTTCACATAAGTGGGATACCCCAAGTAGATATAGTCATATTGGCTGCATATCCGCAGACGCCGCCGGAGGTACCAGTCGGCCGCTCGTCCGATCATTCTGATCTTGCGCTGGAACGGTATGGTCCACAGACGCAGATAACGAATGACGTGTTCCTGTTCTTTTGCGCTGCGCACTGCGGGCCGGTTCCATATCTTGACCGGATATACCACTGTCATGTCATAATCCCGGCTTAAGTATTCCGCCAGAATCTGAGGTCTCTGACGAATCCAGTTCCAATCGATGCCCATGATATACAGCATTTTCTTTCTGACGCCGGTCTGCACGATCTTCTAAACCATACCTTTCACATAAAATGTCCTGTTATTGCATATACTTTATATGCCGCTTTAGAGTTTATTACTCTGAATGCAACACCAATAGTTTAGAGTTTATGACTCTATTTGTCAATACATTTCTGGCAATCCCTTATACTTAACGTAACAATATATACTGCATCATAAGGTCAAAATGCCAGATTGTTGATCACGTGCAAAACACTGGTTTAAATGGAGCACAACAATGAAATATAACGAAAGGATACGGGAGATCCGGGAAGACAATTCCCTGACACAGCAGAAAATAGCAGACCTGCTGCACATAGGCCAGCGGACCTACGCAGATTATGAAAGTGGTAAGACCAGGATTCCGGTTGACAGCCTGCTGATCCTGGCCAGATTCTATGACGTTTCGTTGGACTATATCACTGGAGCCAGCAACATCAGGTCTGCATACCCTGTAAAATAGGCAACGGCATTTATCATTTGATCGGATAAAGCCGCTGCCTTTTTTAGTGTTACTGTTTCCTGCCCCATTCTGCTATATAGGCATCCAGCCTGTTGATCGTAATCCCCAAATCCCTGTGCAGGACCGCCAGATAGTATCTGACACCGCTGACCGCCAGTCCTGACTCTTCCTGGCGCTCTCCCCCATATGCCGTCTCAATCATCTCCATGATATACAGCAGTGCTTTCTGGTTGTACTCAACCTCCAACAGTTCCCTCATGATCGCATACAGTTCATTCATATGTATCCTCCATTCCGAAGCGCTTTGTGCGAAGGGCGCGGGCTGGATTTAGGTGTTTTCCGAAGGAATACTCCAATTTTGCCCTGCGATCGATAGAATTTGTGACGCTCCGGCACAAATTCCCGGATGCATAGATTGCTCATCAGAGAATTTATGCATCCTTCTCCTCCATATCAGATTTTTCGTTGCCAGTATCGTACCATCCTGGTACAACGAAAATTAAGTCTTTGATATATTTGCGCAGGATGATCGCTTTTGCCATTGCAACAGTCCTCAGGTCGCTTTTCGGTTTTCTTGACATAAGTGATGTGCTCATGATCTTTTCATTCCTTTCGTTTTAGAATACCGCACCTTACATAAAATAAAGTGCGTAAGTTTTTTACCGGTAACTTACGCACTTTATTTTATACTTTCTCAAAACAAGTCTTTTATCTATATTTTATCTGCATTTTCATTGCAATAGTTGATTCTGTTCTTGATTTCCGCTATAGCTTTTGGTTCGATTATGCTGAAAATATATGCTTTTAAATATTTTTTGTTAACTTTTTCATAGGTATGGTCTATCATATTTCTAAATGCTTTCAGCACACCGGCATTAATGCAGGTTAAACAATTCTGCGTATCGTCCGTCAACATTTTAGACGCTTCTCCTATCTGCGCCATATAAAAGGCACATAAATCAAAAGCCATCTTATCCTGTTCCAAATTGTTCTGACTACATCCGAAACGTTTAATTACTTCTTTAATATCATTCTGTCTCTGTAAGATTGACATCAATAGCTGTATATCCTTTTTATAGGATCTGGTCATATCCACCTGACTTCCTGCATCACTGTTTTATATGCTGAATATTGATTGACTGGCAACCCGTTTTCTACCGCAAACCGGTCTAACTCATCATCTTCTTGTTTCATTAAATCTACCCATAGCACATCTACCGTGATATCAAACAGACTTTTGATATATTCCATGATATCAACCCTCATGGAATCACCATCTATCACAACATCTATATCACTGGATAATTTTTCTTTGCCATTTACATAGGAACCGGCTATTCCCAACTTTATACCGTCGTATTTATTATAAACTTGTCTTAAGACTCCAATAATATCATTCAACTTCATTTTCTCAGCCCTTTTTGTTTTATTATATCGCAAAGACCCAATAATTACAAATGCTTAAGAAAAACTCTTTTTCTTCTTAAGCCTATTAATATTACTATTCACGATCAATCTCAGCTACCGCAAACCGGCCACTTCACTCAAACGCCCCTCAAACTGTGCCTGCTGCATCTGGTAATACTCCCCGCGGCTTCGCATCAGCTCCTCATGGCTTCCCTGTTCGGCAATCCGGCCATCCTTCACCACCAGAATCAGATCCGCATGCCGGATGGTGGAGAGCCTGTGGGCGATCACAAAGCAGGTCTTGTCCGCCATCAGGCTTCGCATGGCTTTCTGGATCTTCATCTCCGTCCTAGTGTCCACATTGGAGGTGGCTTCATCCAGAATCAGCATCCGGGCATCGGAAAGCATGGCCCGGGCAATCGTCAGAAGCTGCCGCTGCCCTTTGGATATATGCACCCCGTTGTCTGAAAGTTTTGTCTGGAAACCTTCCGGCAGCTTCTCGATATAGGAATAGATCATGGCTGCCTTCGCCGCCCTTTCCACTTCCTCCATGGTGATATTCTCTCTGCCGTAAACAAGATTCTCGTAGATTGTCCCCTGGAAAAGCCAGGCATCCTGCAGCACCATGGTATAGGCGCCCCGCAGGCTGTCCCGCCTGATCTCATAGGCATCCTGGCCGTCCAATAGGATGGCGCCCTCCTGGATATCATAGAACCGCATCAAAAGGTTGATGACTGTCGTCTTCCCCGCCCCTGTAGGCCCCACAATGGCAATCTGCTGTCCGGCTTTCGCATGCAAATTAAACTCCTTCAGGATCTGCTGCCCCGGCTGGTAGCCGAAAGAAACATCCTGCAGCAGCACATCCCCGTAAACTTCCTTAAGGATCCGGGCCTGCTCTGCATCCGGCTTCTCCGGCAGCTCATCCATCAACCGAAAGACCCGCTCCGCCGCCGCAAAAGCAGACTGAAATTCCCCGATGATATTAGCCGCCTCGTTGACCGGCCCGGAGAACTTTCGGGAATACTGAACGAAGGATGAAATATCACCGATCCCGATGCCGCCCCGCAGATACAACAGCGAACCAAATACACTGATCAGCGCCAGCGATGTATTGTTCATGAAGTTCACGGACGGTCCGGCCAGCGTGCCGTAATACTCCGCCCTTATATTGGCCTCCACAACCTCTTCGTTCTTACGGTCAAAGACTTCGATCACCTGGGATTCCCTGCCATAAGCCCGGATCGTCTTCTGGCCATTGATCATCTCTTCCACCATACCGTTTAATTCCCCGATCTTCTTCGAGCGGATCCGGAACAGCGGCCTGGAATGGCTGACGATGAACTTTGTCAACAACATGGAGACAGGCAGCGTCACCGCGAATATCAGTACCATCCTCGGCGCGATGGACAGCATCATCACCAGGGAAAAGAGCACCGTGATCACGCTCTGCATGATCTGTAGAAAATCATTGGAAAGCGATTGATTTACCGTATCTATATCATAGGTGACAACGCTGATGATGTCCCCCGTGGAATACTCGTCAAAAAAAGATACAGGCAGTCTTGAAAGATTATCAAACACATCTTTCCGCATCTGGTAGATGATTCGCCGTGTCAGATAGATCGTAAGCAGAGACAACAGATAGGACAGAATGGCCGACAGCACATAGAGCACCGCCATCCACCCCGTATAATAAAATACTCTCTCAAAGTCCACGCCGCCGGCCCGGATGCCGATGGCATCGATCGCCCTGCCAGAAAGCCTGGGGCCGAGGAGCGCCAGCACATTGGAGGAAAACATCAATGCCAAGCCCGCCGCGATCAGCAGATGATAGCGGCCAAGATAGCGCCATAGACGAAACAGCAGATATTTCTTCTTACCCTTCATGGCCCGGTGCCACCTCCTTCCTGTTTCCTCGATGCAGGACTGCTGCCGTACGGAGAGCCGCTGTCTGCTCCCTGTCTGCCTGTCCCGGCGTCATCCTCTCTTCCTCCTCTTGCTGCCCCATCTGCAGCTCGTAGATCATTTGATAGGCAGGGCAGCTTCGCAGAAGCTCTCCGTGAGTCCCGTACCCAATGCATCTGCCGTCCTCCAGCACCAATATGTGGTCCGCCCCCTGGATGGAGCTGATGCGCTGCGCGATATTGATCGTCGTCGTATCTCGAAAGTGTTCTCCCAGTTCTTTACGCAGCTTGGCATCCGTCTTGTAATCGAGTGCTGAAGACGCATCATCCAGGATCAGGATCTGCGGTTTCGCTGCCAGTGCCCTAGCGATCATGATACGCTGCTTCTGGCCGCCGCTTAAGTTATTGCCGCGCACCGCGATCCTGGCGTCCATATCGCCCTCCTTTGCCCGGATAAAAGCCTCCGCCTGAGCGTACCCAGCCGCCTCCCTGATCTGTTCTCTGGAAAGATCCCGGAAAAAGTCGATGTTCTCCTCCACTGAGGCCGCCATCAGATAGTCGTTCTGAAACACCACCCCGAACATGGCACGCAGTTCCTGGAATGGGATCGTAGAAATCTGTCTGCCGTTGATCAAAATGCTCCCCTCGTTCACATCATAAAACCGCAGAAGCAGGTTGACGATAGTACTCTTGCCGCTCCCCGTGGCGCCGATGATCCCCAGGTTCTCGCCTTTTTGCAGGGCAAAACTGATGTGGGACAGATGGTCGCCCTTTCCATTGTAAGAGAAACTCACATCGCGAAATTCCAGCAGTGGAACGGCTGTCTGCACCTCTGCCGCTTCTGCGGCCCACACCTGCATCTCCTCCGGCGCTTCCAGCACCTCATTGATACGTCCCAGCGATGCCATCCCCTTAGAGCACATGACAAAGATCCTTGTGATGCCCAGCATGGCATTCAATATAAGAATAAAATAGCTTAAGAAGGCAATGATCGCCCCCGGACCCGTCTCACCCTTCTGCACCAGATACGCGCCGGCAATGATCACCGCCGTCAGTCCCAGGTTCAGCACCAAGGTGGTGGCCGGACCGCTGGCAGAAGATATCCTGCCGGCCTTCTGTTCGATCTTAGCCAGCTCCTCATTCACCCCGTCATAGCGCTGCCGTTCATAGTCCGTCCGCGAAAGCGCCCTGATCACCCTCACACCGGTGATATTTTCCTGCAGGACGCGCACCATCTTGTCCAATATCTTCTGCTGGCCCGCATACACCGGAATACTGGACTTTGTCACGATCCATACGATCAGGATGATAAAAGGCAGCGCCGCCGCCAGCACTGACGCCAGCTTCGGCTCCATCGTCATGGTGATCAGCATACCGCCGGTCAGCAGGATCGGCCCCCGCACCCCCAGGCGCTGCACCCGCGCCAGCATCCGATTCACGTGATAAGTATCCGAAGTCAGTCTGGACACTGCAGATGACACGGTGATCTCATCCATCTGCCCGGCACTCAGATACGTGATCTTTGTAAAAAGGTCATGCCGCAGCTTTCTTGTCATCCCACCCGCAGAGACCTCCGCCATGCGGTTTGCCCGTACATTGGTGACTACAGAGATAACGGCACACCCGATCATCACCCCGCCCCACCAGAAGATCCGACGCACTTCCCCCGTCGGGACAATATCGTCGATGATCTTCGCTAACAGGGACGGGATCAGCAGATCCATCATGGAAGCCGCAAATTTCAGGAACAGTGTCAGCAACATGAATGCGCCGTACGGTTTTATGTATTTTAAGAGAATCTTCATGCCCTCGTATCCTTTCCGGCAAAGCTGTCGGTGATCTTTTGCCCCGTATTTTATCATAATCTTCCAGAGTGTTTTTTTCAAGAATCTGACACGGCATTTTTTCCTCCATTCCGAAGTGCTTTCGCTATTCCCCGGACACCTGTGTCCCGTCTGCTTTCATATGATATTTATCTTTATAGATCAGCTCCGAGATCGGCACAAGTTCATATCCTTTGCCCTGCAGCCCTACGATCACCGCATCCAGTGCATCGGCCGTGAATTTTGCCCCGTTATGCATCAGGATTATCGATCCATTCTTCAGCTTATCAGACTCCACCACGCGCCTGACAATATCGTCCGCACCATAGTCCTTCCAGTCCAGGGAATCGATCGACCACTGTATCGGATAATAGTTGCATTTATGGATATTAGTTATGACATGATTGTCATAATCACCGTAAGGCGGCCGGAACAGGAACATCTCATACCCTGTCAGTTCCTGTACCCTGGTATGTACTTTCATCAGTTCTTCCTGGCACTGCTCATCGGACAGCTGGGACATATTCTTATGATTCTCGCTGTGGTTGCCAAGATCGTGCCCTGCTTGTGTCAAGGTGATGACACAAAAACAGGCTTACCGTATAACAATATAATTCTTTCGCTCCTTGACATCTTTTTGTTTTTACTCTAATATAAAATTAACATCTCCCTCAGGCCTCTGTGGAAACATACGCACACTTGAGGGCGTTTTGTCTATAAGAGGATATTTTATGTCGACCAAAGATTTTAAATCTATTGATGAACAATTAGAACTCCTACGTTCTCGCGGCCTTATTATTGATGATGAAAATATAGCTAAAGATTTTCTTCTTTACAACAACTATTACCGCATCAGCGACTATTCATTAACCATTCGTAAAAATAATATATTTTCAAAATCTGCAAGTTTCCAAAATATCATGGACATTTACAATTTTGATCATGAACTCAGGCACGTTATCCTTCAATACCTGGAAATAATCGAAGTACGTATGAAATCTATATTTGCTTACGAATTTACAAAAATCCACGGTTCAACCGGTTATCTCAATGCTGCTTTCTTTACTGACAAAATCAAACACCGGGAAATCATCTCCAAAGCAAACCAGCAGAAATTTCAACGGCTCTCTCATGAAGCATATCTAAGGCACTTTGTTAATGACTTACAACAGGATATTCCCCTCTGGGCATATGTAGACTTATTTACCATATCCGATATCTCATTTATGTATTCTATTTCCGAACAGCCAATACGAGATGCCATTGCCCATACTTTCGGTTTAACCATGAATAAAGGCGCCTTTATTCTCGGAAGCTATATGCACAGCATGACGATCATCCGCAATCTATGCGCACATGGAGGCAGACTATATAATCGACTTTTTGAACAGAAACCTTCTCTCAACAAAAAAGAAAAAGAACTTTTAAGGAAAAACAGTAACGGAGAGATCGACAATTCTCACTTTTACGGTTTTCTATTAATTATGAAACGCATTCTTCCTGTCGACAAGTTCCACGAGATGAAAGAATCTATCATGACACTAAACAAAAAATATCCATTTGTAAGAATGGATTATTATGGTTTTCGCGATGATTGGCAACAAAGATTGTAATATTTTTTTCGCATCAGTATATAATATTTTTGACTTCTCCCACGAGCCGATTTCGGCACAATACTGTGGGCGATTTGTTGCCAGGGGCATTAGCCCCTGGCTTTCATGACAGAATGTATCTGACCCAAATATTCTTCTACAAATTTTATCGCATTTCTTCCGTAACCGAACACATCGCTCTCTAATCTCCCGCCAAATTCTTTTTCTCTTTCATCTTTATTCTCATAGTCCTCAGCTTATCCAAGAATTCTTTCATTTTACCATTTCCATAATCATTCCACGGAAAACCTTCCTCATTTATCTGCTTATTTTGGCCTTCCTCTTCTCACCTTCTACTTATGCTCTTATGGTTCTCTATTCCCCGGACACCTGTGTCCCGTCCGCTTTCATATGATATTTATCTTTATAGATCAGCTCCGAGATCGGCACAAGCTCATATCCTTTATCCTGCAGCCCTACGATCACCGCATCCAGTGCATCGGCCGTGAATTTTGCCCCGTTATGCATCAGGATTATCGATCCATTCTTCAGCTTATCAGACTCCACCACGCGCCTGACAATATCGTCCGCACCATAGTCCTTCCAGTCCAGGGAATCGATCGACCACTGTATCGGATAATAGTTGCATTTATGGATATTAGTTATGACATGATTGTCATAATCACCGTAAGGCGGCCGGAACAGGAACATCTCATACCCTGTCAGTTCCTGTACCCTGGTATGTACTTTCATCAGTTCTTCCTGGCACTGTTCATCGGACAGCTGGGACATATTCTTATGGTTCTCGCTGTGGTTGCCAAGATCGTGCCCTGCGGCCAGGATCGCCTTCACGTCATCCGGATAACTCTCCACCCATCCCCCCGTCATGAAGAAGGTTACTTTCACATTATGTTTCTTAAGCGTTTCAAGGATGCGGCCCGTGTCTTCATTCCCCCACGCCGCATCAAAACTGAGCGCCACTTGCTTCTTATCCGTCTCCACACAATAGATTGGCAATTCTCTGCCGCCCACGGAACTACTCACCGTGATGGAATCCGGTAGGTGCCTGCTCACCCCCTGGATCAAAGCAATGGTCGCCAGTGCAAAGGCTGCCGATTTGGCCACCTGCACGCAGACGCTTCTGATAAAATTCTGTTTCTTCCTCGCCTCCTTTGTGACCAAGATTTCCTGCGCTGCACCGCCACAATACTGTCCACAGCCTCTTAGCTGTTGCCTTTCTGCCGTCCAGGCATCTACCTGCTCCTGGCCGGGCCATGCTTCTTCTCTTCTATTATGGTGCGACGCTTCTTTTTGTATCTTCCTCTCCAGCTCGCACATGGCCAGTTTCATCTTATCGTTCCAACTTTTGCCGTTTCCGTGCATAATGATACCCTGCATATTGTTGTTACTAAAATATATGCAGGGCTGCTTATCCATTACGATTCTTTTTACAACAAGTGTTTCCTCACGGCAGCTGTTTCCCCGCCGCCAGATATAGCTCATACCATTCCTCTCTGGTCAGATCGATCCCGGATGCCTTGCAGATATCTTTGACACGAACCAGGTTCACACTGCCCACGATCGTCTGGATCCCAGCCGGATGACGCAGGATCCACGCCGTTGCGATCGCATTGCCTGTCACACCATACTTATCCGCCAGACGGTCTATGACTGCATTGAGCGCAGAAAACTTCTCATTGCCGATAAATACACCCTCGAACATGCCATACTGAAAGGGTGACCATGCCTGCAGCCTGATCTTATGCAGACGGCAGTATTCGATCACGCCGCCTTCCCTGACGCACCCTGCGTCGTTATGGATATTCACATTAAATCCTGCATCGATAGCAGGACAATGTGCGATGGAAAACTGTATCTGGTTCACACACACCGGCTCCTCCAGACAGCTGTTTAACAACTCGATCTGCATGGGATTGTGGTTGCTCACACCAAAGCTTCTCACCTTCCCTTCCTTCTTCAACAGCCGAAAAGCTTCCGCCACCTCCTCCGGCTCCATCAATGCATCCGGGCGATGCAGCAGCAAGATATCAATATATTCCGTCTTAAGCCTTCTTAAGCTGGCTTCCACCGAGGACAGAATATGCTCCCTGGAAAAATCATAGCAACAGCCGGGGCGTATGGCACACTTCGTCTGTATCACCATCTTTTCCCTGTCTCTTCCCGCCAAAAGCCTGCCAAACACTGCTTCCGCCTCTCCTCCGGCATAGATATCTGCGTGGTCAAAGAAGTTGATTCCTTCCTCTAAGCAGGCATCGACCAAAGCTGCGGCTGCCTTATCATCCTGCAGCCCTGTAAGTCTCATGCATCCCAAACCGATCGCAGATACCTGCGGCAGCTGATCATTGATCTGTAACATTTTCATCGTATTTTCCTCCATTACAATCTTCCTCTTGACATTTTACCACAAACCATTACAATATGATATGACTTCTACTGACAAGACAGTTGACTTTACACTCATGAATCATGTTCTCACAGAATGCGCAGTTTGGCGCATTCCTGAGCCATGAATAGCAACACTTTACACTTAAAATCTACTGCCGTTTACATCATTATCTCCATTTTTACTGAATTAAACTGCCCAAATGTAAATTGCACAGGCAGTAAAACTCTCCGGAAAGGAATCAAACAATTATGAAAGAATTTCTGCAACGCAAAAACATCATCTTCTCCTTCAAGCGATATGGCGTGGACTGCCTTGGCGCTATGGCTCAGGGATTGTTCTGTTCACTCCTTGTGGGCACGATCATCAAGACGCTCGGCCAGCAGACCAACCTGGAATATCTGGTGACCATCGGCACTTACGCCGCTGCCGTTGCCGGCCCCGCCATGGCGATCTCCATCGGTTTCGCCCTGCAGGCTCCGCCTTTGGTACTTTTTTCCCTGGCAGCCGTGGGCGGCGCAGCAAATGAGCTTGGCGGTGCAGGCGGTCCGCTGGCAGTACTGATCATCGCCATTCTGGCCGCAGAATGCGGCAAGCTGGTCTCCAAAGAGACGAAGATCGATATTCTGGTCACCCCCTCTGTGACCATTTTCACAGGCGTAGCGTTCTCCACACTACTGGCGCCGGGTATCGGCACGGCCGCCAGCTCCGTAGGCCGGCTGATCATGTGGGCAACCGACTTGCAGCCCTTTCTGATGGGCATTCTCGTGTCCGTGCTGGTGGGTATCACTCTGACCCTTCCTATCTCTTCCGCGGCCATCTGTGCCGCGCTCTCCCTGACCGGACTGGCCGGCGGTGCCGCAGTGGCCGGCTGCTGTGCAAATATGGTAGGCTTTGCAGTGATGAGTTTCCGGGAGAATAAGTGGGGTGGCCTGATCTCCCAGGGCCTTGGCACCTCCATGCTGCAGATGGGTAATATTGTCAAAAATCCCCGTATCTGGATTCCACCCATTATTGCCTCCGGCATCACAGGCCCTGTCGCCACCTGCCTCTTCAAGCTGCAGATGAACGGCACCCCTGTTTCCTCCGGTATGGGCACCTGCGGCCTGGTAGGACAGATTGGCGTTTACACTGGCTGGGTGGATGATATCGCTGCCGGCAGTAAGGCCGCCATCACTGCCCTTGACTGGATCGGCCTTATCCTGATCAGCTTCATACTGCCTGCCGCTATCTCTCTGCTGGTAGGCAATTTCCTGCGCAGGATCGGCTGGATTGGGGATAACGATCTGAAACTGGACTGAACAGACCAAACCGTTGCGAAGGTCCTCAAAAATGTCATGAAAAGGCAGGAAAATTTTGCTTTTACCTCTTTACAAAAGACTATAAATGCCGAGATAATATATAGAGAATCGATATTTTATCAAGCAGACTCTGTCCTCTCGAAATGGTTTCCCACACGGGATCTGTTTATGGCAGAGTTTTATACACGATAAGAGACAAGGAAGTCAAATTTTGTAGTTGTTATGTAGGCTACTACACACATGGAGGGCGATTGATATGGGTATTGGAGTTAATGGTTTAAGTTCAGGACTTAACGACACGTATTCCGCTCTGTTAGGCGGAGGCGCCGGTTCCGGCGAGGTAGGCGGTGCATCTTTACTGTCCGATTATGCATCTATCAAGAATGGCAGCTACGGCAAGATGATGAAATCTTATTACGCCAAAGTTAAGGAATCGGAAGAGGAAGAAGGTACATCCAAAGGCAGCAAGACCAAAGAGAAGGATGCTGCATCTGCCAGCGCGGCAAGGAAATTCTACGAAACAGCTACCGGCATGAGCGCTCTTGACTACAGCGCAGACAACATCGATGAGTTGTACGATAAGGTGTCGGCTTTTGTTAAGGATTACAATTCCATGATGAAGTCGGCATCCAAGAGCAGCAACAGCGAAGTGAAAGCCCAGGCGGATGCCCTAAACGATTATACGTATCAGAATTATAAGTTATTTTCCAAAGTCGGGATCACAATGAATGCGGATCGCACTCTGTCCATCGATGAGGATACCTTTAAGAAAGTGAACGAGAAGACCGGTGCTACGACTGTACCTACATTGACCACATTGTTCAAGGGCATCGGTTCTTTTGCCGACAAGGCGGCAGACAGAGCCAGCACCATCTACCGCAAGGCAGGCGAAGGGGAAGATGTCACTTCTGCCAAAGCCAAATACGCCGGCAGCACAGGCAGTATTTCTTCCGGTGATAAGACGGATAATTCCGACAAGACTACTTCCAAGACCGCCAAGGATGCGGCATCTGCAGCTTCCGCAAGCGCGCTTTACAAGTCCGTCGAGAAGCTGGGCGCCATGATCATCAGTGACGACAACAAAGACAATGTATTCGATGTATTCTCAACACTTGTCAAAGACTACAATGAGCTTTTAAAGGATACGGCCGACAGTAAGAATTCCAATGTGATCAAACAGGCCGACTCTCTTAAGAGTCTTATCAGCAGCAACAAGAGCGCATTCTCCAGACTGGGGATTACCGTGAACTCCGACAAGTCACTGTCCATCGATGAGGAGAAGTTCATGGAAGCCGATATGAGTACAGCCAAGAGTCTGTTCAGCGGCGCTTACTCCTTTGGGGAGAAGATGACCGACCGCATCAACCAGATCTACCGCTATGCTACCCAGGGTGATTCCCTGAACGGCCAGACCTACACAAGCCGGGGAAGCTACAGCGCGGCAGGCGTAGGTTCTACCTTGGATACGGTAATGTAACATTAATTCGAGATCACTGACCACATAAAATGAGACGGCTCCCCGCAAGGGCCGTCTCATTCTATGTTTACTTGTTATCGTTTTATGCGAAAGGATTCTCTGTCGGATACGGCAGGCTCTTCGGCTGGTTATAGCCAATCTCGCTCACATCAACGCCGATATATTTGAATACCTCATACAATGCCTTGCCAAAGTGACCGAATGCAACTGCGCCGTGGTGCGGATAATTCTTCTCGATCAGTACGTGACGATAGAATCTTCCCATCTCCGGGATTGCGAATACACCGATACCGCCGAAGGACTTGGTCGCTACAGGCAGTACTTCGCCCTCCGCTACATAAGCACGCAGAATATTATCTGCTGAGCTCTGCAGACGATAGAATGTAATGTTACCAGGAACGATATCGCCTTCCAGCGTACCCTGTGTCACTTCCTCAGGCAGCGTTCTTGCCATGATCATCTGATACTCCATGCTGCACTTGGACAGCTTCTTGGAGCAGGTATTGCCGCAATGGAATCCCATAAAGGTGTCCGTGAACTTGTAATCAAACTTGCCTTCGATAGACTCCTTATACATATCCTTCGGAACAGAGTTATTGATATCGAGCAATGTTACAACATCCTCACTGACTGCCGTACCGATGAACTCGCTCAGAGCACCGTAGATATCCACTTCACAGGACACCGGAATGCCTCTTCCTGTCAGACGGCTGTTTACATAGCAGGGAACAAATCCAAACTGTGTCTGGAATGCGGGCCAGCATTTACCGGCGATCGCTACATACTCGCGATACCCCTTGTGCTGCTCAACCCAGTCAAGCAATGTCAGCTCGTACTGTGCCAGCTTAGGCAGAATGGTCGGCTTGTTGTTGCCCTCACCTAACTCTGCTTCCATATCCTTTACGATCTCCGGAATACGAGGGTCGCCTTCATGCTTGTTGAATGCTTCGAACAGATCCAGCTCAGAGTTCTCTTCGATCTCCACACCCAGGTTGTACAGCTGTTTGATCGGTGCATTACATGCCAGGAAGTTAAGCGGTCTGGGACCGAAAGAAATGATCTTCAGGCTGGACAGACCAACGATCGCTCTGGCGATCGGCACGAACTCGTGGATCATATCTGCACAATCCTCTGCATCTCCTACCGGATACTCGGGAATGTAAGCCTTCACGTTACGCAGCTTCAAGTTGTAACTTGCATTCAGCATACCGCAGTACGCATCGCCGCGGCCCTGGATCAGATTGCCCTGGGATTCCTCAGCGGCAGCCACAAACATCTTCGGACCTTCAAAATGCTTCGCCAGCAGCGTCTCGGAGATTTCCGGACCAAAATTGCCAAGATATACGCAGAGTGCGTTACATCCATTGTCTTTGATGTCCTTCAGAGCGTTCACCATGTCGATCTCACTCTCGATGATGCAGACAGGACACTCATAGATGTCAGCCGCATCGTATTTTGCCTGATATGCTTTTACCAGGGCTTCTCTTCTGTTTACTGCAAGGGATGCCGGAAAGCAGTCGCGGCTTACAGCTACAATACCAATTTTTACTTTCGGTAAATTGTTCATGTTCTTTATCCTCCTTTTACCGGGTTGACCGGTTTGATTACGTTGTTGCACATTGTCACATTGCAGGACACAACAGTCTGCACTATGTGTATAGCATTTCATTCATTATATTATTCGCGGATGTCCAGGTTCTTACCTGTAAGACCGATGTGTGCGCCTGCATCCAGACCACCCTCTGCGTGACCGATCAGCCATTTGTTCTTCGCCGTGATCAGCTTATCTTCCCATCCGTCATGTGCCTCCGTGAGCGGGAAGTTCGTGCCTGCAGGCAGTACGATCCCTACCTTGAACTGCGCATCCCCCACGCTGCAGGGTGCATAGTGCAGCGTAGTCGCATAAATCTCCACAGCCGTTCCTGCCGGTAGGAGAAATGCCTCCATCTTTGCCGTATCGTAGGTAAAGTCATCGCTGATATCCTGCTGCATGCCCAGAATCAAAACAGCATCCGTAGCCGCCACGTTGATCTCTGAGTTTCTGTGATATTCCGCCGCGTTCAACTTGTAGTTAACGCCATTGCAGTAACCCACCTGGATCGGCAGCTCCCCAAAGGTCTTCTTCTGCAGGTCTTTCGCCGTTGTAGTCGCTTCCAACTCCGGAACAGACGGCTCATATGCCACCCCTTCAAAATCGGGAGTCTTCTTCAGCGCCTCCATAAGCGGCGCGAAGTCATACCCCTGTACGACTCTCCCGTATTTGCGGAAAGCTTCGTCTGTAATCTTCTTGATCTCCATCTGTGATCCTCTCCTTTCCAATCCTTTCTACTTACTTATATCTGTAACAGTTTTTATACTGTTTCAACCTGAATATGCCCTTTTTCTTATCGTTCTGATCATATCCGGTCTCAGCAAAGACACGATTATACCAAGCAGCGTGATCAAAGAGATTCCTTCTGCAATTCTCCACAGCAGCGGCTCATGAAATCCCACCTGTATGTTTCCGCTATAGCCTGGCGGAATCATGACCATCACCCTGCCATTATCTCCGATCGTCGTTTGCAGCTGTTCCTGGCTGCTGCTGTCCCTGGCCTGATATCCCCCATAGTATAAGAGCGGAAATAGTATCTTTCCCTCCTCGGATGCTTTGTTTTCTACCGCCACCTTAAAGAACAGGCCGTCTCTTACTGTCTGACCTATCACCAGCTCCCCTTCATATTCCAGTTCACCTGTAAGATCCGCAACTTTGGTCATCACGGGCAAATATTCGCCGTTTCCGACTGCATAACTATAAAGTCTTCTATCTGTCCTGGACTCCAATGCGATACCGTCCAGATAAATTTTGTCAAAAGATAAAGTCTCATAATATTGTAAATCCTGATACAACGTAATACAACACAATGCTCCTGCAATCCAATATAAAGTCCTGCGCTTAAACACACCTGATGCCAAAAATATTGCTGCAAGACATGACAACATGGCCACTGCCACACTCATCAACCGATACTGATATTGTATCATCCTGAAGAACTTAAACATAACACTGCTTCGCCTTGCTATTGCTACAACAGGAAACAGATTAGTACATACAACAACAGTAAGCAATGTCAGCAGTGCAAAATTCCTGCAGCGTCGCACCTTCTTTCCTCTCCCTTGCACAGGTATCGTTACTACATACAGAATGATTACTGCAATCAACGCAAAGCCCAACGTATTATCATCTATAAAAAGACTATAAATGTTTCTTTCTGCCTGTGTAAAATCCTCCAGACTGGCAAAATAATCCTCTATATGCATATCCTGGGCAATCTTGGAATTAATCCTTAAACTCTCACCAGTCATATATTGCAGAAGCGGTATCAGATACCAAAGATTCAATGCTATCGCTACACCTGCCGCTTTCAGTAGTTCCCGCAGCGTATTCCTGCGCAGTACTTTTTTAATCATGATGATGCACAGCAGTACGGAATATAATCCGAACATCAGGCAGCTGATCATATGTGTCATCAATATGCCTGTAAATCCGGCCGTCAGAAGTATCCATATTCTCTTATATTCCCTAGACTCCACATTCTCTGTAAAAAGCAAATAGAATCCTGCAATGATAAGCGGATAGAAAGTCATCCCACTGACACCACCCAACATAACGGTATGCATCAAGGTTATTCTCATCCCGCCAGTGTACAGGACACTTCCCGTCATAGCAGCCACATCATCACGCGTCATCCTTCTGAACGCATAAAAGGAGATAAACACTGTCGCAATGTTGATACTTCCCAAGTATGCCTTGTAGGCTTCCTCCAAAGAAAACCCAACCAACCGTAGCAATGCCGGAAAATACATAATAATATCGCCGTAGAAGACGGATACCGCATAACCGTACCCATCCAGCCAACCAGGCTGTATCCTGACAGGGAACTGGATTCTCCCCTCCCCGATGCCTGCATAGCTCTGTAAATCCCTTCCATGCGGGTCAGATGAAAGGCCAAATCTGCTCCTTCGTTTAATCCACTATGAAACAAAGGCAAACTGACGAAAAAGGCCGTAAGCGTCAGACCCAAAAACACAGTCTTCCGCTCAACTTCCCATTTCAGATAATATCGTATATATCCCCACAAGATTACATCCACCAAAATCATGTAAACAATTAGCAGAAATATACGATATATAAAAGTTAATTTTGAAGCGATGACCCGTACGCTTAGCAGTTGTATATAATCTCCGTCTATAGCATCCCCTGTCAGCCTTAATTTAAATCGTATTTTAGAGTCATCATGAATCTTAACACGATATGAGATGACCTCCTTGTCCGGATGCAATATAAATTCGTCATTATCAACCAGTTCTTTTCCGTTTCTCTCCGTATCATAGATGAGTCCGGCCTTCACAATCCCCTGACGGGCAAAAACGGCCTCTATATGATAATTCCCTTTTGAAGTCGAAATGCAGGCGTAACGACGGCTTCCGTGTCGACATAAGTGCTGTCCAGATAATTTCCTTCGACTATGTCGTCACGGTTCTTCAGCTGCATCTCACTCTCTTGAAAGACCACCTCCTGCGCAGAAAAGGTTTTTGCAGCTATCAAACCATAAACAATAATGATAAGAAGCTCAAACAACAAAAAATATGCAACCTTCTTTTTGGAGTACAATACATTTTTAAGTACATTCATCAAACACAATGATCCCTCCGTTATTTTACAAACACCCCGTCAATATATCAGGCCGCCGCCTTATCCTGCAAAAATACTGCCGACACTTACCGGATGATATCAAACAACGCCTTGCATGCCGGATAGATCTGCTTAAACTGCTGGTAGCGTGCTTCGTATCTCTCCACGAGCGCCGCATCCGGCTCTACCGTATCCACTACCTTTACGATCTTAGCCGCCGCTTCTTCCA
>CAMWLJ010000050.1 GCA_947175055.1 uncultured Lachnospiraceae bacterium | reverse complement strand
CGTCGGGCGGGCCGCATGGCCATCCATGCTGTGAAAGTCGAAGACTTTCACAGTATAATTTATGAAATTCCTGTATCGTTCACGATAACAACGGGACGGTTCCGCTAAACCGTCCCGCATCAAACACTACTTCTATTCCTATCGCAGTCTCTTAAAGTCCTCGCAGATCTCTATTTCTTCCTCTGCCTCTATCCACAATCCGATCTGCCACATCATCGCTTACTGCCAGACTTCCTTCATAGAAGTTGCAAGTCCTGCCAGTCCCTGGATCTCGGACGGAATGATGATCTTCGTCGCCTTACCGTCGGCCGCCTTCTCGAATGCTTCCAGACTCTTGATCTTCAGCACTGCCTCGTCCGCACCGGCCTCACGGATCATACGGATACCGTCTGCGGTAGCCTTCTGTACCTTCAGAATAGCCTCCGCCTCACCTTCTGCCTCACGGATCATCTTCTCTTTCTCCGCCTCTGCACGCAGGATCGCCGACTGCTTCTCGGCTTCTGCTTCCAGGATCGCAGATTCCTTCTTACCTTCCGCAACCAGAACGGTTGATTTCTTCTCACCCTCTGCGCGCAGGATCGCCTCACGGCGTTCACGCTCTGCCTTCATCTGCTTCTCCATGGCATCCTGGATCGCGGACGGCGGAATGATATTCTTAAGCTCCACACGGTTTACCTTGATGCCCCACGGATCCGTAGCGATATCCAGGGATGCTCTCATCTTCGTGTTGATCACTTCTCTGGAAGTCAACGTCTGATCCAGCTCCATCTCACCGATGATATTACGCAGTGTAGTGGCCGTCAGGTTCTCGATCGCCATGATCGGATTCTCCACGCCGTATGCATAGAGCTTCGGATCTGTGATCTGGAAGAACACTACCGTATCGATCCGCATAGTTACATTATCCTTGGTGATCACTGGCTGCGGTGCGAAATCCACCACCTGCTCCTTCAGGATGACCCTCTTGGCAACCTTGTCAAGAAACGGCATCTTGAGGTGGAGACCCACCGACCAAGTCTGCTGATAAGCGCCCAGTCTCTCCACTACATAAGCATTTGCCTGCGGCACGATCTTGATACAAGATAATAAGATCATCACCAGCAGAAGCAAAACTACTACAAAAGCTATCAGTCCACCCATAATCATACCCCTTTTCTCTCTTCGACGATCAACTTCACACCGTTGATCCCCAGTACGGTAGTCACCGTACCAACCGGAAGCCTTATACCGTCGATCCGTGTTCTGGCGGACCATTCCATCCCGCCCACGTTAACCTGACCGATGCCCTGCAGGTTGTCGATCTCACTGATCACGATCGCCTGCCGTCCCACCAGACTCTCCGCATTGGTCCTGACTCTGTCCTTGTTAAAATACTTGACCGCCAACGGCCTTGTAAAAATGATCAGCACGCCGGATACCACAAGAAACAGAATGATCTGCACCACCATGGGAGCCCCTAAAACTGCCGCGACCGTCGCGATCAATGCGCCGCCCGCAAACCAGATGGTCGTGAGTCCCATTGTCAACAGTTCGATGACGACTAATACTACGAGAACGACCAGCCAAAACATCGTCATACTCATATCAGCAAATAAAGCCACAAGACCTCACCTCTTTTCTCTGTTGTGTATCAGTATGCTTATAAATTATTCTACTATATTATATCCTGACCTGCAAGTATCATTCTCTTACCAGAAAACCTGATTGTCGATCTGAATCCCGTCATGGTTCCCGGCTCTCCTGAAATGCGTTGCACCGCCCACATTGGTCTCGCCATTGATAGCCGCCCGCGCCGCCTCATAACAGCTGTCAGAGATCTTGCCGCTTGTATAGACCTTAGCCACTTTACCGTTTAACGCCGGTGTAAACTGTCCGGATGCAAAAATAACGCCCGATACCGTATTCGGATATGCTCCGCTCCTGACACGGTTCATCACGACCGCACCCACTGCCAGCTTCCCGTTATAAGTTTCACTGCCGGCTTCGCATTGGATCAAAGCCGCCAGAAGCTTGGTATCGTCACCGCCTACTACGACTGCGCCCTGATTTGCCTTCAGTTTCGCCAGCCGCTCAGCCTCTTCCCGCTCTCTGATCGCCGCCAGTGTCTCCCCGGCATCGATATGGAAATCCACATCCACAAACTCCGCAGACACGTAGCCCGTCTCTCCTTCGTAGTCTACACTGATCCAGTCGTCATTCACGAATTCGATCATCTCCAGTTCATCGTCACCGGCCAGAAGTCCGAAAACCTCCGCTTCGGTATCCGGTTCCCTGCGGACACGCAGCGTCTCCGTCTCGATCAGCACGATCAGATTCCCCACATCATCAGCCATAGCCTCAGCCTCTTCCCCAAACAGAAGATACTCGTCACTGGCCCATCCGATCAGGTCACCGCTTTTCATCCGCGTCCAACCATCCTTGCGCTCCAGTATCCTGCCGCCACAATCCTTGTAAAGCACTCCTACCTTATCAGATTCCTCACTCGCCTCTGCTCTGACGTTCATAGCCACCTGCACATTGACCATCACCAGATCGGACTCTTCCTCCTGCTGCAACGCACTGGCCTCTGATATCTGAGTCAGCTCTTCGATGGCCTTCTCATCGACTGATTCCACCGTAGGATCTACGATCTGTGAGATTCCCACGCTCAGAGAATCGAAATATTCTTTCTTCGTAGCCGCTCTGGCATCCAGACAAAAAGCCGCCATGGCCAGACAAAGAATAAGGGTTGTGAACAGAATCCGTACTTTCCTGCCTTTCAGCATAAATACAATCCTCCATCTTCCTTTATGATACTATAAATTTCCCGATGTTATAATACTAAAATATTACAAAATTGTTAACTGCTTAAATATGGATAATTTTAGCAAAACACCTTATCTTTGTCAAGTTTATGCGGCTTGTCTCATTTTTATTCTATTTTTATATTGATTACATTACAGTAAAAGCTAATATTTCTTAACCTTTTTGTCATAATTTCCGGGTCTGTTCCACGACAGCCCGCAGGGCATCTATCACCGCCCCACGCATTCCTTTCTCTTCCAGAACACGCACTCCCTGTATGGTCGTACCCCCCGGAGAACATACCATATCCTTCAGCTCTCCCGGATGTTTTCCGCTCTCCAGCACCAGTTTCGCCGAACCGTAAACAGCCTGCGCCGCGAACTCATAAGCCTGCGCCCTTGGCATGCCTGCCGCCACTGCCGCGTCAGCCATCGCCTCTATGAACATGAACACAAAGGCAGGGGAGCTGCCGCTGACAGCACCCACGGCATCCATCAAAGATTCCGGCACCAGACTGGCACGCCCGAAGCTTTCCATCAGCTTAAGGCTCAATGCCGTCTCCTCCGATGAGACACGACTGTTAACGCAGACCCCTGTACATCCCTCTCCGACAAGCGCCGGCGTATTGGGCATACAGCGCACCAGTTTTATTTCTTTGAGGAATGCCGCTTCGATCCAGGCGATCGTTTTGCCCGCTGCGATGCTGATCACCAACGCGTCCTCCGATACCACATCCCGGATCTCTTCGATCACCCCCTGAAAGAACTGCGGCTTCACAGCCAGTATTAAGATCTCCGCCTCCTTTGCCACCGCAGCATTGCTGTCACGTGTTCCTATGCCATATATATTATGTATATTCTCCAACGTTTCGGCAGTCCTCGCAGAACCGATGATATTATCTCTTTCCACGATGTTTCTCTGCAGCATACCGCCGATCATCGCCCTTGCCATATTACCAAGTCCTATAAATCCAATCTTCATTTTTTCCTCCATTCCGAAGCGCTTTATGCTGAGGACGCGAGCAGAATTTCAGATTCTGCTCTGCGATCAACAGAATTTGTGACGCCTCGGCACAAATTCTTGGTTGAATAAATTGCTCATCAGAGAATTTATTCAACCTTCCCTCCATTCCGAAGCGCTTTGCAAATTCTTGTAGAATCTCTTTAAAACATTGAAAACATTTGTTTTTATAACGATAGATATTTTTACAATCTCCAGTAAAAACGACACGAGTGTCATCAAATCTTGATTTAGTATTTCCCCATCCAAGAAGTCATATCCTCTTCCGATTTACTGGCTATCATGCATGTCACCTTTTAGCACCGCAATTTACTGCATAAATAACATACGATTTTATATTGTGCAGTTTTCTTGCTTCTACGCTCGACAATGCCATTTCGCCAAATCCTGATTTGATTTTATTTTTCTCCGTTTTTCACTTCTGATCACTTCTGGTTACATCTTATCACAATGTTACCTATTTCCATACTCTTTTTCCTTACTCTATTGCTGACCATGTCGTCTCTGACGATATGCTTCATAAAATAACACCGTGGATGCTACTGCTGCATTCAAAGATTCCACGCTGCCCTCCATCGGAATACAGATTCTCACATCTGCACAAGCCGCCGTTTCCTGCCGCAGCCCATTCCCCTCATTGCCGATCAGGAAAGCCGATGCACCACTGTAATCACATTCATCATAGCATTTCTCAGCTTGCAGATCCGCCGCATAAACACAGATGTTATTTTTCTGCAGCTCCCGAATCGTCCCGCAAATATCCTCTGTATAAACAAATGGCACACGGTATACAGATCCCATAGTGGAGCGGATCGTTTTGGGATTATAGATATCCACCGTATGACTGCTCATGAGAATGCCGTCTGCTCCCACTGCTTCACAAGTCCGAAAGATCGTCCCCAGATTCCCCGGATCCTGTATGTCTTCCACGAGTAAGTATAGCTGTCTCTTACGCCCCGTCTCACCCATGATATTGATACTCCTGCCGGTACGTTTATCGACACACTTTCTTGCCTGTACCGATGACAAAAAATCTTCCAGACGGTATTGATACTGCTTCACCAGTGTGAGAATACCTTGCGGTGTTTTCGTATCGGACATTTTATCAAAAATATCATCTGCAACGATCTCACAGAACACCTTATCCAGTTTCTTCCCGTAGGCTTCGCGCAGTTCTTTCTCTGCCCGTTTCGCGAGATATACCCTCTCGATCCTCTCTGTCGGTGCTTCCGCAAACATCTTAACGCCTTCCACGACAAACACACCCTGCCTGTTGCGTACTTTCGCCTTCTGCGTAAGCTGAACCACTTCCCGCACTGATCTGTTGCTGAAACTCGTGATCATCGATCTCCTCCCATCTGCGCGCATAACACATGATGATTCCCCGCAAATTCACCATCTGCGGGGAATCATATCTCACATATTATAAACTGCCCTAAATAGCAAGCACCCTTGCAACCTCATACTGGTAATCCTGAATCTCCTTGTGCATGTTCAGTGCCTCTTCGATATCAAAATCAAGGAACTCTCCATGCTGATAACCCACCACTCTGTTCGTCTTGCCTTCACAAAGGATATCTGTCGCATAGGCTCCCATGATAGACGCATAATAACGGTCCTTACAAGTAGGCGCACCGCCGCGCTGCATGTAACCTAAGATCGTTGCCCTTGTCTCCATGCCCGTGGCAGCTTCGATCCGTCTCGCCATAGACGTAGAGTGGCCTATCCCTTCGGCATTGATGATGATATGGTGTGTCTTGCCCCGCTTCCTGCTGGCAATGATATTGTTGATGATCTGCTGCTCATTATAGTCATACTTCTCTGGAAGCAGGATATCCTCAGCGCCGTTGGCAACACCACACCACAACGCGATATAACCGGCATTTCTTCCCATAACCTCGATGATACTGCACCGTTCATGCGAAGAAGACGTATCTCTGATCTTGTCGATCGCTTCCATTGCCGTATTAATGGCCGTGTCAAAACCGATCGTATACTCTGTGCAGGCGATATCCAGATCGATCGTCCCCGGAATTCCTATCGTATTGATCCCGTGTCTTGCCAGTGCCTGCGCACCCCGGTAAGAACCGTCACCACCGATGACGATCAATCCGTCAATTCCGTATTTACGGCAGATCTCTACGCCCTTTAACTGCCCTTCCTCCGTGCGGAATTCCGAGCAGCGTGCCGTACCCAGGATCGTACCGCCCTTCTGGATCGTGTCTGATACCGACCATCTCTCCAAATCTATGATTTCTTCATTCAAAAGGCCTCTGTAGCCTTTCTTGATCCCTTTCACCTTTACACCGTTAGCCAGCGCCTTCCTGACTACTGCACGGATAGCTGCATTCATACCCGGCGCATCGCCGCCGCTTGTCAGAACACCTATCGTCTTGATCTCTTTCGCCATACCCACACCATGCCTTTCTATGCTGAATCTATCTGTATTTTACTCTAAACAGGCTTGTATTTCAATATTTTTTCAATATTCTGTTACTACACTACCTTTACGTTTTCCTCCCCATACAGCGCCGTCAGCTTCCCTATGAGCTCTTCCCCTGCATTTACATTCCAATTGCGCGGCAATGCGTTCATGGATTTCGGATCCGCCACATAGATCACCACGCTGTCCTTGCCCTCCGACTGGCGAAGCGCATCGAACAACTCATCTTTATGTGCCTCGTATTCCTGCTTCGTGGAAAATTTAACCCACAGTTTTCTCGCCACATTTTCAAAAGGAGTGATCTGCTCACAGATCAATTTGCCGTCCTTGTCTTCTTCAATGGAGACACGTCCCCGGATGAAAACCTTGTTATCCTCAGCGATATCCCTGCCAAACCGCTCGTACTGACCCGGGAAAACGATGACTTCCACGGATCCTAACAGATCCTCCACCTGCAGGAACGCCATCACCCTCTCATTCTTCGTGTATTTGATCTTTTTCTCCGAAATTATCCCGCCGATAGTGGCCATCCTGCCGTCCTGCACCGCCATCTCCCCGGTCTCCTCCTCCAGCACAAAATCCGCCGTGGTATTGGTAATATTCTTCTGCCACATCTCCTGGTACTCTTCCAGCGGATGGCCGCTGATGTAGATGCCCAGCACTTCTTTTTCAAAAGCCAGCTTCATCTCCTTGGAATATTCACCCACGTCCGGCATTTTCACCTCGAAGTCTTCCTTCTGATCCTCAGATACAATATCGAAAAGGGACATCTGTCCCGCCATATTGTTCTTCTTATCATGCTGGATATTATCCATGATCTTGATATACACACTCATAAACTGCTTGCGGGTGCCACCCAGGCTGTCCAGCGCGCCGGCCTTGATAAAATGCTCAAAGGCCCGCTTATTTACTTCCTTATCTGACATGCGGGTAATAAAATCCTCCAGGTTGGTGTAAGGCCCTCTCGCCTTACGCTCCGTAACGACCGCATCGATCACCGGACGGCCCACGCTTTTAATGGCCGTCAGCGCATACCGGATCTCATTGCCCGACACCGAAAAGCCGCTTTCCCCTTCGTTGATATCCGGCGGCAGGATCTGAATCCCCATACTGCGGCAGGACATGATGTATTCCGACACTTTATTCGGATTATCGATTACCGAAGTCAGCAGTGCCGCCATAAATTCCACCGGATGATAATATTTTAAATATGCCGTCTGATAAGCCACCACCGCATAGCAGGCCGCATGGGATTTGTTAAAAGCATATTTCGCAAAATCCATCATCGTATCATAGATATGATTCGCCACCTGCGCGCTGATTCCGTTTGCCACGCATCCCGGCACGCCCTCTTCCGGGTTGCCGTAGGTGAAGTTCTTGCGCTCCTGCTCCATCACATACTGCTTCTTCTTACTCATGGCACGACGCACCAGATCACTGCGTCCCATGGTGTAGCCGCCCAGATCCTGCACGATCTGCATGACCTGCTCCTGGTAAACGATACAGCCATAGGTGGGGGCCAGGATCGGTTCCAGCTGCGGACAGTCGTAGGTAACGGACTCCGGATCGTTCTTGCCCTTGATATATTTTGGTATAAAATCCATCGGCCCCGGACGATACAGGGAAATACCCGCGATCACGTCCTCCAGGCTGCGCGGTTTCAATTCCTTCATGAAACTCTTCATCCCTCCGCTCTCCAGCTGGAAGATACCGTCTGTCCTGCCGGTGCCAATGGAAGAAAGGACCGCCTGATCGTTGTAATCGATGGCGTCAATGTCAATGAAGATGCCAGTGCTCCGCTCCACCATCTCAACCGCATTCTGGATCACCGTCAGCGTACGCAGCCCCAGAAAGTCCATCTTCAGCAGACCCAATTCTTCTATGGTAGTCATCGTAAACTGGGTAGTGATGGAACCGTCAGACCCACGGGAGAGGGGGACGAACTTGTCCGCCGCATCGGGACAGATCACCACGCCCGCCGCATGCATGGACGTATGCCGGGGCAGTCCCTCTAAGCGCTTACTCATCTCGATCAGAGTATGCACCTGCTCGTCCTCCTGATACAGCTTACGCAGCTCCGGGTTCATCTCCAATGCCTTCTTGATCGGCACACCCTGATTCTGCTCGTTGGGGATCATCTTGGCAATAGAATCCACGAAAGCGTAGGGCAGATCCATCACACGCCCCACGTCGCGGATCACACCCTTGGCCGCCATCGTACCGAACGTCACGATCTGCACCACCCGGTCCTTTCCATACTTACGGTTCACATGATCGATCACCTCCTGCCGCCTTTCAAAGCAGAAGTCCACATCAATATCCGGCATGGAGATACGCTCCGGATTTAAAAACCGCTCGAACAGCAAGCTGTATTTGATGGGATCGATATTGGTGATCCGCAGACAGTAGGAAACGATACTGCCCGCCGCCGATCCACGGCCGGGTCCCACCGCAATGCCGTTTTCACGACAGTAATTGATATAATCCCATACGATCAGGAAATAATCCACGAAGCCCATATCCTTGATAATACCCAGCTCATATTCCATACGTTTCTGCAGCGCCCCATCATCCTGCGGATACCGCTCGGCCATACCGTCCTGGCACAGCTTGTTCAGATAGGTCCAGGAGTCATAGCCCTCCGGCACCTCATAGTGAGGCACCTTATATTTGCCGAATTCAATGTTCACATGACACCGGTCGGCGATACGCTGGGTGTTCTCCACCGCCTCCCAGGCGTAAGGGAAAAGCCCCTTCATCTCCTCCTCACTCTTCACATAATACTGACCGCCCTCATAGCGCATGCGGTCCTCATCCTCCAGCTTCTTGCCGGTCTGCAGACACAACAGGATATCGTGGGGCTGGGCGTCCTCCGCATAGGTATAATGCACGTCGTTAGTCGCCACCAGTGGGATATCCAGTTCCTTACTCATCCGCAGCAGTGCCGTATTCACCGTCTGCTGGGTGGGAATCCCATGATCTTGCAGCTCCAGGAAAAAGTTGCCCTTGCCAAAGCAGGCTTCATACCGCTTCGCCACTTTCCCCGCCTCGTCGATCAGCCCTTTCTGGATATAGCGCTGTACCTCACCCGCCAGACAAGCTGACAGAGCGATGATACCCTCGTGGAACTCCTCCAGCACCTCCATATCCACACGAGGTCTGTAGTAGTAACCTTCCGTGAAGCCGCGGCTGACGATTTTAACTAGGTTGGCATACCCCGTATCATTCTCCGCCAACAACACCAGATGGTAGTACCGATCCTCTCCGCCGGTCAGCTCTCTGTCAAATCGGGAACGGGGCGCCACGTAGACTTCGCAGCCGATAATGGGATTGATCCCTGCCGCCGTGGCCTCCTTATAGAACTCGATGACGCCGTACATGACGCCATGGTCTGTGATGGCCGCACTGTCCATGCCCAGCTCTTTCACGCGCTTGACATACTCTTTGATCTTGTTGGAACCGTCTAACAAACTGTATTCAGTGTGCACGTGTAAGTGTGTAAATGCCATTTGGGAACCCTCGCTTCTTGTGTTCTGTTCGTGTATCGGTTTACGTTGCTATGTTTCTCTATATTTCTCCGTATTGCTCTATATGTCTCTGTTCTACTTGCTTTTTATATTTCTATCTTTCCCGCGTAGCAGGACTTTTTATATCCTTTTTACCGAAAAATTGCTTCTTTTTCTTCTCTCTTTCCCAACTGCCAGTCAAATATGCCAGTACTTAACGAGTCTTTTCACGAATTTAGGCCAACAAAATAGTCGCCTCAGTTCGCAGACTTGGGGCGGCTATTTTCGTGGTTTATTATTATCCTTGCTTCCTATCGCATATCCGAGTCCGAAATCTGTCAGGCATAAGCTAATGGCACTATCAGACCTTCCATTGGCAGCATTGGCAATACCTGTGTGAATATTTTATCAGAAAAAGGTGGACGATTCAACCTATGACCTATGTAAAAAGCTGTACCTATGTCAATTAAAAAAGACTGTTGCCCTTCAAGGAAATCCTTTCCATACGCAACAGTCTTTTATTCGTTTTAATTTCTAGCTGACACTCGTCTGTCGGCACCTTTCTGCCGGGTCTTCCAATCACACTGATCGCATTGTCGGCCGTATCGCAAAGTGCTGTTTTCTATACCCGTTTCTTCTACAGATATCCACTGCCTACAGATATTTCTTCAGTACATCCACCTTATCCAACTTCTCCCAAGGCAGATTCAGATCGTTGCGCCCGAAGTGGCCGTAAGCCGCTGTCTGCTTGTAGATCGGACGGCGCAGGTCAAGCATCTTGATGATGCCTGCCGGACGCAGATCGAAGTTCTCGCGGATGACATCCACCAGCTTCTCATCCGACACTTTACCGGTACCGAAAGTATCTACCATAACGGAAGTAGGCTGTGCCACGCCGATAGCGTAGGACAGCTGGATCTCACACTTGTCTGCCAGTCCTGCTGCCACGATGTTCTTCGCCACATAACGTGCCGCGTATGCTGCAGAACGATCCACCTTCGTGCAGTCTTTACCGGAGAAAGCACCGCCGCCGTGCCGTGCATAACCACCATATGTATCTACGATGATCTTACGGCCCGTCAACCCTGCATCGCCGTGAGGCCCGCCGATCACGAAACGGCCTGTCGGGTTGATGAAGAATTTCGTATTGTCATCGATCAGCTCTTTCGGCAGGATCGGATCAAATACATACTTCTTAATATCCTCATGGATCTGTTCCTGCGTCACATCATCGTCATGCTGTGTGGACAATACAACCGCTTCCAGTCTCACCGGTTTGCCCGCCTCATCGTATTCTACGGAAACCTGGCTCTTGCCATCCGGTCTTAAATATTTCAATGTACCATCCTTGCGCACTTTCGTCAGCTGCAGGGCCAGCTTGTGTGCCAAAGAGATCGGATACGGCATATACTCCTCCGTCTCATTGGTCGCATAACCGAACATCATACCCTGGTCGCCGGCACCGATCGCCTCGATCTCAGCGTCTGACATCTTGTTCTCTTTGGCTTCCAGAGCCTTGTCCACGCCCATGGCGATATCTGCGGACTGTTCATCGATGGCTACCAGCACCGCACAGGTATTACCGTCGAAACCATACTCGGATTTCGTGTAGCCGATCTCTTTCACGGTATCACGCACGATCTTCTGCATGTCTACGTATGCATTGGTAGTGATCTCACCGGTCACCAGCACGAATCCCGTGCACACTGCAGTCTCACAGGCAACACGGCTCATGGGATCTTTCTCCATGCAGGCATCCAGGATCGCGTCGGATATCGCATCGCAGACTTTGTCGGGATGGCCTTCAGTTACTGATTCTGAAGTAAATAATCTCTTTTCCATTTCTTGTTCTCCTTTTGGTTGTCAAATTCTTCCGAGGTTTCTCTTATTGCTTGATCTTGCTGTAGGTTCTGCCCGGCGGATGAGTAGATATGCCGAATAAGCAGACTCAGAATGCTGCGCATTCCTCGTTCGCGTTGCTCGTCTTAAGATATGCCATGCTGCCTTCCATGCCAGCATGGCGGCTGCATGGCATATCTTCTGACTCTGCTTATTCGCGTAAAAAGGTCCGCTTATCGAAATAAGCGGACCTGACAGTCATTCATCAAATCCTCTTATTGTTCGATCTGTCTTACGACATTGCTTTCGCTCAGGTTGGCACCTTCCTTCATAAGGGGTTGCCGTGGCTTCACAGATCCTATGTATCTCCACCACTCTGAATAAGAGAAACTCTCACCATATATAATTGTCTGTATCTGTAGATACAATACACCCTGCATCGCTTTCTGTCAACAGGAAATTTGATATAGTTCACCCAACCTTCAACTTGAACTTCTGCATATCGCGCTCCGTGGAGACCTTATCGATCTGCGCTCCCAATCCCTGCAGCTTCAAATGAAAATCTTCATATCCACGTTCGATATACTTAATATCATCTATCGTAGTGATGCCATCCGCCGACAGCGCCGCAATCACCAGTGCCGCACCAGCTCTTAGATCCGGAGCTGTAATGCTGGCCCCTGTATATCTACCCACGCCGTCTATGATCGCCGTGTTGCTCTCCACTTTAATACTTGCCCCCATTCTGGTGAGCTCGTCCACATACTTAAACCGATTCTCGAATATGCTCTCCGTCACGATACTGGTACCCGCCGATAGTCCCAGCGTAACTGTGATCTGGGGCTGCATATCTGTGGGAAACCCCGGATAGGGCAATGTTTTCACATGGGTATGTCCCAACGGCTTGGAAGCCACCACCCGAACTGCGTCATCGGACTCTTCCACCTCACAGCCAATCTCTAAAAGCTTGGCACTGATGGATTCCAAATGCTTCGGAATCACGTTCTTGACCGTCACATCCCCCTTCGTCACTGCAGCGGCAAACATAAACGTCCCCGCCTCGATCTGATCCGGAATGATACCATATTCCGTGCCATGCAGGCGCGATACGCCTCTGATCTTGACCACATCCGTACCTGCTCCTTTGATATTAGCACCCATACTGTTAAGGAAGTTAGCCAGATCCACCACATGGGGTTCCTTCGCCGCATTCTCGATCACAGTCTGTCCTTCCGCCATAACAGCGGCCATCATCACATTCATAGTGGCACCCACTGACACCACATCCATATAGATATGATTACCCCGGAGCCTCTCCGTCTCCGTAATGATCAATCCATGCTCAATCCTAACATTGGCTCCCAGCGCACGGAACCCTTTGATATGCTGGTCAATCGGCCGCAATCCAATATTGCAGCCACCCGGAAGCGCTACCTCCGCTTTCCTATACTTTCCTAACAGCGCCCCCAGCAAATAGTAAGACGCCCTGATCTTCTTGATATAATCATCCTCAATGACCAGATCATTGATCTGGGAAGCATTGATCTTAACAGTGTGCCTGTCCACCCTCTGAACGATGACACCGATACTTTCCATCGCCTGCATCAAAACATTGGTATCCCTGACATCCGGTACATTCTCTATCACAACGGTCTCATCCGTCATAATAGCCGCAGCAAGAATAGCCAGTGCCGCATTCTTGGCACCGCCGATCTCCACCTCGCCGACTAACGGATTTCCACCTTTAATCGCATATTGTTCCATAATAGTCCCCTGTATGATAAACGAAATATAATCTGAATAATCTAAACGTAATCTAACTTACGGTATCTGCATGCTCACACCCAGCGCCGCTCTTGACTTAAAACTCTATGAGTTCATCTGTGTCATCTCACTGCTTTGGTGCTCCAGTTAATCCTCTTATGGGATTCTCACACTAACCCCTGCCGCAGGAATCTTAATTTTTTATTAAAAATCCTACCGCAATTAATTACCAGTATACCATAATTTGCTCATTTGTAAATGGGCAGATTCACTATAAACCTTCAGGTCACATCATCTCAGGTTGACGTATCGTTAGAAAATACAAGCTATCTTACTGCATCCCACAGCCGGATATCGGTACCGATCCGATACGGATGTCTATGCCGTCACTTGATCAATTCAGATAGTTGAGCGGATTAACCTGGGAACCGCCTATCAGTATCTCAAAATGTACGTGCGGTCCCGTGCTGACGCCGGTATTCCCACTCAATGCGATCTTCTGTCCCTGTGCCACCGTCTGTCCCGCAGATACCAGAACTTTGCTCAAATGTCCGTATCTGGTCTGTCGCCCGTCTGCATGGTTGATATAGACTACATAGCCATAACCACTTCCCCATCCTGCCTTCACTACTGTTCCGGCGGATGATGCCATGACTGCCGTACCTACCGGTGTCGCCCAGTCAACTCCTTTATGGTTACTGCTCGCCCCTCTGGTGGGTGCTCTCCGTCTGCCGAAACCGGAAGTCTGCCGGCCACCGGAGATCGGCTTGATATAGGTCGGAGGAATCTTCGTGCCGCGTTCCACAACTTTCGCTACGGCCTCGTAAGTAATCTCTTCCTTCAGAATCTCTCTTCCTGTCTCTTCCCCGTTCCGGTAAGAAACATTAGCTACCACGATACGATGTCCTGCCGAGGGCTCCTGAAGCGTCTGCGTCTGGGTCGTATACCAGTCATCGTTATCCACGTACACGATCTCCGCCTCATAGTCTTCCTCGTAATACACCTCTTCCATGCGCTCCACGGACAATTCCGGTTCCGGAACCGTAACGATCAGCTCATCCCCCACACGGATCATGGAATTCTCATCTTCTATCGTCTCGTTCATCGCGATCAGATCCGCCAGCGGAATCTCGTTTTTCTCCGCGATCTGAGATAAAGTGTCTCCCGACACCACCTCATAGATCTGCTCCTTCTCCTGATCCTTTGTCACTTCCTCTATCGCATTCGCCAAAGAAGTCAGCTCATAGTCCTGTAGATAGGATTCCACCACTTCCACCGTGTCTCCGAATTCCAGATCCTTTAGTCCCAATTCAAAATCAGAGAACTCTTTCTCCTTCGCCGGCTCCACATCCGCAAACATCTCATCCAAAGCAGCGTCAATACCCGCACTGGACATGACCGCCTCTGCCGCCATCTCCTCTTCCTGCTGTTCCTTCGCAGAATAAATCTGAGTCGTGAGAACATTTAGTTCCCTGTCGCCGTCCAACACAAGATCCACATAGTACTCGTTCCCATGGTCATATCTGTTGATGGATGCCTGCAGAAGCGCAAGCACCTCTTCCGTACTGGCAAGATTCACCGTATACTCATTGATCTTAACGGTGTAAGAACGATTCAGGGTCTCCTTGACGCTGCCTCTCAGAGCACCGGTCATATTGACCGTTACATCTGCCAGATCGTCAACTTTTCCCCAGAGTACCTCGCTTCCCTCTATACGCAGCTCGCTGTCTGCCAGCACCAGTTCATCACTGGTTCCTGCCAGCCTCTTACGTGCCGCGATCAGGCACCTGTCCACCTGCTTTGGATCTTCCACGATACCGACCTGTTTATCATTCAAATACACCGTGAAGATATTATCCCCTGTACTCTCCAGCTTGTGATAGCTTGGAAAAAAGAGTATACTGCCAAAGATTGCAACTGCCGCAACCTTAATATATGCAATTTTCATTTTTTTATAATGTCTGCTGATTTTTTTCATAATAATTTATTTATCTGGCGTTCGCTGCGTCTTTTTGCTGTATTGATCTGTTGTCGTTCAAACTTGCACCTCTCGTCTTTCCGGCCACAAAAGTCTTCTGAAAAACGGCGCAAGTATAAAGTCCACACATGCAGACAAGCTGCATGGCACCTTCACACAATATTCTGTGAAAAGCGGACTTAAGTACAGGATATCACAGTTCATCCCGATTGTTTTGTAACAAAAACGTAACATTTAATATTCTAGCAGTATTTCCCCGAAATGTAAAGTATTATGCATATCAAGTAAATTTTGCCGTTAAATTTAGCCAGCGGTAATTCACGCTGCTTTCCACGGGCAGATGGTGACCGCAAAGGAAAATCAAGGAAATCTAATGGAATTTTGTGTGCGATCGTGGTAAAATAAAAAAGCTGATAAAGATACATTAATAACAGCAATTAATCAGGCAAATGAAGAATGCGGAAGTTGTGGTTGTGATTTAGATTTGAATATTGTTTACCTTTAGGCAGAGATCATCTTAACGGACAATTCTCTGCCTTTTGTTCATGTTAGTTAAAGGAAACTTGTAGCCTATATCTAAAACGTTCTTTGTGTAGGAAGTTTAAGAGTTTTCTTTCCTGTATAAGTCGAAAAAGTAACTGTTATTTCCCAACAATTCATCAAAAGTTCCATTGCCAACAATCTGTCCGTTTCTGAATACGACAATACGGTCAAATTCTCTAATGGAAGTCAGACGGTGGGCTACAGCGATCACGGTAGCATTTTTTATCTGTTCCAAAACATTTTTCATAACAACAGCTTCGGTCACATTGTCCAGTGCTGATGTCGCTTCATCTAAAACGACTATATCAGAATGATCAAACCAAAGTCTGGCTAATGCCAATCGCTGCTTTTCGCCACCCGATAAACAAGTTCCTTTCTCACCTATTCTTGTTTCTACACCTTTATCCAATGTGGAAAGCATTGGATAAAGGTGTGTTTTTTCAAGGCATGCTTGCATATCGTTTTCTGAAACTTCCCTGTCAAACACAAGGTTTTCTTTGATCGTGCCGTCAAAAACAGGAGTGTCCTGTGATAAATAGGCTACTTTTTCATACAATGATTCCAGTGAAATATTTTTGAGTGGTTTGTCACCAAAAAGAATATTTCCTTTATCATACTTAAGCAGTCCAACAAGAATTTTTGTCAATGTCGATTTTCCCGAACCCGATTCGCCGACAAATGCTATTTTTTCACCCTTTTTAATCGTCAGACTGACAGATTGAAGCACTTCTTTGTTTTCATAGGAAAACGATAAATCCTCAATATGAATTTCGCTTAAAGATGCAGGAAAATCCAGGCCTTGTTCAAGCTGTGTATCTTCTTTCAGATCCAGCAGCACCGTAAAACGCAGCCAAGCCGTTTTGTTCAGTTTGTACTGCACATAAATAACATTAAAAATTGCGATAGGAGTGTACGCATTATCGATTAATGTGATCAAAGCGACTACAGAGCCAATGGATAAATGGTTGTATCTCCACGCATAAGCTAAAATCCCAACATCCAGGCAAGCAACCAGCAATGCAAATATGGTAAAAAACGCCTCGTGTATCATAGTCATTTTCACTTTTGATGATACAATTACACGCTTTGCCCTTAATGCCTTTTTTACTTCATTTGGAAATTGATTTTTCATACGAAAAATCGGCATTTCCATAAAACCACGCACAAGAAAATGGTTTAATTCTTCCTCGCCTGTCAGTATCTTTTCCTTTATCTGATACAATCCTTTCAGCAGCAGATTTGTTACCAAAAATACAATAATATATCCTGCCAAAAGAAAATATGTAATCGTTCTGTCTATTTTCCAGATAAAATACAGGCTGAAAAGAATTGTTGGCAGTAAATTTCTGATAACGCAGAACCAAAAGTCATAGAGAACACCTTTTCCTGCATCAGCCCCATTTTCAATCTGCTGAACCAACTTTCCTGTCCCTAACTTCTGGTATGCGGAATAATCCATTCTACCAATCTTACGCAGTGCCAATAACTTGAAATCCAGATAAATCTCATTGCCGAGTTTGGCAGACGGATACTCATCTATATAGTTCATTCCATAATTGATAACAAGAATGACACCATAAAATATAATCCCATAAACGGTCATTGTTCTGTCTGCCAGTCCGTCTATAACCTTTTGAAAACAGTCGGCTTTGTAGTTTGACATAAAGGCATTGAATAAGCCGATCAACAGATAGACAATTACCCAACAGTACAGTTGCAACTGTCAGCATATTCATTTATCCTCAGCACAATCTGCTAACAATAAACTAACGCCCGTTAGTTTTATCAACTGTACTGAGTAGTTACCTCGGATATATTTCATAAATAGATTCACCTCCATTATCTTTTTTCAAACAAAATAAATAGCATTTTTTATTGTTTTTGTCAATGAATATGATGAAACCGGCATTTTGTAACAATATATATTCCTTCTGAACCCATTTAGATAGACAGGCATAACGCGCGTCCGAAGGAAAATCGCAAAAATCAGAACAAATGTTCGATTATGCTAGTGACAACTGCGGAAGAATATGCTAAAATAGACGCAGGTAAAGTAATACCCACAGATCTGTCTTGTATCTGAAAATCAAATTCCACGCCCCGCTGCTTGCGACAGAGCTATTGCCACAATGCACCAGACAAGGAAGGAAGATTGAAAATTAAAATTTTCAATCGCGAGATTTGTGTCTGCGCGTTGCTTGCCACAAACTCGTTTAATGCGACGTCTCAACATAGTTGAGACAAAAGCAGCGCAGAAATGGAGAAAACTATGGACAGAATCATTTTTCACATAGACGTCAACTCTGCATATTTAAGCTGGACCGCCCTGGAAAAACTGCATAACGGATCCACGGTAGATCTGCGCACGATTCCGGCCATCATCGGCGGCGATATGGCCAAGCGCCACGGTGTTGTGCTTGCCAAGTCCATTCCGGCCAAGGCCTACGGGATCGTAACGGGTGAGCCGATCGTCAATGCGCTGCGCAAATATCCCGGCCTGACTTTGGAATCACCGGACCATAAGCTGTACAGCCGACGGAGCAAAGAACTTATGACACTTCTGTCAGATTTTTGCCCGGATATCGAGCAGGTCAGTGTGGACGAGTGTTACATGGACTTCACTCCCATCCGCAGGCAGTACACTTCTCCGGAAGAAGCAGCCCATACGATCAAGGACTATGTGCATGAGAAGCTTGGCTTTACCGTCAATGTAGGCATCTCGGACCGAAAAGTACTGGCTAAGATGGCCTCGGATTTCAAGAAACCCAATCTGGTGCATACGCTATATGCTTACGAGATTCAGGATAAGCTGTGGCCGCTGCCCGTCTCCTCTCTCTATATGTGCGGCCATTCCAGCGTGGAAACACTGCACAAGCTGGGAATTCTTACCATCAGCGATCTGGCCCGCACGGAGCGGAGCATCCTTATGGCACATTTGAAAAGCCACGGCGTGCTGCTCTGGGAGTACGCCAACGGCATCGATGCTTCCGAGGTCGTCATAGAACAGGCAGAGGCCAAAGGGATCGGCAACTCCACCACCTTAAGCCAGGACGCCGCAGACAAAGACTCTGCCCACCGGGTACTGCTCTCTCTGGCCGAGTCCGTGGCAAGGCGGCTGCGAAAGTCCGGGCAGTCCGCCTCTATGATCAGCACGGAGATCAAATATAATACCTTCAAAAAGGTCTCCCATCAGACCACCCTGCTTACCCCCACCAGACAGACAGATACCATCTATCAGACTGCCTGTGCACTTTTCGATGAGATCTGGGACGGCACCCCGGTACGTCTCCTGGGAATCCGATCTTCTAAGCTGACTGCCGAAGGTGAGCCCGTACAGCTTTCCCTGTTCGACCTGCCATCTCCTGTTCCCTCCCGGACCGCTGCATCAGGCGCATCGGCTATCCCTCCTGCCTCTCTGAAAAGGGAACAGCTGGATCAAGCACTGGATGCCATCCGCAAACGCTATGGCGCAGATGCCATCGTTCGCGGCAGCCTGCTAGACAGCCCTCCGAAACAGAAATCTAAACATAAAGAACAGCCGGAGGGAGACGACTGATCTTTCGATCATCCGTGTCTCTTTCCGGCCATTTCCTGGTGATCATTTATAGTTTTTACTTCCATATCGCTGTTTTTTGTTCAGGTTTTTTCTTTTGCCAGTTTTGAACACTTCATTCGCTGCTGCATTCTTGCCTTTCGGCTTACTTCTGACACTGTATCCAAAGGTTCCCATCTCTTCCCCGATACCATAATACCGTCCGTGAGAGTAGACCAATGGTCTCGCATCACTCAGGCAGAATCTGCCATTCGCATCCAGATAGCGTTCGTCTATATGCACGGCCAAGACTCTGGCAAGAAACATGTGATGTGTGCCGAGCTCTATCTTCTGAGTCACACAACATTCCAGATTGACGGGGCTTTCAGCCACCATAGGTGCCTGCACATGCTCACCCTTCAGAGGTGTCAATCCCATCTCCCGCCACTTGTCGGTATCCCTGCCACTCTTGACACCACAGTAATCGGTTGCATAAGCCAGGGACTCGGTGGTGAGATTCACGACAAACTCCCCTGTCTCCTCTATCATTGAATAGGAATATCTTTCCGGTCTTACGGAGATCGATACCATGGGCGGATCTGAACAGACCGTTCCCGTCCACGCCACAGTAAACAGATTAGAGTTCCCTTCCCTGTCAGCTACGCTGACGAGAACCGCCGGTAAAGGATACAACATATTGCCCGGTTTCCATATCTGCCTGCCCATCCGCGATCTCCTCCGAAGTTACTATTTAAAAAAACTTAAAATTAAGCATAGACAATACTTGCAGTACCACATCTGCGATCACTCCGATCAAGATCAATACTGAGAACAGAAGGATAGCCTTATTGCCTGTTTTTGCCGGCTGTACTTTCTTCAACTCTTCCGTCTGTTTATTAAGTTCTTCTACGAAAGCAGCCTGCACATTGCGGTATACCCTGACATTCTCCTTATGAATAAAGTCATCAGACTGTTGGAATCTCGCTTCAAGCAGATTCTTGATCTCAGCCAGTGTCTCCTGGTCCTCCGCCGTTCGACCGCCGTCTGACTGCATCGCTTCCAGCCTGTCCATACATTCTTTCAATACAGTCTGTACTTCCGCCGCATTCTCGGCTGTTTTCAGATTTACTTTCCGTATTTCCTGCATAAGGCCGTCGTACGCCTGCATCTGATTCTGAAGCTGCTCCATCTTCACAGCCTCAGCTGTCATATTTGCCCTGATCATCTCCTGCGCATTTCTCCTCTGCGCAAGTTTATCGATAAAAGTATCCATTACTTACTCCATTCCGAAGCGTTTTACTTAGGAAAGCGAGCAGAATTTAGGAGTTTTCCTAAGGAATACTCCGATTTTGCTCTGCGACCAAGGAGTCTGCGACGCCTCGGCACAAACTCAACTCTTTCACATTTTTCTAATTCTAACATCTTTCCGGCTTTCTGACAACCTAAACCCACACAGCAGATGTACCATTCTTAAATATCGCCCCTCACTCCTGAATCATGTTCTCACGCAGTGCGCAGTTTGGCGCATTCCTGACCCGTGAATCACAACGTACAGTTATCGGCCGGATGCCCAGCAGCAGGGTGTAGGGTACCATGATCAGTAACTGACACGCTCTTTGAATGTATATGAAATGCATATTTATTGTATTTTATGCATTTCGTACATTATATGCTTCCTTTTCCTTTTTTTATTTGTAAATATTTACTGTAATTTCACATGTTGTTCATAATTTATTCATATATTTACCGTATACTTTAACTATAGCAATCGCGAACATGTAATGTTTAACATTACGCACTTAGATAAATTTTTTTCATAATAGCCCAGATGCCGCAAGGTGTCTGGGCACTCCTCATTTCAGCGGCATTCTGCGACAAATCTCCCCCTCATGCGAACAGATACCAGAAGCAGAGCACCTCAGATATCCTCCTATGCCACATACAAGTACATAAATACAAAGTGACAGATGCTCCCGCCCATTACAAATAAATGAAATATCTCATGGGATCCGAAATATTTATGTCTGGAATTAAAGAGCGGCAGCTTCAACGCGTAGATGATCCCACCCACCGTATAGATGATCCCGCCTGCCAGCAGCCAGAGAAAAGCGCCATGCGGCAGCTTATCCCACAAAGTCCCGAAAACTGCCAGACACACCCATCCCATGGCGATATAGATCGTGGAAGAAAACCATTTCGGACAGGTGATCCAGAAGGCCTTGATCGTCATGCCGATCAAAGCGATGCCCCATACCACTGCCAGCAGTGTATATCCTAACCGGCCGCCCAGAACGATCAGACAGACTGGCGTATAAGATCCTGCGATCAAAACAAAGATCATCATATGATCCAGCTTACGAAACACTTTCAAAATATTCTCTTTCACCGTAACACTGTGATAGATAGCACTTGCGCCGTATAAAGCGACCATACTGCAGATAAAGACCGCCATGGCAATGCGTGCCGTAAAGTCCGCGTCAAGTGCCACCTTCACCATCAGCGGCGTAGCTGCCACGATAGCCATCATCATACCAATAAAATGTGTGATCGCGCTTCCCGGTTCCCGAATTGTAATTTGCATAAGTGACCCCTTTCTTTCTAAACACCAACAAAATGGAATGTCAGTATCATGATATCATTGATACGCTATGCACGGCGAGTACACCAAGCTTCTGTGCGATATGCTTCCTTCTCGCCTCGCTGCGTAGTGTTTATATTTTCTTATGTAGTTTTCAATACTACATATAATATATAACAATACTACTACGTATCATATGCGAAGTCAACAATTTTATGCATGACTGTTCGAAATCCGTGAATTATATTATGAGCGGAGCACCCTCAATCAAATACCCCACAGCAGCCGCTTTTATGAATGTTGAAGGCTGAACTGTTATGAATTTTGTCTCTGCTTTGCTTCAGTCCTCCTCGATCACATGGATCTCGAGATAATCAAAATCGATGGCCTCTATAAAATTATCCTGCGTGAATCTGGCCTTATCGTGACGCTTAAAGTCCTGAACCGTGGCATCCAGCCAGATCGGTTTGCCCAGATCGAACTGATAGCAAACCTCATCCAGTGCGTGGAACACCTTGTGTGTCCTGGTATCATTACCGGAATCTTCGATGACGGTATCCTTTACCAAATGATTATTTTCAAATATTTTTGCCCATAAACGGAACATATCCTCACCTCTTCTTGTGCATGACGTAAGTTTACTATACAAATCCCACCGGAAAATGTAAACGGAAAAAGCAGATACTTTTCGCTTTTTCTTTCATGTATAAAATGGTACACTGATAACAACCCGGCCCATTCAGGGTATTTCCAGTGCCGTCATGCCTGTCTGCCTGGCAAAAGACCGGCATCAGACCGTACTGCACTTATAATAAACGAAATTTTTAATGTCGTTAACTATAACATGATAAGAAAAGCGAGCAGGTATACATCATGAAAAAAATTTCCGTAAAAATCATAAAAACAGTCATATCTCTGGTACTGTCCTTCATAAATATAAATTTGGCGGCATCTTTGGAACCGTGGACGAAGACTTGCGGGAAGATAACCCTTGTACTTTTTTATGGTATTGGCTTTGTCTTATGCTTCCTGCTGACAACGTATTTTCTGTTACAGTCGCTCCGGCGGCTAAAGATCCACTCTCTGTTGTGGGGGATATCCCTGGCAACGGCTTATGTGCTGGGCTGCCTGATGCGGCGGGACGGCACGGCTCTTGGCAGCCTGTCACGTCTGCCGGTTCTTTTACTACAGATCCTGTGCCTTAGTGTGCTCGCTGGCGCCTGCATCGCGCCTCTGTTATGGGGATTTCTGAAACCGGAATGCTGGCTGACACAGATGCGGTCCTATTTTGCCTGCAGGCACGACGCCGGTAATCAGGCAGAATCCGGCACATCCGCTGACAATGCAGCGCAGGATTCCAAAGACCAAAGCGTCTCCCACGTAAGAAACACCACACAAAATATCCGGCCAGAGCGCCCCGCATGGCAGACCTGGTTGTTTGCCACCGTCACGATCCTGTTATGCTGGCTGCCGGTCTTTCTGGCCTACTATCCTTCCGTATTCGCCT
>CAMWLJ010000049.1 GCA_947175055.1 uncultured Lachnospiraceae bacterium | reverse complement strand
TCTCGGTGGCTGGGTGATGTGTATAAGATACAGTGGCACAAAATATCTATTGTAATCAACATCTCCCTTTTTTTACCCCCCCCCCAACACACTGTACAGACCTGCTACCTGACATGGCAATCCGGTAAATAAAACCCATTTTCCCTCTTCTAGTTTTCTTTTCACCAATTGATAAGATTGTTCTACACTGCCTTGTAAATATTTAGACCCCTTTATTCTATACAATTCTGCCTCGTTCGCGATTTCGATATGGTGTACATTCCAGTCTTCATCCCACGCCGCCCCGTATACGCTGCCGCCCTTCCTTAAGACCCACCGTGCCACAACAGGTACAAAGCCTCCACTTGAACTTGTTCTCCGTTCCTCATCCTGGGCCATCATCGCATAACATTCCGGCCGATCCGCATTGTTATATTCCGGATGCAGTACCGGGCAGTGTCTTTCACATAAACCACAGTTGATACACTTCTCTTCCTGCACTCTAGGATACGCAAATCCCTCCTGATCCGACTGCATTGTTATGGCATTTATGGTGCATACATTCATGCATGCACCACAACCTGTGCATAATTTATTTTCTTCCGCAAGTACCTTTAATATATTTCCCATAACAATATCCCCGCATTTTTGTTAAATACCCATCCTGCACTGCTTTTGCCGTAATCTGTACGATTCTTATTTGTCTGGATAATGTTCCTTCACATTGCTCGCCCCAGATATATAGTCCATGGATACATTGTAAAATCTTGCCAGAATTAATAAGCTCTTTACTGGAATCCTTGTCTTTCCATTCTCATAATCAGCATAAGTACGCTGTCCCACTTCAAGCATATCCGCCACTTCCTGTTGGATCATGGCGCTTTCCCGTCTAAGTTCCCGTATTCTTTCATTATATTTCACAGCGCGGACCTCCTTTTGCCCGGTTCAATCGCAGGATATGATAGCTCATACGCGTTTTCCTGTATATAGGTTCACTCACAAGCTGCCGTAAGTTCCGGATATTCTCTAATGTTTTTGCCATATACTAATATAGTAAATCCTTCATACGTTAGAGTTTCTTCTGCCATCTGATAATATTGCTCTGGAATCGTCTCTCCTGCAAGTACGAGTACAAAACATCTGCCCGCATGCAGTTCACTATCATAATAATCCTCTGAAATCGCATAATATTCATAATGGTCCCCTACATTACCATTGAAATAATAGGGTACAGTTGGTTTTCCTGCATCATGCGCTACGACAATAACTTGCTCATTACTTAAAACAGTAATCGGATAAGCATTCCAGAATGTCGCATATCCATATGTAAGATCATTATCCAATAAAAATTTATAAAATTTTTGATCGGCTTTAGGATCAAATAAATTAATATCCTGCTTCCACTCAGTCGGTACATTATGGATATATAATCCGTGTATAGCAATTGTCAGTGTCAAAAGTCCTATCGCCGGAACTACTTTTAAAGCTTCATATTTATCATCAAGTATCCATTTTCCCACTAATCCGACCAGTAGTAGATTATTAAAATATGTTGGCAAATAGTATCTTGATTCCATCACACCACTGGCTACCATCACAAAAAATGTAATAAAATTACTTATATTCACATACAAAACCAAAAACTGCATAAATCTATCTGATATGCGGCGAAGTTTTAACAAGAGATAAACCGGAACGGCAATCTGTGAAATAAGGATATAAACTAATATTCCACAGCTTTTAAAAGTCGATAAATGAAACAAGCTTTTTGTAGACGTCCAGCCCAACAATTCCAGAATAAGCACCGGAAATCTCAAAATATTCTGATAAAAGCTTTCGCTTCCAACAAGACCTGTACTTAAAGATAAGCTGTCAAACTCCAATTCTTTACAAAGCATTATATAATGTATACCAGATATCACAATAACAGCAATTGTACAACCACTATATAGCAGCAGTTTTTTTTGCTTTAATATACTTTTCAAAGAAATACCATCTCTGATTATTATCATAACTACGAACGCAAAAAAAACCGGTAACATGTCTGTTGCAATTCTTCTGATCACTGCATAATTCACCAAAAAACCTGTCACTATATAGCACACACATATAAGACCTGTCTTCGTTGCAGTCTCATCTTTCTCAACTACAAACAAATACTGTATAGAAATCAATAGCAGCAGTTTAAAAAGACACTCTCCAAGGTAAGCTCCCTGAGAAAAAAACATATCTATGACAACCCATGATAACGGAAATAAAAACAAAGTTACAGTAATAACTGCCGCTTTCCTATAATTCCAAAACAACTTGAATATCAGTACACAAATTATAGATATGTATAATAAAATTCCCAATTCGTGTACCAACAACTCATTGTCAAGAACAGCCAGAAAAGGGATCATTGTTATATTTGGCATGAGAAAAAAAATATCTGTCGTATAATGGAAGCCGTCCGGAAACATCTTTTTCTGAGCAAACTGTTCTTTGGCTAAAAACAAAAATCCTGCGCAGTCAGAATGAAAATAATATTTTGAATACGCTAAAATTATATAAATGATGCAGCACATACTCACAAGCATTGCAACAATCAAAATACTCTTATTAATTTTTTTATCTGTCATTATTTTTCTCCCTGTTTCAAAACTACCTCGATTCATTACGAGATACCCGATAAGATCACACCCAGCACGATCACCGTAAGTCCTGTTAATTTACGCATACTGACCTTTTCTTTTAAGATCAATCTTCCCATGATCGTCACCCACAAATACCCTGTCGTCTCCAATACCGGCCCCATAGAAAGCGGTACACCGCGATATGCCAGAACTGTCAATAAACTCGACAGGAAGAACATCACGTATGCTACGATCACTCTAACATTCAAATATTCTCTCGCTTTGGATGTATACTGTCTGCCAGCACTTATCTTCAATAAAATCTGTGACATAGCAGCAATCAACACAGACAGCAAAAAAATCACAATATACGCACCGTTCATTTCATAGACTCCTCACTCGACACTACAATGTATACTCCGATGACGATCACCACCGCGCCTGTGATCTTCCAAAAACTCATCTGTTCCTTAAAAATCAGTGTCCCCCATACGATTCCCCACACAACGGTCACCGCCTTGTTGGCGTAAGCTATAATCAGAGGAAGTTCTTTGATGATCTGCTGCCAGAATACTGCATAAAGAATTAACAAAAGTACTACCATACCATACAACAGACAAAATGCTGCAGACAAAAATTCCTGCTGTGCAGCATACTTTGATGCAATCCCCGACATGGAGTATATTGCCAGAAGAATGTGCAGCAATAAAATGTATTTATACTTCTTCATGATTAATAACCGTTCTTACCACATATTGCGGTGAATTATTGAGGCTTATGTAGATACGGCCGATATACTCTCCGATCATCCCTAATACAAGCAGGATCATACCTCCCAGAATCATCATAGCGGCAATTGTGGAGCTCCATCCAATTACTCTATTCGGATCGCATATTTTTGCGATCACTGTATAAACTGCATACAGAAATCCTATGAAAGCTACGAACCCTCCACTATACGATGCGATCCTGAGCGGTACTACCGAAAAAGATGTAAATCCATTTATCCACAATGCCACGAGTTTCTTAAAAGAATATCCTGATGTTCCATCCATCCTATCTCTATGTTCTACTGTCACATTGCAGATATTCTTTGTCGTACGCAGAACAAGTCCTATAACATACGGATAGGCATTACGATACTTCACCATCTCTTCCACAACAAATCTTTTTGCTGCAAAGTAACTTGATATATACAACTCCTTCGGCTTTCCCAGCATCACTTCCGTCATTTTCCGGTTTAGATTACTACCGATATTCCGAAACGCCGAATGCCTTTTGCTATCATAGGACGCATACACGACATCGTAGCCTTCTTTAATCTTATCAAGTAGCTTATCTACCTCATCCGCCGGTGTCTGTCCGTCATCATCTAGGCATACGACCATATCTCCTGTCACGTAATGAAATCCCGCCATCAATGCGGCATGCTGCCCAAAGTTTTTTGCATGATCCAAGCCGATGATATTTCTATTCTCTGTACATAATTTTTGGATGACTGCAAATGTATTATCCGGTGAACAGTCATTTACCAGAATTATTTCATATTCATAACTCTGCAAAGATGCCATCTTCTCTTTAATCTCGTTTACCACTGCCTCTAAAGTATTTTCTGACCTATAACAGGGAATAACGAAAGAAATCTTCATACTTAATCCTCTTCCTTACTTTTTAGTTCCTACAAATTTGGGATCATCTATTGTCAATATGTATGTTATAGATAGAGTAAAACGGCTTTAGCCCCAATGAATTCCATACTCCCTGCACAATAAAATTATCAAATTGTGTACTGGTCACAAAACTCTTATTTTTTTTGTTCGCATAATTGATCAAATACGCTATCATTGCCTTATATGCTCCCAGTTTCCTGTCCTTGGAGGCAACTGCCGACAAAACGCCTTCGACCGCCTTGTCCGTCTCCTTTATCGTCACGAATCCTATCGGAGCCTCATGAATCCTGGCTACAACACACTTTTCACTGTTTTGTGCTTCCATTGTTTCCCTAATCCAGTTTTCATAGATCAATCCGGCTTTATTCTGCGTGACTCCTGAAATATGATACTGTCCTTGATATGTCTCAAAGGACTCCAATGTCATCGTTAACAGCTCCCCTTTATACTTCTCAATATATTGCCAATCTGCAAATTCTATCGTTAAATTATTTGCATTGCAGTCATCCACATATTTACCATGAATCAGTTCTTCTACTGTTCCACCACAAAAAATCGGATTCATAAATGTCAGATTCAATGCCTTGATCAGGTCAACAATATGCGACGGAATTCTTAAATTATAATATCCTTTATGGGAATCAATATAATTTTTCAGCTTGTTCAGCAATTCGCACAGGATTCGCTCCTGCCTGTTGTCATGTATCTGTGAAACTCCGGAAAAAATAAACCTGACAACATAGCAGTCCATACCATAGATTTGAGAAACATTATGGTTTTTCGTAATATGAAAGCCAAATAATTCACCCTCATCTATTAATGCATCTGTCGCATGATACCCCCCCCCGATGATTTTTTCCTTTAAATTTCCATACTCTCTTTTTACATAGCATTCTCCCAACATTAAATTATCATCGACAAATACACTCTTTTGCATTTTTACTTATCCTTTCTTCATAATGTGCGCATACCCTTCAATAACACTTTGACCAGATTGATTTTTGCATATAGTACTCAATCTGATTCTCCCGGTCTCCTGATCCATCTCCATTATTCTGACCGTAACAGATATCTCATCCCCATATCGCACCGGACGCACAAACCGCAGTTCCTGTCCTAAATACACAGTGCCAGTTCCTGGAAAATCATTCCCCAAAACCCCAGAAATAAAACTGGCTACTAACATTCCATGTGCGATTCGTCCATGAAATATCGTATTTTGTGCATATTTCTCATCCAAATGAAGCAGATTATAGTCTTGTGATACTTCCGCAAAAGCACGCCCTTTTTCTTCTGTCACTTGAAATGTTCTGCTGTATTCCTGTCCTATGTACAACCCATCAAATTTTATATCCATTTCATTCTTCCCGTTGCTTACATTGCTTCCTACTCTATTGTCCGATTCTATTGCTTTTTATAAAAATCTTTGACTGCATCAATCACTGTCTCCTGATCCTGTTCCCGTAATCCATAATATAATGGCAGCCTTACCAGCCGTTCACTCTCCGCTGTAGTATACTTGTCCTCTCCTCTGAACTCTCCATATTTCTGTCCTGCCGGTGCAGTGTGCAGAGGAATATAATGGAACACGGCCATAACGCCTCTCTCTTTCAGGTACGTGATCAGTCTTGTCCTCTCCTCCAGATTCTTTGCCTTGATGTAAAACATATGTGCATTATGTACGCACATTTCCGGAATATATGGCAGTTCAATATATGCCGAATCTGCCAGCTCGCTTAATGCCTCATAATATCTTTGCCAGGAAGCCATTCTGTTTTCGTAAATCTCATCCGCTTTCAAAAACTGAGCCCACAGATACGCTGCATTCAATTCACTCGGCAAATAGGAAGAACCTGCGGCTACCCATGTATATTTATCTATCTGTCCTCTGAAAAATTTACTTCGATTCGTGCCTTTCTCCCTGATGATCTCTGCTTGCTCAAGCATTGCGCCATCTTGCAACAAAATGGCACCGCCTTCTCCCATGCTGTAATTTTTTGTCTCATGAAAACTATAGCATCCGATATCTCCAATCGCTCCAAGCTGCCGCCCTTTATAAGATGCCATTATTCCCTGCGCTGCATCCTCAATAACGTAGAGATGATATTTCCTGGCCAATTCCATGATTTTATCCATTTCACAAGATACACCCGCATAATGCACCGGCACGATTGCTTTTGTCCTTTCCGTTATGGCAGCCTCGATCAAATTCTCATCGATATTCATCGTGTCTGGTCTGATATCAACAAAGACAGCTCTTGCACCTCTTAATACAAAAGCATCTGCCGTCGAAACAAAAGTATAAGATGGCATGATGACCTCGTCTCCTGCTTTGATATCACACAGGATTGCTGCCAGCTCTGTTGCATGCGTACATGATGTGGTCAACAAAACTCCCGCCGAATTTGTTTTTTTCCTAATCCAATCATTGCACATATGTGTATATCTGCCATCACCACAGATCTTCTTTGATGCTATGGCGTCCTTTATGAAATCCAATTCATCACCAACCGTTGGCGGCACATTAAAGTTAACCATGTTTTACTCCTTATCCCGTTGTATTCACCCGCATTTCCGATAAATGTACTACCCTACTGCCCTGTAATCTATGCTTATATCCCCTTATATGTTGTCCTGATCTACTTCAACTCTCTATTCGCCGCTTCCAGTGCCCTGCCGATCACCTTATCCATGTCATAATACCGATACTCGCCAAGTCTGCCTCCAAAGACCACATTTTTCTCTTTCTTGGCATGTTGCAGATACGCCTCATACACTGCGTTATTTTTTTCGTCGTTGACCGGGTAATAGGGTTCTTCGCCCTGATGCCATTCACTCGGATATTCCCTGGAGATAACGGTCCTTTGCTGCTTTCCAAACTCAAAATGTTTATGCTCTATGATTCTCGTATAGGGCACTTCTCGCTCCGTGTAATTCACTACCGCATTTCCCTGGTAATTATCGCAGTCCAGAATCTCATGTTCAAAACGGACCATTCTATATGCGAGCACACCTTCACAATAGTCGAAATACCGGTCGATCTGTCCTGTATAGATGACCCGCTCTGCCATAGCGTTAAGTTCCGTCTTGTGCTCTAAATAATCGATGCCTAGCTTTACCTCAGCATTCTCCAACATTTTCTCGATCATTGCCGTATACCCGCCAATGGGAATACCTTGATACCTGTCATTGAAATAATTATTATCATAGGTAAAACGGAGCGGCAGCCGCTTGATGATAAATGCCGGCAGTTCTCTGCAATCACGTCCCCACTGCTTTTCCGTATATCCTTTTATAAGTTTCCGATATACATCCTCTCCTACCAGCGAAAGAGCCTGTTCTTCCAAATTCTTCGGCTCTGTTATCTTCAATCCTGCGATCTGTCCGGCTATTATCTCTTTAGCCTCCTGCGGCGTTCTGATGTTCCACATCTTACTGAACGTGTTCATGTTGAAGGGCAGATTATACAGTTCGTCCTGATACACTGCCACCGGGGAATTGATATAATTATTAAATTCCGCAAACCGATTTATATAATCCCATATTCTTTTGTCAGAAGTATGGAATATATGGGCTCCATATTCATGCACTTGGATTCCCGATATTTCTTTCGTATAAATATTGCCGGCTATATGATCCCGTCTATCTATTACCAGACAGCTTTTTCCTTTTCCGGCCGCTTCATAAGCAAACACCGCGCCATACAACCCAGCGCCTACGATCAGATAATCATATTTCATCTGTCTATTCTCCGATTTCAAGATATTTTTCCCAAAACGAAAGCTGCCTGATCTCATTCCCACGCTCGATATAGCTCCGCTTTGCTTTTTCATATTTGGTCAGAATGGCAAACATCATTCCCAGTACTTCAAATCCCTGCCTGATGAAAGTCCATGTGCTCCTATGTGTGACAAAACCCTTATTCTCCACAATGTCATAGAACAGGATCGTCTTTGCCCGCCAGACAAATTCCGGTCTCGCTTTCGCCATTGGCACTGTTCGTACATGCTTCGCAGGAAGCAGATATCCGTTAAAAGTTATTCTCCGCACTGCCTCATGCAGAAAGGAGTGTGTCTCTTTACATCCTCTTTCATATTCCTTATAGAAGAACGGCACTTCCAGCTGCTCCGCCAAAGTTGCCTTGTAGCCGAATCCCATGATCTCTCTGTGAAGCTGCTGTGCATCCGTCTGTTCCAGAAAATCAATCCCTTTCAAGAAATCTCGTATTCCCTGCATATACAGCACCACGTTCTTATACCTGTACAGATATCCTTCTCTCTTATATTCCTTCAGGAGCTCCCGGATCAGTTCCTTCCTGCCCCATTTCGGAAAGTGAAAGCTGTTGTCGATCAGCCTGTTGCGAATGATATAATATTCCAAAAAGGAAGAATACTTGTTCTCAAAGGGTTCATGCCAGACACAGATTCCGTTCATCAGTATCAGCGTTTTCATATTACGCAGACCGTACTCCAGATCATCACCACGTATGAAAACCGGCAGCGGCAGATTATCCGGCCTGACAATCTCCATTGGAAAACAACAATACCACCAAGCATTATATTCCCGGTATTCCTCCTGTTCATTGATCAGGCAGTTCTGCCACACACGCAGATCCAAGTCTTTCTTAAGCGCAATCAGATTACCCGCATTCCAGGAAGCGCCCGACTCGATCTGCACGTTCCGTTGATCGGACCGCAGCATGGCACCACCGATAAAAGCCGACATATATTCCTCTTTTATAAGAGCCAGGACCGCAGCTGTCCGCAGCAGAGAAGCCGTGTCAACTACCACATCGTCATCCATCAGCAATGCATGTGTGATGCACTTATCCGGTTGCTTTAAGATCTCTATCAGTCCTCTTGTGAATCCTCCTGCGCCGCCTGCATTTTTATTACGGACGATATGTATGCTTTCACTCGCAAGACCGTATTTCTCTAAAGTCTGCCCATTGTCCGAGATAAACACTTCCACTCTGTCATACAGCGGACTGGTCGGATTTTCTATAATATCCTGATTCAGCAGCCTGACATTATCACACACATATTTTTCCCGTTTATAGGTACAGATCACGATTCCCAGCTTTACGGGACGGACTTTATCCTTCTCTATCTCTGTGGCATAATAGCCCCCATAAAATTTTCCACCCTCTTCAACAGCTTCTAATCGAAAGAAAAACATACCCTTCGTTTCCTCCGGATATTCCATTACGACCTCTGTCCGTCTGTCCGTATCCACGGTGATATTCTTCAGTTCTCTTTCCACATATCTTTCATCTATTTTCTGTTTCCAGCAAAGACTTACATTAAATTTTCCCTGCAGGGACAGCGTAAGCTTTATGGTACCTACGTTCGTATACTTCGTCCATTTTCCGATCGACAGGCTGTTAAAATAGGTATCTGTCGTGACAATGCCACCCTTTTGAAATAAAATACAGATGCACTCTTCCTTGACTAAGCTCCTCTTATAGTTGGAGTGAAAATACATTTCTATATCTGTACATATTCCGTCTTTGGGCCATAAAACATCCTGAATCTTCACTTTTGTAACAGTGCTCCTTTCTATGTGCAAGTGCTGTCAAGACCTGCCTGAGTCTGCGTACGCCGTATACGTGCTCTCCTGAAATTGGGAATCCCGATCCAGACGACATTGGCCGATCTTGCATCTCTGTATGCTTCCTTGACTAGATACTTCTCATATTTCCAATCATAATCATCCATATGTACCACACTAAACAACCAATTGCGGAATACAATATTCCAAAACATATCTATCCCATTTATTGCTCTGTCTAACATACTTCCATGCATCTTCACACATGTGATCCTGTTTCTGATTCCATAATATTCACGCCAATCATAGCGCCGGTGCGGATATCTCTTACTATACGCTGTAGTTTTATGGTCAAGCCTGGCCGTCGGTATGACCAGGAACCGTGTATATTGATTGATCCGAATGGAATATTCCGTATCATCATGCCATATAAAATATGCACCGCAGGGCAGCCCGACCTTGCGGATCAGTGCCCTGTCGATCACCATGCCGCAAAAAGACGCTATATCACAGGCAAATGGCTGCTCTGCGTTTTTACCTGTATAGTAGTTTTCCGCGCACTTCTTCGTCCTTAATCCCGGTCTTATCACATTTCTGCGATGAGCGGTATCTATTTCTCCGTCCGTCATTACCGTACCGGCATACGCCTGATAATCCGGATTGCACTTCCTGGCATCCATGATCTTTTCCATATAATCTCTATGAAGAATCGCATCATCGTCGATCAGCAGTATGCATTCTGTCTTCTCCCTTCCAGCTGCCTCTACTCCCTTTTCAAAGCCGCCGGCACCCCCTGTATTTTCCGTACAGGTAATGATCCCATAACGGGGATCCTTCTCTTTATACTCCCGCAAATACTCTGTCGTACCGTCTGTAGATGCGTTATTTACCACAATAATCTTTCTCGCTGGAACTGTCTGGCCTTCAATCTGCCCCAGACATTCTTTCAAAAGCTCCAGCCTGTTATATGTCACTACTACGACTGCGTAATCACCTGTCATGATCTAGTTCCTCCTGCAGTCTTTCGACACATTTCTAAAATGTGTACTTTTGCAAAATTTACATATCTTCTTTAACAGTTTCTTAGTCTATCACAAAAACAATGTTTGTTCAATTGTTTTTTTATTTTTCATCGATTTTCGATCCATTTGGACGTATTTCTGGCATTAATGCATCTGTATTTTTTCATAGTTAATTGTTATAAGGTTTCTTTGCAAAAGTACACTTTTACAAATCCTGTTGTCACTCAACTAATATTTTCAAATTTTCTAGCTTTTCCATAGAAGGTTCCCACAGGCATTTCGCAGGCATCAGCAGCTTGGCGGAGTGTTATTTTTTTGTTTCTCCAATCCCGATGTATTTGATAGAAATTATCCGGATAAGGTATTGCCGGACGGCCAAATCTCACTCCTCTCGCTTTTGCGGCTGCGATTCCTTCCGCTTGACGCTGTCTTATATTTGATCGCTCATTCTCTGCCACAAAGGACAATACCTGTAAGACAATGTCGCTGAGGAACATCCCCATCAGATCTTTCCCCCTGCGGGTATCCAATAACGGCATATCCAATACTACAATATCAATTTCCTTTTCTTTCGTGAGGATCTGCCACTGCTCTAATATCTCGCCATAATTGCGTCCCAGCCGATCAATGCTTTTGATATAGAGCAAATCATCTTTCTTCATACGGCGTACCATACGTTTATACGCCGGACGGTCAAAGTCTTTCCCGGACTGTTTATCCATAAATATATTTTTTTCTGCAACTGAAAGTTTCTGCAAAGCGATCAGCTGTCTTTCTTCATTCTGGTCACGGGTGCTGACACGCACATAACCATATACATCTGCCATATCTTTTTCTCCCTCCTGCCGAAATCATGAGATTTTTCTATACCGGCCATATTATTTTTTCCATATCTATTAAAATATAAAATCAAAGTCTCCGAAAACATTTTTATACAAAAAAAGAAAGAACATTTCTGCTCTTTCTCTTTTATCATCAACTATACTTTCCTGACAAAATCTTACGACACTTTTTACAGATACTCCTCTATAAAATCCTCTTCCGAAATAATCCTGACTCCCAATTCCTTCGCCTTCTTATTCTTGGACGACTGCGATGTCGTATCATTGTTGATCAGGCAGACCGTCTTCCCGGTAACACTTCCGGTAACCTTGCCACCTCTGGTTTCAATCTCGGTCTTAAGTGCTCCCCGATTCTCATAGTGCTCCAAACTGCCGGTGATGACAAAGGACATACCTGCCAATGTCTGGCTCCCCTCATCCACCACCTCTTCAGCAAGACGAAGCTCCTGCATCAGATGTTCCAACTGCTCCATCTTATCTTGTCTGTGGAAAAACTCATGGATTCCCGCTGCGATCACGCCGCCCACACCGTCCACCTCATTCAGATCCTCAACGGTCGCCTGTTGCAAAGCATCCAGTGAATAACCAAAATGCCTGCATAAAATCTTTGCATTGGCCACTCCCACATTCTCGATACCAAGCCCATAGACCACTCTCGCCAATGTTGTATCTCTGGCCTTCTCGATACTTTCCATCAGATTGCCAAAGGATTTCTCACCAAATCCCTCCATCTGCGTAATTTCCTGCTCATATCGATTCAATTTAAAAAGATCCGCAAATTCATGAAGAAAGCCTCTCGCCAGAAACTTCTCCAGTGTAGATTCAGACAAACCGTCCACATTCAGGGCATCTCTGCTTACAAACAATGTAAACGCCTTGATCTTCTTGGCATCACAGTCCGGATTATTGCAGTACAACGACTGCACGTCATTGACCTGCCTTATCTGGGTAGGCTGTCCGCACACCGGGCACACTGCCGGAATCTCCAGTGTATCGCTCTTGGTCAGATTCTCCGCGATCTGCGGTATGATCATGTTTGCCTTGTAGACCGTAATGCGATCGCCGATCCCCAGCTTCAGTCCTCTTACGATACTGATATTGTGTACCGAAGCACGGCTGACCGTAGTTCCTTCCAGCTCCACCGGCTCAAAGATCGCCACAGGATTGATCAGCCCCGTACGGCTGGCACTCCACTCCATCTCCGAAAGCACCGTCTCCCGCAGTTCGTCCGCCCATTTAAAAGCAATGGAATCCCGCGGAAATTTCGCTGTCCTTCCAAGGGATTGCCCGTATGCGATATCATTGTAAGTCAACACCAGCCCGTCTGACGGCACATCATAGGTCTGAATCTTATTCTCAAAATACGCTATCTCCTCCAGGATCGTATCCGGATCCACCAATCTGTATTCTACCACATCAAAACCCTGTTCCTGTAGAAAGGCAAACTGCTGTGCCCGGAGCTCACCGCTGCTCACATCCTCTGCTTTCACAAGGTTGAATGCATAGAAATTGACATTTCGTCTGGCAGTGATCTCATTATTTAACTGTCGCACGGAACCGCTACACAGATTCCGGGGATTCTTGTACTTTGCATCCACATCTTCAATCTCACTGTTGATACGCTCAAATTCACTGTAACTGATCACCGCTTCTCCCCGCAGGACCAGTTCCCCCTGATAAGGAATCGACAAAGGTACATTCTTAAACACTCTGGCATTGTTGGTAATGACCTCCCCCACTTCCCCGTTTCCTCTCGTCACGGCCTTGGTCAGTTTCCCTTCGTTATAAGTCAGTACGATCGTCAATCCGTCCAACTTCCAAGAAAGCACTGCCTCCTTCCCATTCAGCCAATCACGCAGTTCCTCCCTGTTCTTCGTCTTGGCAAGAGAGAGCATCGGGCGTTCATGCCTCTCCTTCGGCAGTTCATCCACCGCTTCATAACCTACATTTACCGTAGGGCTATTTGCAAGTATAACACCCGTTCTTTCCTCTAATTCCGTCAACTCATCATACAAACGGTCGTATTCTAAGTTACTCATGACCTCTGTATCCTGCGCGTAATATGCCCTCGCCGCTTGGTTCAACACCGCGACCAGTTCTTTCATACGATTGATATCTGTTTCTTTCATATAAAATACCTGCCGTTCTTTAAAATTGCATATATCATTTATTACTTTATCCGGGGCGCTCCATTCTGCACCATACCACAGTGTTCATACAATTCTTGTATCTCTTCTCGTGACAACTCCCTATATTCTCCAGGCTTTAATTTGTCAAGAACAATATTTATAACACGTGTTCTTTTCAGTGAGGTGACTTCATATCCCTGTGTTTTGCACATACGCCGTATCTGCCGATTGAGTCCTTGTGTCAGTATCATACGGATCGTCTTCGAGCCGATCTGTTCTATTTCACATGGCCTTGTACTGACCCGCATTTCTTCCAGCCACACCCCCTGCCGAAGACAGTCCAGCGCCTCACTTGTCCACTCCTTAGAAACCTTGACTATATATTCTTTCTCGTGGCCGCTTGCACCACGCATCATGGCATCGATCAGCATACCGTCGTTTGTCATCAGCAGCAATCCTTCTGACTCCTTATCCAATCTGCCTGCATAAGTGACACGTACCGGATACTTGATCTCATCTATTACTATTTTCTCTGCATGAACATCCCGTTCTGTACAGACTACACCTCTCGGTTTATAATATGCCAGCACTACTGTCCGATCACGGCTTGCTACCTTCTTCCCCCGAACCTGTATATTCTCCCGCCCGGTTATCTTCATGCCCATCCGGGCAGTCCTGCCCTCGACCGTCACCACACCCTGTGCGATCAGTTTATCCGCATCCCGCCTGGAGCAAATACCGCAGTCTGCCAGATATTTGTTCAAACGAATTTCTCTGTCTTCCATGTATACTCCTTACATCACACAGTATCACGCCATATATTCTTCTTCGTCTCTTCAAGGATTCTCCTGCGCTGCTTTGCCGATCCCGGAACCTGTATCTGTTCTCTGTTCGGCCTCCGATATCTGGTTCTTCGGCAACTCCACAGCATGCTCCAGCAAGAACTCCCGCCACGCATCATAATGCTTTGCATAAAGATGGACACCGTCAAAAGTCAGCTCCGATTTCAGATACCCTTCTTCATCCGTAAAGACCGGATTGACATCAAGATAGAAAACATCTGTTCCGTTTGCCAGAGACGCCGACGCAGCGTTCTTGTCATTGATATTAATATTATTGAACTCTGTCTCCATATTATTCTTTTCTCTGCTGACATGGAGATTTGCCATAATATAGATGACTGCCTCTGGCTGCCATTCACGAATCTGTTGCAGCACCTGCTGATACTGCTCCAGATACATCTCCGTATCACCATATCCCAACTCATTCATACCCAGCATGATATAGATCTTTCCATATTGCTTCGTCTGCAATACCTCCGTCATCCTAACCTTGCTGCCGGTCTTCTGGTAAGTAACTTCATCTTCCAGAATCCTAAAGATCGTCATACCACTGTCGCAGTAGAAATCCGTATTCTCCAATCCTGCATAATCTGAAATCCCCAGAGTCCTGGAATCTCCCAGAAAAGCAGCATCATCGAAATAACTAGTGTTTTCTTTTGTGTAAGGATATACTGTTGTCAATGCAACTTTTCCTGCATCCTTATAATAACGAGATTCTATCTGCAACGGCTCATAAAATTCAAAATCAGTTACCCCTTTCGGTATATCTTCCGTTTCTACGCCATTTTTCAAACCACTATGTTCACTCTGATGTCTGTCGTCATTTTGTAAATCGTCACTGTTATCCTTGCGTATTCCTGCATTTCCAGCTTGCACTTTAGATTCTTCATCAAAACTTTCCGCTTCGCTGCCATCGCCAATACTAGCCGCTACACTTGTCTGTATCCCATCTGTATTGCCGATATCGGCAGCGTCTTTACCATTCTTTACCTCATCTTCGTCACCCGTTTTATTTAAATTTTCAATATCACTCGTTTTTCCATTTTCTTCCAGCATAGAACTGTGCGAACCGGCTTCCAACATCTCCTGCTCTCCGGGCATTTTGGCATACGATCTGCTAACAAACATCTGTGTATCTCTCACTGCAGCACTGATGCCAATCTCATCCGAGATAAACATTACCGCCAAAGTAGTCAAAGTGATCAGAATTAAATAAGGGCAGTTATATAAATATGCTCTCCAGTCACGTTTCTGTCTTTGTGGCATTTGCGCTTCAGACTGTCGTAATGTCTGTTTTCGTTGTCCCGTCTGCTGCTTCTGTACTGAACGGGCTTGCTGTTCTGTCTGCTGCTTCTGTGCTGAACGCGCTTGCTGTCCTGTCTGCTGCTTCTGTGCTGAACGCGCTTGCTGTCCTGTCTGCTGCTTCTGTGCTGAACGCGCTTGTTGTCCTGTTTGCTGCTTCTGTGCTGAACGCACTTGTTGTTCTGTTTGTTTTCTTTGCGATTGCTTCTGCTTCTTTTTTTTCATTCGTTATCGTTTCCTCAATTGAATCATCACTCATCATTCATATCTTATGTTACTTATCTTCTATTAGATAATAAATTCCCATCATACTCAGCCTGCCGCCTGATCCTCCATGCCCATACCATCATAGACTGAAGTGAATGTTTGGAACCATGAATTTTAATCAGAATCTGAAATACAGGAACGGATTGTTGCTCCCCACCATGATCTCACGAACCGAGAACCAGAATATCGCTACCAGCATTACTACCACAAACCATCGATCTTTCCATTTATGATACCACCTGATCGGAAAAGGAGTGGCGAACAAAATGCATACCGTCAGCAAGATTCCATATTCCTGCAGATAACGCAGAAGCTGTGGGATACCAACCATAACGCCTGTTTGTTGTATGCCGAACATGTTGCCGAGATATGCTCCCAGCTGCCTTATATCGGTAATGGCAAACACAACCCATGTTATTGGAATGATCGCCAGCGTATAGAGCCGGCCGATCACTTTAGTCTGTTCCAATCTCTTGCCATAGCTATTCTTCTCGATCGTGAGGATTACAAAAAATAACAGCCCCCATAATACAAAATTCCAGTCAGCCCCATGCCACAGTCCGGTAAGAGCCCATACGATAAAAAGATTACATACAGTTCTCACCCGGCTCTTCCGGCTTCCTCCTAACGGAAAATAGACATACTCGCGAAACCATCTACCCAACGTAATATGCCAACGGCGCCAGAATTCCGAAACGGATCTGGACGCATAGGGACTGTCAAAATTCTGCGGGATCCTGAATCCGAGCATTTTACCAAGCCCCATCGCCATCACTGAATACCCCCAGAAATCAAAGTAGATCTGAAAAGAATAGGCCGCTGCTCCCAACCATGCTACCGCCGGATGTAATTCTCCTGCACCTGCGGACATGATCGTATTCCAGAGTGTCCCGATCTGATTGGCCAAAAGCACTTTAAACCCTAGTCCCAGTGTAAAAAGTTTGAGTCCGTTCTCCAGATTCCGGATACGCATACGCCGGCTTTTCATCCGATCGGCCACCTCATCATACCGAACGATCGGCCCCGCGATCAGCTGCGGAAACATGCTCACGTAGGATGCAAATGAGACAAAGCATACTGGCTTGCGTATGAGCCCCCGATAACAATCCACCTGATAGGATACCATCTGAAAAGTATAGAAACTTATGCCAAGCGGTAATGCCAGCGCCAACAAGGGAATCAATTCCTTCCCTGCCAGATGGTTTATGCTGCTAGCCGCAAAATCCCAATATTTAAAAAGAAATAACATGCAAAAATCAAATAGCAGAGAAAGGATCAACGCCGTCTTACGCCGCCGCTCTCTTCTTTGCACGCGATTCTGTATGGGAGTCTTCGGCTCCCAAAACATATACCTGTTCAGACAGAAATTGACTGCAATAGAAAAAATAAGCAGCAGAACAAAATACGGTTCTCCCACTCCATAAAATATAAGGCTTCCCACCAACAATACAATATTACGATATTTGGCAGGAATGATCAGGTACAATATCATAAAAACCGGCAGAAACCGGAATAAAAATTCTACACTGGAAAACAGCATATACAGCACTCCTTGACATATTAAAATGAGTTCCTTATCTAGTATATTCCACGCAGAATTTTTTTACAAGGGCGAACCTTTCTATTTTTCGACATTTTATGCATCATTTTTGCATCATAATTGCATCATTTTTGTATCATGCAGTAATCGCCCAATATGCCTTCCTCCTAACCGGTTTTCTATAATTAATGATCACAGAAACTTTCTTAAGCCCTTCGGATAATGATTTTTCATCTGACCGCCTGCAGCCTTACCAAATCCCAACGGATACCCGCTGTAAGTCAACAATGTCCACCCCTTTTGTGCAGTACGGAACACACTTTCACCGCGCAGATAACAGACCGCTTCCTCATGTGTCAACTCCAGGATCCGCGCTGTCTCCACTGCCGTCAATGCAAGAGCCAGTGAGTGAGCCGGCTCCAAACGATTCTTCTTCTCCGTTGCCAGATGCAGCCCCGGCCGGAGCACCCTGATCCCCTCCATCGAGATCATATCCCCCGGCACAAGATAAAGCTGTTCTCCAAACTGCGACACTCTCCCGCCCTGCTTCGTCAACCAATCCTCTGCAAGCCCCAGTTCTTTTACAAGAAACTCCTGCAAGACTTCTGTCAAATCCTTTTGCCCTGTACCTGCACGACGGCGATCCTTACCAGACTTCTTCCGTCCATTGTCAAAGGCCTGTCCCGGAAGTACACCATCCAGGCTTCCCTGTCGCCGAAGTCTGGCAATATAATGCCCCTCTCCCCGCAGGCGATGAGGCCATAACCGCATGGTATATGCAAGTCCCGGTACAGGCTGCATAGCCCACTGCGTCTGTCCCGGTGCAAAAGCCTCGTCACAAGGTACCTTCTCCAGGAAAAAGTCTTCCTGCTCTCCTATAAATCTGCTGATAGTCCCTTCGTTTTCTTCCGGTGCAAAAGTGCAGGTAGAATAGACCAGTACGCCGCCCGGTTTAAGACATCTGGCCGCTGCTTTGAGAATCGTCAGCTGCCTGTCTGCACACATCCGCACATGCTCCTTGCTCCATTGTTCCACCGCTGTCTGATCCTTGCGAAACATTCCCTCTCCAGAACAAGGAGCATCCACCACGATCCTGTCAAAAAATCCCGGGAAAAGTTCCGTCATATGTTCCGGATCCTCACTGCATACCACGCAGTTCTTAATCCCCATCCGCTCCACATTCTGGGAGAGAATTCTGGCCCTGTCGGAAATCACTTCATTGGCGACTAACAGTCCTTCTCCCTGCATCCGTCCGGCAATCTGTGTACTTTTACCGCCTGGCGCCGCACACAGATCCAGAATACGCTCGCCCGGCTGCGGATCCAGTATCTCCACTACCGCCATCGCAGACGGTTCCTGAATATAATAGACCCCCGCCTCATGCAGCACATCCTTCCCCGGCTGTTCCTCTGCCGGATAGTAATATCCTTCTTCTGCCCAGCTTACCTTCTCCAAGGTATAAGGCATCTGAGCCGTAAATATCTCCCTGGAAGACTTCAACGGATTCCTGCGCAGCCCATAAGAACGTTCCTTATCATAACTTGCCTGAAACGCTTCCCATTCCGTGCCGAGAAGTCTTTTCATCCTCATACGGAATGCCTCCGGCAGATTCCTCCTGTCTTCCATCACATTTCCAATTCCTTTCGTGTCATTTTATCTGTTTTGTCATAATCCACAGCATTTCTATGTTCAGTATAATGGATTCCCCTGACCCCTGCAATCCCAAATCGTGCCAAAAGAAACCTGCTATTCATTGATCGCTATGTCTATCCTGCTCAGCTTCTCCAACAGAATCTCCTCTTCTGTCGGTATATCCTCAGACAGCTCGATCTGCTGGCGTACTTGCCACATCTGCTTGTCTACGGACGCGATCTGCTCTGCACAATCACTCAGCTGCCGCACGATCTCCTGCTGGTTCGGCACCTTCTGTTTATACTTAAGCTGATGCTCAAGGCTTGCCCAGAAGTCCATGGCGATCGTCCGGATCTGCACCTCCACTGCCATATTCTTCGTCCTGTCAGAGAAGAATACAGGTACGCTGACGATCATATGATAACTGCGGTAACCATTAGGTTTAGGATTCTTGATATAATCCTTCTCCTTAAGCACCGTGATATCATCCTGCTTCGCCAGCGCCTGGGCCAGCATATAGATGTCGTCCACATAAGAACATACCACCCGTATTCCGGCCACGTCGAACAGATACTTCTCCACATTGTCCAACGTAAAATCAAGATTCTTGCTGTCCAGCTTGCGCATAATGCTTGTACTACTCTTCAGGCGGGAGTTGATGGAGGTGATCGGATTGCGCTGATAGCGCACATTAAATTCCGAATTCAGCACATCAAACTTCGTGCGCACCTCCTTGATGGCACAACTGTAACGCATTCTCATCTCCTTATAATCTACCACCGTATCCACCATCTGCCGTCTTCTCTCATAAATCGACTGATCTACCTGGGGATATATCATCATCTCCGTTTCATTGGATTCCACACTCATTTCATCCAGTGGAAAAAAGGGATTTGCCGTCATTGAGTTTTTATCCTCCGTTCCTAAAAATATGATAAAAAAATAACTTCTGTCTGTTATAGTAACTACGATATAAAAAGTAAACACTTTTTATATCCTTTGTTACTATAACGCAGAAGCTGTCTGAAAACAATAAACGGAATGTAAAAATTGTATTAAGATAAAAGCAATCGTTACAGTCACGGCTTAACCGGCCGCAAACTGTAACATATAAAGCCCATAGCTTTCTCAGCCAAAGAAATTAAAATAATTCCCCCTGCTCCCATAGTCATTAAACAACTTGCTATAGCTGCTGCTTGCCTGCGCATCCATACTGCGCTCTGCGGTAGTCTCCACAGAATCCGCCCACAAAGCTGCCCGTCCGGCGAAACCGCTCTTGCCGCCCCACACCTTCTCAAGCGTCGTCAAATCTGTTGCCGCCAGCTTCTTATCATCTACCTCAAGTGTTCCGTCCATCTTCCTGGTCACACCACAAGAAGCCAACTCTGAACTATTCATACCGGTAATACTATTTAACTGTGACAGGTAATTATTGTCTGTCCTCGTCCCGGATTCCCTCAGGTTGCCCAGCATACTATTATACTGACTCACCAGTCCCTTGATATTCGCCACGATCTCCGCATTGCTGCCACTCTCTTTCGCCTTGGCAAAAAGGGATGTCTTGCTCTCGTCCGCAAGTTTGCCTCCATACTCACCGACCTGTTGCGCATGATACTTCATATTATAATATAGTTTCTGCTGATCGGCCGTCCCCAGCACCGCATTGTTAAAAATATTGTTCTTCTGTCGCAGTCCACTTAACACTTGTGCGTTCCGACTACTCAATCTCCTGCCTCTGCTGGTCCTGCTAAGAGCGTTCTGTAACAAAGAATAACTGCCACCTGTTCTGTTTCTTCCACTCAGCAGTGCACTGGAATAATTTCTTGGAATTCTCATAGGTCGTCTCCCTTCTGTCTACACATTGTGAAGTAAGCAATTCCATTCTCTTCACATTAAGTATATCGTTCGTATTTCCGTAAAGTGAAGGGAATTGTAACCAACTGCGCTGTTTTTCGTCATGAACGGAACTCTTTTCCCTGCAGCATGATCGTCAGTACAAACTTCCCTTCCCCTGCCTCATACTGCATCGTTCCGTAATATTTCTCCACACAGCTTCGCATATTGCGCATGCCAAACCCGTGGCTGTCTTTGTCCGTTTTGGTAGTCTGCAGGCTGTCCACCCCTGATGGCAGGCTCATACCTTCATACGTATTCTCCACCACAACGAAATACATTCTTCCCTTCGCATACCCTCGAAATCGGATCAGCCGTTCTCTGTCCGCCGATAGTTTCCGACAAGCCTCTATTGCGTTGTCAAGTGCATTGTTAAGCAGAATTCCCAGATCAAAAGCCTCAATCCCCAACTCTGCCTGATAGAACAGTTCCCCTTCCAGTGTCACATGTTCCTGCTCACAGATCTGTCCCTTTCGATTTAAGATGACATCCGTCACCGGATTCCCCGTAGCAAATTGCAGGGAAAGTCTGTCCGCCGCCTGCTGCATATGCCGCAGATATCCGTCCGCTTCCTGTCTGACCTGATCTGACAGCCGCCCTTCTCCTGTGCTCTCTCGAAGCAGCTGCTCCATATCTGCCACATAATTATTGATATCATGCCGCATCCTGCGAATCCCGTCATACAACTGCTCCAGTTCTTTCACATGATCTGTCATATCCGCAAGCTGCTGTTTATAGAACAAAAGGCCGTTCTTCTGCACCTCAGTACGCACCAGTTCACTGTAGATCCTGCGGCTGAAGACAATACAGGCCAGACATAGAAGGGCGGTCACCGGCACCATCACATACATGCTGCCATGCTTTTCATACAGGAATTCCACTTCCGTCCCCCGCTGTCTGTAAAAGGATATCCTCCAGTACACATCAAAAGCCATGGTGACCATCGGCGTCAACATCAGAAACCAAAGTCCCTGCCTGCTGATCTCATCTACCGGTCCCGAAACCCTCAGATAGTGCCGGTACACGCGAAGTGTTCCATATGTGAACACCAGACAGCCTGCCAGATAGACCCACATACTATAATCCTGCAGATATGTTGCGATCGTCATAAACCGCTCCGGATCGATCTCCTCCGCCATGACCAATTCGCTCAGATGATCGATCAACCCCAGCGTAGTAAGAGACCAGACACTGTGCAGTGTAAATTTGACCATCTCCTGTACCGCATAAAAGACTAACAACAAGTACAGCTTACAAAGCCTTTTCCCCTGATAGAACAGATCCATGGCAAAGAAGCTGCAGCCAAGGACGATCACAAGTTTAATGATACTGTAGCTGCTGTCCATGACCATCCCGTCTGCATTGCCGTAAAGTACGCTGTTAAACCACGTGGAAGCAGCGAGCCAGTACCCTGTAAGAAATGCCTGTAAGAAAAAAAGTATCTTTCCTGCGGAACGATACTTCTCCTTTACCATGATACTGTCTTTACAGAAATATAACAAAAGCCATGCTTTCGATAAATACTCGATCAGATTGAGCAAATCCCATACCATGCTGCCGCTCCTTCCAGATTATCATTGCAGCTTCCCTACTCCTTCAAATAACGACAGTACAATTTCACAAACTCACCGTACTTCTGTTTCGCCAGATAGATCTGATCCCCCGAGCTAACGGTGATGCTCTCATGGTCATAGCCGGTAATAGCAGACAGCGCCACCAGATACCCTCTGTGGCAGCGATAGAATCCGTCCCCAAGCACTTCCTGTAAGTGGTTCATCCGTTCATAGTATTCCAGACATTCCGTCTTCGTATGCAGGATCACCTTACGCCCGCTGTTTTCCACATAGAGGATATCCGCCACCGGTATTCTGCGGTGGCTTCCCTCCGCCTTCACCAAAAGATACCGTGGGCCGCACTGTCTCTTCTCGACTTCCTGCACGGCGCGCCGCAATACTTCCCGCATCTTATCCTCATCGATCGGTTTCATAAGATAATGGAATGCGCCCACATCAAAGGCATCGAAAACCTGTTCTCTCACGCCCGTCACAAAGATCAGGATCGCGTCCACAAGCTTCCTTAAACGCCTTGCCGTCTCCATACCGTCCATGCCTTCCATTGCGATATCAAGCAACACGATATCCGGCCGGTATCCTTCTTTTACATTTTCTATCAATTTCATCCCTGAATCAAATTCACATGTCTGTGCCTGAGAAAATTCTTTCTCAAGTAAGGTTCGAATCCTTTCTCTCCCTCTTACCTCATCATCACAAACTGCAATATTCATGTTTACCTCTACGTGGATATTGCTGGCTGTGCCTGCAATATCCCTGAATACATAATTCCTCTCGTATGCCGTTATTACGCTCCTGTCTTCCCGGCCGCTTTCCTGGCAGCCGCCGGCCGCTTAACATCACTGCACCGGCTTCCTGCGCTCCTCCCGGTCAGCTCTCTTCATCCACAATACTTCCCTTCAGGTCCTCTTCCAAAAGCTTCATCTCATGCAACATCTTCTTCACATCCAGCTGCACGTCAGAAAGGCTGCCCTGCCCTTTGCCGGTTTCCAAAATATCTCCAAGCAGAACCGCATCCTCTCTGGAACGCTCTTCGGAGTCCCGGCGTAATGCTTCCTGCTCTTCTCTCTTCATCTGAGCCTCGTCGATCCGTTCCTCCAACGCTGCCTCGTCTTCTTTTCTGTCCTCTATCTTCTCTTCCTGTTCTGCTTTCTCTTCCGCTTTCTCCTCGGCCTCTTCTTTCTTCTCGTCCATCTCCTCATCCACGTGATCTTTGGCTTCTTCCATCAACATGCCAATGATCTCCTTACCGGCCGCTTCCATCACATCCTCAGCCTTCTTCTGAGCATCCTCCATCTCATGAAATTTCAGTCGTTCCAGCTTCATAGCACGAATGGAACCACTGTAAGCTATGATCTGATCCTCAATGATATCGTTCTTCTGTTCATAGATCCTCTGATGTTTATCAATGTTCAGACAGCGCTTCTGATACTCCGTCAGGGGGATTCCCTCCATCTCCTTCAGCAGTGCCTTCTCTTCCTCCGTCCACGTTACTTCAAGCCCGAATCTCTCCGCATCTTGCTTACGCTGCAGCAGAAATGCCTCTTCCTGCGTATCGGGAAGACGACCGTTTATCTCTTTCAGCCGGGCCTCCTCTTCCTCTGTCAGAGAAACCTCGTCCGGGTGATGCATGGCATCTTCTTTCTTCTGGAGCAGTTCCAGATCCTTCTGTTCCTGGGAATCCGCCGCCACACCAT
>CAMWLJ010000048.1 GCA_947175055.1 uncultured Lachnospiraceae bacterium | reverse complement strand
ATCTCTACGATCTGAAAGAATTACTGTGCAGAGAAGATCCAGGCCTGTATGACCTGGTGTCATCTCAACTGGAAAAGAATATTGTTATTTTGGAAGATAATGCCATGGATATGTTGTTTGACGATTCTCTCACTTACAGTGCGAAAACCAGAGAAGCTTTTTACGGAATCGATCTTTCCCGCACGAAACTGATCCGGCAGGCCGGATTCAGCAATCCGGTCTATCTGGGTATTGTCGCAAACTGTCCGCGCATAGATTCCGCCCTGGATTATCTGCGTTACCTGTATACCGGGACATGATACAACTTCCTATAGGATGAAAAAACAACAAGACTGTTGCTGTCCGCGGCCTCCTGTCGTGGAATTGCCGGGTTCAACAACAGCCCCATTGAAAGAATCTGTACCAAAAAAGGTGCCTCACACACCGCCTTCCTTCTCTCTTCTTGCCAGCTCCAGGCAACCCATGATCCCCTGATCGTCGTGCAGACTTGCAGGCACGATATAGTGCTCCATATCCGCCAGCTCTTCCGTCTGGATATAGCCGCCCAGCATCTGAGTCACTTTATCTCGAATCAATGGGAAAAGCTGTTCCTGGTGCATCACGCCGCCCCCTAAAATGATCATCTCCGGTGAGAGCGTCAGGATATATCCCACCAGCGCCTGCGCGATGTAGTCCGCCTCCAGATCCCACACCTCCGGCCGGTCCTTCAGCTCCACCGCCTTCTGTCCCCAGCGCGCTTCAATAGCCGGGCCTGCCGCAAGACCCTCCAGACAGGTCTTATGATAAGGACACTTACCCTCATATGCGTCATCGCTCCTCTTCCGGATCAGCACATGCCCTGCCTCCGGATGCAGCATACCATGCAGCAGCTTTCCGTCTATGTATATGCCGCCGCCAACACCGGTGCCGATGGTCAGGTAGATCACGCATTTCTTTCCCTTGGCCTGCCCGAAGGTCACTTCCCCCAGCACAGACCCGTTCACGTCCGTGTCAAAGCCCACCGGACAGCCAAGCACCTCCCGAAAAGCGCCGACAATATCATAATTCCGCCATGCCAACTTCGGCGTAGTGGTAATATGCCCGTACTCCGGTGACTGCCGATCCAGTTCCAACGGCCCGAAACACCCGATCCCCAAAGCGTCCACCTGCTTATCCTTAAAATAAGCGATCAGCTTCGGCATGGTGATCTCCGGCGTTTCCGTGGGAATGGAGATCTGCTCGAAGATTTCCCCTGTTTCGTTTCCTATGGCACATACCATTTTGGTGCCGCCTGCTTCCAATGCTCCCAGTCTCATAAATCCCTCTTTTCTGCGCTGTTTATGCGCGTTTTATTTTCTCCGGCAAATTTTTAACATAATGATTTCCCCGGTGCGGTATTCCTCGCTCCTTCCTCTATGCTACCATATTATAAGGCTGCTTCCCATATAATTTTTACAGATCCTGCTTTATTTTTCTTTAAGAAATGCTTTATATTTCTATAATTGATTTTATGTTATATATGTTGTATAACAATTATAAACAGCAAACAAGTTGTCAGACATGCATCGGAACCTGAAATCCGGTCATACTGATAGCAGATAACACATGCGGCACACCGCCCGAGTGCAGACCGCATAATATAAGAAAAGAGGAGTGACTTTTATGTTAAGACCAGCATTATTCAACAATCGTACCTACAAACCCATGTTTTTCGATGATTCCTTTGATCAGATGTTTGACCACGCTTTTAAGGATTTCTGGGGTAACAATGAACTGGCAACCTTCGACGCCTTTAAGACGGACGTGATTGACCAGGGCGACAGTTATCTGCTGCAGGCAGAACTGCCCGGCTTCGACAAATCCGATATCAACATTGACTTGAAAGATAGTCTGCTCACCATCTCTGCTTCCCATAAGGAAGAGAAAAACGAAGAGGATAAGAGCAAGTATATCCGTCGGGAACGCTATTACAGCTCGTATTCCAGAAGTTTCCGCGTGAACGGCGTGGAACCCGGCGATATCGACGCTTCCTACAACAACGGCATTCTGGAAGTGAAATTCCCTAAGAAGGAGATCGCCGCGAAGGAAGAAGTGAAGAAGATCGAAGTGAAATAAAGAGTGTATAAAATAAAGAGTGTAAGTTTAGTTATCAACAGCTAAACTTCACTCTTTATTTATAGCAGTTCAACGCTTATCCTTCATAAAAGCGTCTGCTGCGCATCCGACACCGCCTGGCGGTTCACCTTCTATTTCATCGTAAATCGCTTTACGATCTCTGTTTTCTTTGATGTCGTTGTCAGATTGTTACCTTTGACGGTAATGACAGCCGTGTATTTTCCTTTAGCAAGAGGGTATCTGATCTCTTTGCCGCTCTTTGAACTTCCTATATGATAGACAACCGTATAGTCGCTTTCCGGCAGAACATTCTTGCCAATCTTTACCGTCACCGGATTCTGTGCTTTACCTGTATACTTTACCGTACGTGGACATGAAGCCGTGACTTTGGCAATGGTATTCTGCTTTACCGTATAGAGTTGTGTCAGAGCCGCTGTCCCTGCGTAATTTCCCTTTCCCCGAATTGAAATTGTATAGGTACCTGCGGGAATAATCTCCATCTCTCTTCCGTTATACAAGATTGTATAATCTGTATTCATCCTGAGTGTTTTCTTGCCAAGCTTTATCGTTGTTGCCGGAGCGTTAACGCCGCCATTGTAAATCTTATCCTTTAAGGCTTTGGAGAAAACCGCGTCTGTGATGTCGATCGGTTTGATCTCAAAATGATAAAGGATCTCTCCGCCGAATTTACCTGTACCGGTTATTTTGACAGTTGCAGTTCCCACATTCTTATTGTTCAGGTATGTTACTTTGTATGTTACCTTTTCCCTGGTTATTTTCGTCACCTTCGGTTTGATCGCTTTTCCCGTGTAGGAAATCTGGTCCCCTTCAATTTTATCTATCGCAAACCAATCTTCCTGCAAGACCTTGCCCACTGATACTTTTATGGTCGCTGTCTTACCGGCAAATGCAACTTTTATATTTGTAGTCCCCGCAGCATTCGGTATGATCGTAAGCGTTATCTGATTTTGTTCAATCTTTTCAACATACGCTGTTGCGACATTGACCTTCTTATTTGTATAGGTGATCACGGGATCCGATATTTTCCCATTTGCAAGCACCCACTCCGCATCATATGGTGAATTTCCCATATTTACATTTAATACTATATTTTTTGCATCCTCGCTTGCTCCCTGTGTTCCAGATATACCAAAAGACAGCGCATCGCTATTCTTATTAGTATTCGCAGAAGTAACAGCCTTTACCTGATACACACATACTTCACAGGACGCTGTCATACCTGCCGCCGCCAGTGTAATGGTAGCCTTCCCCGGCGCAACCGCTGTGACCTTGCCGTTATTGTCAACCTTTGCAACTTTCGTATCGCTGCTGGACCACGTTTTCGGCGCATTCTTGATATAATCCCACCCGGATACCTGAATTGTCTCCTTTTCCTTCGGTTTTAAATGACAGACTGCCGTTTCAAATGAAATACTTTCGGTAGACGGCACATAGTCTTTGTCTGCCCGAGACGGATAATCGAAATTTCTTTCACCGCCCCAGCTGGCTCCCGTTGGAAGATGGTTTCCATCATCCGCGATCAACAGATATGTCCCCCATGACCATGTCTGGTTCGGATCGACCGCATCATTCCATGTGGAATCTACCAGATACCAACTTCCGTTAGGCATCTGCACATAGTTCCACGCATGAAATCCGCCCGATGTATCTCCTATTACATACATATTTGGAATGCCAACCGCATCGAGAAGCCTTGACATTGCTCTGGCATAGCTTTCACAGACACCATATCCATTGAGTAAAATTCCGTATGCCGAGTGGCAATAGTAATATATTTTCTTTACGTCGTCAGGCTGCCCCTTTAAACTTTCTAACACGCCAAGCATCTCGTAGTAATTGTTCTCACAGATCCATGTATCAAAATATTGCACAATTCCATATACGGGAGAACCTGGATAACGCTCCGCAGCATACTGCTGAGCCGCATTTGCAATCGTCTGGATCTGCGTCTTTGCTTTTTCGTTAAGCGAACCGCTGTAATACTTTGACTTATCATAACTGATCGTATAATTTATCGCAGAGCCTCCTCCTTGATAGGTTCCTTTCGCACGCAAACTGCCTGGTCTTGCCATCCAGTCTGTCTTATCCGGATATGTGAGCATCACTGCCGACACCGCATGACAGATCGGATTCCAGTTAAAATTTCCTGTATTACGCATCTGATAGGAAAAGAAATTCTTTCCGCCTGTAAAGTTCGGTTTTGCCGCGCTGTAGATCTTCTTTTCCTCAGCCGATAACTGATTGTAAAAATAGCCGCTGGTCGGCGTTATCGTTTTGATCTGAACCTGATCGTTTTCATTCCCATACCCCAGCTCGATCACATTATCAACTTTTACCGTCTCGATCACGTCAAATGTCTCTTCCGCAAAATCCGGAAGCATATCCAGGTTTTCGGCGGTAAATCCCTCCGTCCCACGTTCTGACACAGGCCGTTCTGTCTGCTCCTCTTCCTCTGCTGCGGCCTCCTCCGCTGCACTTTCTTCGTCCGCGCTCTTATTCTCCTCTTCCGATGTTTCTTCTGTTATATTATCTCCTGTGCCCTCGTTCCTCTCATCTGCATTCTCTTCTATGATATCATCTTCTGTATTTTCATTATCCTCTCCCGTTATGCCTTCTTCTGCACTTTCATTATCCTCTTCCGTTATGCCTTTTTCTGCGCTTTCGTCATCCTCTTCCGTTATGCCCTCTTCTGCGCTTTCGTCATCCTCTTCCGTTATGCCTTCTTCTGCGCTTTTATTGTCCTCCTCCGCTATGTCATCCCCTGCGTTTTCGTTCCTCTCATCTATATTCTCCTCTGTTATGCCCTCTTCTGTACTCTCCCTTCCCTCCTTTGTATCTTCATCGATCCTGCATTCCTGCGTGTTTTCGTTCTTCTCGTCCGCATCTTCTGCTGTTATGTTTATAACATCCTCAGTTATGTACAGCATTTCCTGCATCATTTTTTCCTGAATATCATCGAGTATTTTCGATGGAATGGATACGGAAAAATAAAGAGTCCCCTCGGCATCCACCGCAAATACAACATCCTCTAATTCGTATCCATTCTCCTTATAATGGGCAATCTCATCGCACACGTCATAGTAAAGGCTTCGCGTGTCTTCCTCCAGGGCCATCACTGTCCTTGCCGACAAATACATGATATTGTCGTATAATATCCCATTACTGCCGGCTATTTTTATATCTTCCGAAATTTCCGGCAGCACACTGCTGCCTTCCGCCTCCACTTCGTCAGCTGTCTCCGCAGTAAACTCTTCTGATGTTTCAGCTGCCTCTACCGGCAATCCTGAGACTACGGTCAAAAGAGCGAGAATCATTGCAAACAATCTATTTTTCATGGCCTATCCTCCAATCTCGTGCATAAACATCCCTGAAAACATATGAAGCCTGTCTTTCCACTTTAATTGTATATTGATCGAATATCTGAAATTACTCTTCCGAGTCAAATACCTCGCTGCAAGCACGGTACTTGGCTCATTGTTCGCTGGAATAAAAGCAAATTATGAATTATCTCCATTTCAACTCACTAAGTAGTTTTATTATAGCATGCTCTCATACATTTATAAACAAAAACAGTTTTCTATTCTCTCGCAGATTATAAGCCCGGACCATTTTAATCTGTCCGCGGATCTCATCAAATGTCCATTGCCTCTGACTCCTTTTCCCTAAGCAGGCTATGGATATCAGCTACGCTGTTTGGGTTGTTATCTGCGATAATCTATCGAGTCTGTAGTTTTGTTGCCGGAATAAAAAACCTCCTTTTTGATAAGAATTGTCATATCTTGATTCTTACCAAAAAAGAGGTATTTCTTTCCTATAGACTTTTAATCAACACCTTTTTCCCTTCAAATGCGAACCCATACTGCCGAATCCGCTTTCTGGAAATCCCACGGGCCTCAAGAACTTTTACGTACTGCATCCTCTCAATCTGCTCAAGAGCTGCTTTTACAGTATCTTCCAAAGAAGTTTCCTCTCCGGGATTCCTGACCTTAAACTCCATAATAACAGCATGATCTTCATTCTGCCTTGGCTCCAACATCACATCGTATCTCCCGAATCCGCTTTCACGATTGGATGTTATAACGTAACGATCTGATAATTCCACGATCAGCCCCAGGACAAAACCATGGTAAAACCGTTCCGGCTCTGTCACGGCAGAAGCTTTATTTCCACTATCAAAATAACTGAATGCAGATAGGGCTATTTTATTCATATAGGTATTCATAGCTATGATATCATTTTGCAGCAACGCTTTGATAAAGCTGTTATAACCACCATCTGAACCTGCAAACCATTTTCTGATCATTTTACGAAACATGATCCTCACTTCTTTGTTGGTCAGAGACAATTCGTATAACTCTTCTCCTTTCTCCTCGTCCAACGTGTAATTTTCCACTTTCAGATATCCGCCCGCCAGAAACAGGCTCCAAACAGCATTGTCATCAGTATTCAACTGGTCAAATATAATTTGTTCATCAATTTCTTTATAAAGATGCTCACCTTGCAGAAGAGTTTCCATCGACATCTTTATTTCCGGACTTCCCTCCTGAATCAGCTTATTTATCAGATTATTGCTGCTGGTATTAGCCCAATAGGTAGAAAACCGCTTCTTATCCAGGTAATTTATAATGGACCAGGGGTTGTAGATATCCTTTCTTGATCCGAAGCAAAATCCATCATACCAATTCTTGACGTTCGATCTGCTCTCATATAACTCACATTTTTTAAGTGCATTCCAAACCTCATCCTCCGTAAAGCCAAAACAGTCATTATATTTTTCCGATGTAGTAGTCACCACTTCCAGATTATTCAAATCAGAAAAGACAGACTCCTTGCTCACTCTTGTGATCCCCGTCATAACCGCCCGATCCAGCCAGGGATTTGTCTTAAAAGTAGAATTGAACAGCCCTCTTATCAATTCTACCATTTCCTGCCAGTAACCATATACCCATGCTTCCTGTAGTGGAGCATCATATTCATCCAGCAGAATAACAACCTTTTTATTATAGTAACGCGCAAGATAACCCGACAGATTTTTTAAAGAATAAGAAACAACAGAGTCTGACATTTCTGAAAATACACTGCGGAAGAACTCCGGCTCACCTTCTTTCAGCGTCCCTCCTGCTAACAAAAAATCATACCTGCCGTATATTTCCCTTATCAGCATACAGATCTTTTCTCTAGCCATAGCAAAAGTATTTGCCTTAATATCGGCAAAGCTTAAGAATATCACCGGACAGGTCCCCTGAAGCTCACGGTACTTCTCTTCCTTCCATATAGATAATCCCTCAAAAACTTTGCTCTGACCGGCATACTCTGTCGAGAGAAACCGCTCCAGCATATTCATATTCAGTGTCTTACCGAACCGTCTGGGACGGGTAACTAATGTCACTTCATCACCGCTCTCCCACCACTCTTTGATAAACAAAGTTTTATCGATGTACAGATATTGATTCTGTATGATCTTCTCGAAGCTCTGTATTCCAATGCCTATGGTTCTTGCCATAATAATCCTCCGTGCAAGTGGGAATTGAAGACAAAATTTTTCTCCTTAACAGCTTTAATGTAAGCATAGCACATTACCAAATAGAAAAAAAGCTTTAACACTGCCTGTTATGATATATTTTTTTCCGATTATACACTGCATAAGACCTTCCAACTGCTTTCGTCGGCGCTCTGCGCACCGGCGAGTGTATCTTATACTATATTCAACTTACCCTGCATAATCCACAAAAGTGATCACCTGCTCCTCCTCGAACTGTTTCTTCTGCGGCTCATAGGCCCATACCATCTTGATCTGTCCGCGGATTTCGTCGAAAGTCCACCTCTTCTTGCTTCTCGCCACACAATTAGAATCATTTACCATAAAACCATCCTGATCGTACCCATAGATCACGATAAAGTGACCGGCTGCCGTAAAATCCCCCGCACCCATGGCACAGATCAGCACATGCCCCTTCGACAAGGCATTCCGGAAACCATACTCGGACACCTCCGGTTCACTCACTCTCACTCCATACAGCCCCGGCATATCCTGCATCAAAGCCCAGGCAGTTCCTGTTCCTTCCACATAGTAGCCATTTTCCATGGCATGATCGGCAACCCGATCCGGTGTCAGCGTCTCATCCCTTGTCAGATAGTACAGCACCATCGACATACAGGTCGGGCCGCACCCCGACAGGCCGATATTACTGTCAATCCCATAGGAAGCATAGCCCCACCGTGGATCCCATTGGAGAAAAAGCGGAAAATCCTGTCTCTTTTCCTCCTCCGTCAGCTCCCCTGCTGCCACCTTGTCCCTCTCTAAATATCCCGCTGCAAAATCCGCCATTTCAGGATTATTGGCCAACGCCGTCAGCATGTTTTCCGGATAGAGGGAACTATTGCGCCCAATCTGTGCGATTACCGGATTCGACTGCCCCAACTCTTCCAGTCGCTTCACGGCTTCCTCCCGTGTCCGTTTGATGGGCTTGTCCAAATGCACTGCTTTGATGCTGCTGATAAAATCCGCTGTCTGCTGTCCGCCGGCCTGCCGTTCTCCAAATATATCCTCTGTATCCGAACTGCTCCCGTTCTCAGCCGCTTTCTGTTGTAAGACTTCTATCTGTTTCAAAGTTGTCTGTACCTTCGTCAGAGATACGCCTAACTGCCGGATCCGCATTCCATACAAGGCCAGAATCATACCCAAAATAATGAAAAAAATATTTCTCTGTAACTTTTTCAGCTGCTTCCTTCTCCTGTATTCCATCTGCCGCTCCATTTCTCTGTCATTCTCCATATAATTCCTCATTCCTCTTTCCCCCAATGTCATCCTGATCTCTCTGATCCCGCTGCCACGCGGCTTGCAAGATCCGGAACAATTTTCTAGTCCATATTTTATCTCATAAAAACACTCTGACAGGATAGATACTTTCATCCTATCAGAGTGTTGCGTCATACTTTCGTTGAAATTGTGTCATACATGTAAAAAAGATCAGGATTCTTTATCCTCTACTCTCAGACGATACTCTATCACCCGCTGTTCATGCTGCTCTACTATTGTACTTCTTCCATCTTCAATAAACTCTTTGATCCGGGTCGTATTCGCAGTATAATAGCCCTGCTCCGCATACAACTGACTCCCTTTTACCGCTATATACACCAACGACCCGCTTTGATTTGTCTGCGCAAACTTCTCCACTTCCCCCTGCACACCTGCCAGCCGGACAAAAAGTTCCAGCTTATCAAATGACTGCCTATGCGCCATATTCCCGTACAGCGATATCTCCGCATCCCACACTTTACCCGTGACTGCATTGATAGACAGATCTGCATAAAGATACTCATTGGAAAAGCGCACCGTCCAAAAACTGTACCAGGATTCCATCGGTACTTCCAGCGTACTCAGATCCGCTTTTACCCCTAAAGATGCCCTTCGGGATAAAAACTCCGGATTCTGTCTTTTCCAAAAATCCATCTCCACAAGCCAGTTTTCTCCGGAAGCGATGGCCTCCTCCATCGTGATCTGTCCAACTGCCGGTTCATGCAGGATCTCCCCTTCACAGTGATTCCTGTACTTGATCACCTGCTCCATCTGCTCCACAGTCAAAATACGCTCTGCATCTTCCTTCGTCTCCCCCGTCTCATCACCCTCTCCCGCGGCAGTATCCTCTGCAGCCGGATCCTGCCATGCCAGCACGGGAGATTCCATCACCACGGTACCGCTCTCCTTCAGCCGCTGCCGCTCCCGCATCTGCAAGATCAAATTCATCCCTGCCGTACTTCCCAGGGCAAAGACTGCCGCAAGCAGCAGACAGACCCATGTATATTTAGACACTCTCTTCACTATGCCCTCCTTCCGGCAGACCGAATGTGATGCGAACCGTAGTGCCGGACTTACCATCACTCTCCACCCGCATCCCTGCCCTGTGAAGCTGTGCGATCTTAGCCACCAGCGCCATGCCAAGCCCTGCTCCGTGCTGCTTCCTCGAGCGTGACTTATCCACCATATAGAAGGCTTCCGTGATCCGCCCCAACTCCGCCGGCGGAATACCCTTTCCGTTATCTTCCACACAGATCTGGTAACAGGTCTGCTGTCTCTTCCCGGTGATCCGGATATCACTGCACTCCGCCTTGACGGCATTATCAATAATGTTGAGTATCATCGTCTTGAAAAGATCGAACTCCACCGCGATCTCGGCTTCCTCTATGTCCATATGCAGCTTTACGCCATGCTTGCCGCACACGGGCAGTATGCCCGGCCGCATGTTTTCAAACAGCCCCCCCGTATCCAGTCTTTCCAATAAAAAATCCTGCCTGTCCATAACGAACAGATCCATCAGCTTCAAAGAAAGTGCTTCCAAGCGCATACCCTCATGCAGGATATAGCCCGCTGCCTCCTTGACCTGCTTCCTTGGCAGCTCCCGCTGATACAGCATATCCGCATATCCGATCACCGACGTCAGCGGTGTCTTCAACTCATGGGCAAAATTGGCCGTAAAGTCTTCCTTCGCTCTGGCCGCCTCGGATAACTCCCTTACCTTCTCTTCTATCTTCTCCGCCATCTGATTGAAATCCGCTGCCAGCTGGCCAATCTCATCCTTAGTACCCACATAAATCCTCTCAGAGTACTTCCCTCTGGCGATCCTTCTGGCCGCCTTACTCACCTTCTTGATAGAACCAGTGAGCAGATTGGTCAGCAAAAAGATCAATGGGAATCCAATACACAAAATGATCAGGTAGATCCTCTGGAAATATGCCGTCATGCTCTTCTGGGTATCCACCACCGAACTGATATCCGTCTGCGTCACCAGATAAACCCCGCTCTCCCCCTGCCGCACATGATCATATACGTAAATATAACTTTCCCTTTCCTTCTGATAGATGCGAAAAGCCAGCCGTCCTTCCCCACTTTCCCGGAGATCTGACACATTCGGCATCATCGACATATTGGAATAGATGCAATTTTTCTCCTGATCATAGAGCGCGACCGGCGCTGTGAAAGAATCCCGGATCTCCAGATCGCCTTCCTGTGTCCACAGAAAGTCCTGCCCGGAGTAGAGAATTGACTGTAGAATATATTTATTATATTGGAACTCCTGCAGCGCGTACTTCTTTTCCTGCTCAAGGGCGTTTTCATAGACATGATCGATCAACAGTACGCCTGCGGCCTGAAAAGCAATCCCGAAGATCACCACGAAGCAGAGAAATATTTTATGAAAAAGTTTCATGTATCATCCTCCAGGCGGTATCCGATCCGAAACACCGTCCTGATATAGTTCTCCCAGCCCAGCTTCTTCCTCAGACGCTGGATATGAGAATCCAATGTACGGGTGTCTCCCATAAAAGACCCACCCCAAACCTTCTCGTAGATACGCTCCCGGTACAGCGCTACATTCTTGTTCTGCATTAGCTCTACCAGCAGGTCAAACTCCTTGATCGTCAACTCAACCGGGACGCCCGCCTGTGTTACAGTCCGGGAGACCACATCAATCTCCACATCCGCAAAAGCCAGCTTCTGGCCTGCCTTCCCATATCTCCGCAATACAGCCTCCACCCGCGCGATCAGTTCTCCCACCTGAAACGGCTTGACGATATAATCATCCGCTCCTAGTTTTAATCCCTTAATACGGTCATCGACATTGCCCCTCGCCGTCAGGAAAATCACCGGTGTTCCCATCGGCTTGATATATTCGAGCAGTTCATAACCGTCAATCTCCGGCAGCATAATGTCTAACAGGATCAAGTCAAAGTGTTCCTCCTCGATCAGATCTGCCCCGGCTTTGCCGTCAAAAGCACAGGTACATCTGTAGCCCTCCGTCTCCAGATTGATCTTGATCAAATTAGCGATGGCCGCATCGTCTTCGACGATCAGGATTTTCTGCATTGCTAACCACTCCTCATCTATATAACAAACCCGCACCATACAGCCGAATCGATATGCCGTATGACTGCCCTTGTTACAAAATTTTACTTGCAACAGTATATACTATAGATGTGTCAAAGTTGTGTCATGCAAGCAGCCAAATATCACATCAATAATACATTTTCTCTGCACAGACCCAGGTATAATAAAGACCGGCAGGATACATTCATGCATCCCTCCGGTCTTTCATCGGATTACCTGTATTCCATAAAACTGCTGATCTCTTCATCCTCATACCGCAGGATGATGGCGGATGTGGGCGGAAGTGTTATGGAGACTTTACCGGCTCTGACCGGGTACTCCTTCTCTTCCGTAGTGAATCCCTCCGCAGTGGTCAGCAGCAGCTGTTTGATCATACACTCCTTGGGAACACCCAGATACCACACGAACAGCTCTTTCGTGATCTCATGATCATTATTGTTGACCAGGATTACCGACTGCCCCTCTCTGGTGAACCTGCCGTAACCGATCACATTGTAATCGCTTTCCATCTGCTTGATAGAACCTGTCAGGAACTCTCTGTAACGCTTGTGGATGCGGATGATCTCCTTATGAAACGCGATCAGCTCCTGATCCTCATGTCCCCACGGATAAGTACGCCTGTTATCCGGGTCTGTGAAGCCGCACACACCCGCCTCATCGCCGTAATAGATGGTAGGCGCTCCCGGCCAGGTCATCTGGATCACGACAGCCTCCCGCATGACCGCCTTATCCACACCCGTATTCGCCGCTTCCGGCCCCAGGGTATTCGTCCTGCCCACTTTCCTGTTCGTTCGGGTCAGGAACCGGGAATGGTCATGGTTTGACAATTCATTCATCGCCACCTGCAAGGACGGCGTCGTAAAATTTGCGCTGTGATGCATCATAGCACCCCAGAAACTGTCGGCATTCCCCCGCAGATCCTCTCGGTAGTCATCACTGTGCTTCTGCATACCGGTCAAAAACCAGGTCACCGGCTCCATAAAGGCATCGTAGTTCATCACCGTATCCCACTCATCGCCCTGCAGCCAGTCCTTCGGACTTCCGTAATGCTCCGCAAGCACGATAGCTTCCGGATTCACCATCTTCACCGCCTTACGGAATTCTTTCCAGAAATAATGATTATATTGAGGCGTATGCCCCAGATCCGCCGCCACATCCAGCCGCCAGCCATCTACATGATACGGATCGGAGATCCACTTTCTGGCAACATAAAGGATATAGTCCTCCAACTGCTGGGAATTCTCATAATTGAGCTTGGGCAGTGTGTCATGTCCCCACCAGCCGTCATAGGAGCCGTTGTAGGGCCATTTGTGATTATCGTGAAATTGGAAATAGGTGTGGTACGGACTGTCCTGTGCCACATAAGCACCCTTCTCATACCCGGAAGCATGTTCATAGATGCGCTCTCTGTCCATCCATTTGTTAAAAGACCCACAGTGGTTGAACACCCCATCCAGGATCACCTTCATGCCTCTTCTGTGGGCTTCCCGCACCACCTCGGCAAAAAGGGCGTTGCTGGCCTGCAGATTCTCCTTGTTGGACACCCGATCGATATATCTGGTGGCAAACCGGTTCTCATGCTGATCGTGCTGCAACAGCTCGCCCTCATCGTGAACGATCTTGCCCACGTGCGGATCGATATAATCATAATCCTGAATATCATACTTGTGATTGGAGGGCGACACGAACAGCGGGTTGAAATAGATCACATCCACACCCAAATCCTGCAGATAGTCCATCTTATCCAATACGCCCTGCAGATCGCCGCCATAGAATTCTCTCACACCCATGGCCGCCGGATATTTATTCCAATCCTCCACCCTGACTGTCTTATCTCCGATATACTGGTATTCGTTCGTCAGCACGTCATTGGAAGGATCGCCGTTGTAGAACCGATCCACATAGATCTGATAAAATACGGCTCCCTTCGCCCATTCCGGTGTCTTGAACCCCGGAATAATCTGGAAATGGTAATACTCATTAATATCTTTGCAGATGCCCCGCGTGTCATAGAAGCAGTCGATCCTGCCTACGCGTATTTCAAAATAGTAGACCAGCTTCTCATTGTCAAGCTGTACAGAATAGGAATAATAGTCAAAATAATTATCGGTCTCCGTCTTTAACATAATGTGTTTCTCATCCTTACACACGAAAAACACTCTGTCAATATTATTTCTGGCCGAACGGAAACGAATCGTGACCTCCCCGTAGGCGCTTGGCTCCGGCGGATATGCATAATCCTCCGTAGTGTCTGAAAATAACGCTTCTTTATTGATGACTGGACGCATGCCTGCTATATACTGCTGATTCTTCTCTGCTCTCTGAAATTGGCTTATATCCATGCTTTATGCCTTTCTACAATAAGTCCGATAAATATATAGATTATTTTATACTATATAGGGTAGATGTTCAAGCAAAAAACGAACTGCGTTTCCCGGTAACAAAACGAGCAAAGCCTGTTTGCAAGATCTGCTTTGCAACTTCGTAAAGTTCGGAGCAATTTCCTGCAAAGTAAAAAAGGCAGCTTTTCGGTCGCTGCCTTTTTTAGAGAAGGTATTTCTTTCTTATGGGGTATAGCAAAAACTATATAATGTATTGGGGGGTTACAAGTAGTATAATAGCATAGCATGTACCTGTCCACAATACTAAGGATTCACAAATATTACAAATTCGACTATCCATTTTTGTGAAAATTGCACAATCCCCTTTGGCTACAGCTTCATTTCAGGCTCTTCCGGCTGCGGGTATACAGTGTCAAAAAGCGCTTCAAACTCGGTGCGGTTGATCTTCTCCTTCTGCAGCAGCAGCTCGGCACATCTATGCAGCACAACCTCCTGCTCTAAGATCATGGCCCTCGCTTTCTCATAACAGTCATCGATGATCGCTTTCACCTCGCGGTCGATCTCCCCGGAGACCACCTCGCTGTGACCCTTGGCGTGCGCCAGATCCCTGCCGATAAACACCTCGTCATCATCATCGTCATAATTGATCACACCAATATTGTCCGACATCCCGTAACGGGTCACCATCCTGCGTGCTACCTTGGTAGCTTTCTTGATATCACTGGATGCCCCTGTCGTGATATCGTCGAAAATGATCTCCTCCGCGATACGTCCCCCCAGAGAGACCATGATATCCTGAAGCATTTTGCCCTTGGTCAGGAACATCTCGTCTTTTTCCGGAAGAGGCATGGTATAGCCCGCCGCACCGATACCGGTGGGAATGATGGATACCGTGTACACCGGCCCCACATCGGGGAGTACATGGAACAAGATTGCATGTCCCGCCTCATGATACGCCGTGATCCGTTTCTCCTTATCGGAAATGATACGGCTCTTCTTCTCCGCACCGATCCCCACTTTGACAAAGGCCCGCTTGATGTCATCCTGCTTGACAAAGACTCTTTTCTCCATAGCCGCATTGATCGCCGCTTCATTGAGCAGATTCTCCAGGTCCGCTCCCGTAAAGCCTGCCGTCGTCTGCGCGATCTGGGTAAGATCCACGTCATCTCCCAGCGGTTTGTTCTGGGCATGGACTTTCAGAATATCTTCCCGGCCCCGCACATCCGGCGCCGCCACCGTGATCTTACGGTCGAAACGTCCCGGCCTTAGGATCGCCGGATCCAAGATGTCCACACGGTTGGTGGCCGCCATCACGATGATACCTTCGTTAACGCCGAACCCGTCCATCTCCACCAGCAGCTGATTCAGTGTCTGCTCGCGCTCGTCATGGCCGCCGCCCATCCCGGTGCCGCGTCGTCTCGCCACGGCGTCGATCTCATCGATAAAAATAATACAAGGCGCATGCCGCTTCGCTTCCGCGAACATATCACGCACACGGGAAGCGCCTACACCGACAAACATCTCCACGAAATCCGAACCGGAAATACTGAAGAATGGCACATTGGCCTCCCCCGCGATCGCCTTGGCAAGCAGCGTCTTACCCGTACCAGGCGCACCTTCCAGCAGAACGCCTTTGGGAATACGTGCCCCTACCTTCGTAAATTTGCCCGGCTCCCGCAGGAATTCCACGATCTCCTGCAGCTCTTCCTTCTCTTCCTTCAGGCCTGCCACGCCATCCAGTTTGATCTTATTCTCACCGCCGAGCGTCAGTTTGGCCCGGCTCCTGCCGAAATTCATCATCTTGCCGTTACCGCCGCCACTGGCCGCATTCTGCGCATTCATCATCACGAAAAAGAAAACGCAGACCACCACCACGATCAGGATCGGAAATACACTGTTAAGAAACCAGCTCTCCTCCGGCACACTCTCCACCACCGGATCCAGCTTGTAGCTGCGCACCAGTTCTTCTGCCTCGGAGATATTCGTCACATTCAACCGTCTCTCCTCACCACTATGCAGCGTCACTTCAAGCGCACCGGCATCGGTATTCTTGTTGGGACAGATCTTGACAATGGCAACCTCATTGTTCTCCATCTGGCTGATAAATTCGCCTTTCGTATAACTGCTGTCCTGAATCTTGATCGTTCCGATCCACACGGTAAACAACAGCAATCCCATGATGATCACAAAATACATGTAGAAACTCTTATTATTCCTGTTCAAAATAAACCTCTTTCATAAAACATATTCTTTCTTAATAGTTAACGACATTAAAAATTTCGTTTTCGGCCTTGTAGAAGCTACCGTATATGGCTTCTGCAAGAGCCGGAAGCAGAAATTTGTTATGGCGTTTACTATAATTACAAAACGGACGCGATCATGCACGTCCGCTATGATCAATCAAATTTCACGATTCCGATATAAGGCAGATTCCGGTATTTCTGATCGTAATCCAACCCATATCCTACCACAAACTCATCGGGAATCTCGAATCCCGTATAATCCACTTTCACATCTACCACTCTTCTCTCCGGCTTGTCCAAAAGTGTACACAACTTCACGTCCACCGGCCCTCTGTCCTTCAGCATCTCCAACAGATAGCTGAGTGTCCTTCCGGAGTCCACGATATCCTCCACCACCAGCACGTGCTTATTTAGCAGCGACTCGTCCAGATCCTTCACGATCTTCACTACACCGCTCGATTTCGTATCCCCGCCGTAGCTGGATACTGACATGAAATCCAAAGATACCGGCACTGTGATCCTCTTGGCAAGCTCACACATAAAAAAGCTGCCGCCCTTGAGCACGCAGACCAAATGTACCTGTTTCCCCGCATAATCTTTGGAAATCTGATCCCCGATCTCCTGGATCCTCTTATCCACTTCCTCTTCACTCAACAACACTTCGATTCGTTCCGCCATCGCTTCCTCCTTCGAGCCGTACTTCCAGAATACGCTCCGTATTTTCTTCCACTTTGTACTTCTGGCTGATACGATAACCCGGTATCCACAGGACATGGGAACCGTCAGCCAGCAAATGCATGCTGTCCCGCCGCATTTTAGGAATTTTCTCATTGATCATATATTGTTTGACCGACTTCGTATGCATGGCAGCGTCTATCGTCAGATAATCTCCCGGCTGCCGCTTGCGAAGTAACAAAGACGTAGTTATTTTATCATAATCGAACCATTTCGTATATCTATTTTGTGGAATATTTTGCTCTTTTTGTAAGATTCCGGCCCCTTTTTCAAGCAAATGAAAGCTGAATCTTCCTTCTTCCGGCAGTCGGATCTCCATAGGCGGCACAATTTCATATACCTGGCACGAATCCGAAACTACTGCGCGGCTCGTCATCCTGTGTACTGCGCCTGCACCTTCCGGTTTTCCTGACTTTACAGGCTCCACTGTTTTCTTCGTATCCCTGCCCAGATACAACCTGTCATATTCTTTATATGCTCTGATCCCATAGGGAAGTCGTATCTCCTTACTGCCGTCCTTCTCCAAAAGCTGTACCAGATTGGCAATATGGCGCCCGGTAATATCTTTCCTGTATGGTGTCAGACGTTCCAAGCAGGTAAGCAGTACCCGCTTGTACAGGACCGGATCCTCGACCAGAAGTCCCTTGTCAATGCACAAACTTATCGTTTCACCTGGCCGTTTATCGGCATTCTGTTCTTGCCCGTCTGTGTTCTCTTTCACATAGATCGTATACAACCGTGTCGTCTGCCCTTCCAGATAGCATTCCGTCTCTGATAGAATCTCCGCCAGCTCTCCCATATGCGTTACCGCACTGGTACAGATCTTCTTCTCTGCATAAGGCAGGATATGATGCCGTATACGGTTGCGCGTATAACTATCTTCCTCATTGGTGCTGTCATGGCAGTAACGCAGCCCATTTAACGCAAGATACTCCTCAATCTCCTGCCGTTCCAGACACAACAGCGGCCGGATCACCGCTCCATTCACCGGCTGGATCGAAGCAAGCCCCCTGATCCCGCTGCCCCGAAACATATGAAACAACATTGTCTCTGCCCGGTCATTGCAATTATGAGCCACCGCGATCTTACAAGACTGGCCTTCCTTACTCTGCTCCCTCAACACTTCTTCAAATGCCGCATAGCGCAGCACCCGCCCTGCCTCCTCCGAAGAAAGCTTATGTGCCGCCGCATAACCATTCATGTCTACTTTCCGCAGATAAAAGGGAACTTCCAGCTTTGCGCAGAGTGCCTCCACGTACGAAGCATCCGCCGCTGAATCGGTCCGCACTCCATGATCCACATGCACCACCACCATCCGGAAATCCGCCTCTGCCCGCAGCAGACACAGAATATGCAGCAGGCACACAGAATCGGCTCCGCCCGATACGCCCACGACCACCAGATCATCTCTGTCTATCATTCGGTATTTATCCAGAAACCTTTTCACTTTATTGTAAGTAGTACTCATCACTTTCTTCCGTATCTTTCTTCCACATGCCGATCACCAGCACCGTCATATCGTCCCGTATCTGTCCACAGCTCTGTTTCAGACAGCAAGCCAATATCTGGTTCGCGATCTCATTAGGATTCGTATATTCTGTTCTGCCGATGATCTCCGGCAATACCTCCTCGCCAATCCCCTGAGAAAGCGCATCCAGGATACCATCCGACAACATGATCACATAGTCGCCGCTCTGCAGTACCCTTTGTATTGTCTCCGGCTCGATCTGCCCGAAAACCCCCAGTGGGAAATTAAGTGCCGACAGCCTGTCCACAAGCCGTCCTCTCTTGATATAGCTGCACGCGGCGCCGACCTTCATAAACTCACACTCTCCGGTGTACAGATTGATATCGCACAGATCCAGGGTTGACATATTCTCTTCCTGGCCGGCTGCCACTAACGCACCATTGATCATCTGCACGGCCGGCTCCTTGCGGAATCCGGCTTCCAACAGACGCTCCATCTTCTCGATCACGCGTCCCGAATCATTGCAGGCTTTCTCCCCTGATCCCATACCGTCTGACAAGGCTGCCACCATTCTGCCGTTTTCCACCTCATAGAAAGAATAGTTATCTCCCGATACCGTTTCCGATTCCTTGATCGCCTTTGCAACACCGGTCAGCAAATAATAATCCGGCTCCTGCACAAAATAGTAAGTACTCCAATCCGGCGTCAGATACTGCGGCGTGCTTCTGGCCGCACGCAGTCTCGTATTCAGCGCCACCGAAATAAAATCCGACACATCTTCCACACAGATATGTTCACCCAGCTTCGTATACTTTTCAGAGATTGTCTTCATCGTCAGGCTGATCTCAATATGTCCGTCTTCCCTCTCCAATTCAAAGAAATTCCGCAGCAGGATCCCCGATTCCCGGAGCAGCTTCGAGATCTGCTTATACTTTCTCTCTCCCATTGGCCGATAGAGGCATGTCTCTCTGGCTACCTCCGCCATGATATGTGCCATTTCTTTCAAATGTTCCGCCAAAAGCCCCTGATTCTCCTGCAGCTTACGGTGCCAAAGGTAATCCCTGCGGTCCTCTGGATCGTGGTCGTCCACTGTCTCCGCCTCTATATCCTCTCCTTCAAACAGATCTGCCAGATCTCTGAAAGATTCCGCATAAGTCAAAAGTTTCTGTCTTCCATATTCCGGTATGATCGTAATCTTATTATCATCCCTGATCTCTGCCTGTCTCCTCATGACACACCTCCCCAGTTTAATTTGTCTTTATCAATATATGTGGGGGATGTCCGGATTATTCATCGCTATTATGAAAGTCTTGATTTTCATAGTATAGATAGCCATGCGGCCCGCCAAGTGGCAGGCTATGCATGACGGGAGGTTTATGATAATTCACTCTAACAGAAAAAAGCAAATCCCGGAGTCTGCTCCAAAACCTGCTTAATTCTCATCCTTAAATATGATCTCTCCTTCATACACAAGACCCAGCTTGTTCTTCGCGATCTCTTCCACGTATCTCTTGGTCTGTGTATATTTCTCGTATTCCTCGATCTCTTCTGCTCTCGCCTGCTCTCCTTCGATCTGTTCTGTAAGAGCCTGCACCCTCTCCATATAAGCCGCGCGCTTCTCACGCAGTTCCACGCTCTTGACCGAAACTACTATCAGCATCATGATAACAACCATGGTAACCAAAAGCATGCCCGTCTTATTCTGGCGCTTCTTACGATATGCTGCTTTTCTTGCCATGTTGCTACCGATACTCCTTTTCTGACTTTACTCTTTACTTAAAATCATTCTAATTGTTTTTATACAGGCCGTCAACCGTTTTTTTATAAACTCCTTCACTTTTTTCAGTTTTCTCATCGCGCATCGAACACACCTTCGACCCGCTAAAAATAAGCATTTCAAAGGTCTTAGCATAACTTGTATGATGCGAAAAACAAACCACATTATCTTGTGTATGCATTTGGTCATGATATTTATAAATCGATATTTAATTGTCAATTTATAAAAAAGCATCCCAAGAGCAGCCCCCACCACGGCAAACCATCTCAGAACGCCATTGTTCTCCCTGTAAAGTACATAAAAAACACTGATCCCGCACATAAACCAATAAATGAAATCTTCTATGGACATTAAAAATCTGCCGTGCGCAACGAGTTCTCTGAAGATCAGTATCCAGTCATAGGCAAATGTGATCACCAGGCCCATGAGAATAGAATGTAGAAAAAATACAACTTCCTGCACAATGTCCTGACTCATATCCGGCAAATCCCCCACTTTACTTAAACAGTCTCGCAAGCAGTGATTCTCCCTTAGCCCCATAGCCCGCATTTTCCGAATAGGTAAAACTATCGATCCGTCCGTCTACATCTACCTCTCCCTTATCCAGGGATAATCTGCTAACATGCAGTTCATTGCCTTTGATCATCAGCATCCCCTGCTCTGTCTCAAGCAGGATCTCATTGACATCAAACGATAATACATCATTGACTCCGCTTATGTTACATGTCCTTCTATTGGTAAGCAGCAGCTTGTGCGGTTTTCTGTTCACACTGTTCAAATCTTCCATACATACCTCCCATAAGGCAAAGACTTATTAATTAAATGTATGTCAGACCATGAACAAATATGTCTGCTTTACACAATCGGGAACCCCTTCAGAAAATACTCTGTTGCCGGACATTCCCACATTGTTCAGGGCAGATACCGAAACAATTCCTTGGCTTCCTCCTTGCGAACGGTCTCCTGCACATCCAAGACCTCTACCTTTACCTCTTTATTGCCAAACTGAATCGTGATAACGTCTCCCACTTTGACATTGACGGAAGCCTTCGCTGGTCTATCATTCACCAACACTCTGCCCGCATCACATGCCTCATTTGCCACGGTACGCCGTTTGATCAGCCGGGAAACCTTAAGATATTTATCAAGTCTCATTTTTACCTCCTATTCTGAAGCGCCACAAACTCTACCTCCCATTCTGAAGCGAAAAAAAATCCTATATGACAAAAAAAGCCCATATGCGTTTGCATACAGGCCTTTACTTTCGCTCATATGACTTATGCGTTAAGCATGTCCTTTAATGCCTTGCCGGCTTTGAACTTAGGAGCCTTAGAAGCTGCGATCTTCATAACCTCACCGCTCTGAGGGTTTCTGCCTTCTCTTGCTGCTCTCTCAGAAACCTCAAAAGTACCAAAACCAACTAACTGTACTTTGCCGCCCTTCTTTAACTCGTCAGCAATAACATCTGTAAAAGCCTTTAATGCCTTCTCCGCGTCTTTTTTGGATAATCCTGCCTGATCAGCCATAGCTGCAACTAACTCTGTTTTGTTCATCCTAAACTCCTCCTTAAATGAGTCTTCATTTTATTATTAGATGTTCCTCTTTTGAAACGCCTACACCTATTTATATACGCTTTTACTGCGGTTGTCAAGCAGAAAGATGGCTTTTTTTTCGCCATTTTAAGGCATTTTGTTACAGTTCAGCCAGCGATCGCTGCCCGCGCCCTCATGCCGGTCATAACAAAGATCACCCCTGCAGACCCATATCGTTTTCGTCCTTTTCATATTTGTCGATCAGATCTTCTATCCTGTCCACAAGCACCTGCTCCTGCGCAATCTTGGCGATCCTGGCAATATCCGATAACCTCATTAGTATATCTCCCATGATCTTCTCAAGCTCTCTGCTGTACGGCTCATGGCTGCAGGTCTTAAGCGCTTCCACTGCCTCTAGCAGCGCTTCCACATCCTGCTCATAAGAACTGCCTTTTTCGTAATTTTTGTCTATTTTCTTTAACACTTTAACGGCTCTGGTCAGTGCCGGCAATTCTTGGGGAACTTCCCGCAAAGGAGAAACGATCCATTCCTTATTCTTCTTCTCTTCTTTCTTGATCTCCTCCCAATTAGCAAGCGCTTCTTCAGAATTATCCGCACTGCATGTCCCAAATACGTGCGGATGTCTGCGGATCATCTTACGACTGACTTCATCCACAACATCCTCCATCGTAAACAGACCTTCTTCCGATGCGATCTCTGCATGCATTACGACCTGTAGGAGCACATCGCCAAGTTCTTCCCGCATATTATCAGGGTCACCCGTCTGATCATAGATACGGATGGAGGCAAGCAGTTCTGCCGCCTCCTCCATCATACAAGGTTTCAAGCTCTCATGCGTCTGTACTCTGTCCCAGGGGCAGCCGTTCTCTCCCCTCAGCGTCTTAATAATTTCAAGAAAATCTTCGTATGTATATTTCTTATCCATATATTCCACTTCTAGTCTTTACTTCCTTATTTATCTTCTATATAACATTTACGACTACCTTCAATTTAAGGTATTCTTTAATAAGGAAATCTAGGTGCATCATTCCCGTCGCCACTTGGAGGGGGCTCAACAATATTGTCTGAAACACTTCCTGTACTGCCGCTGCTTGAAGACGGATTCTCCGTACTACTGCCTGATGACGGGTTCTCCGTGCTGCTGCCAGACGACGGGTTCTCTGTACTGCTGCCCGATGAGGGGTTCTCCGTACTGCTGCTACTGCTTGACGGATTCTCTGTGCTGCTGCCCGATGGATTCTTAGAACTTGAATTTCCACTCGAAGTTTCCGTCTCCTTCTCCAGATCCGCGAAGGAATACGTGATATCCTCTCCGTCATTATATAAATAGATCGTATAACTCTTGGTCTTATAGCCGCTCTTGCGCAATGTTACCGTGTGGCTGCCTATATTCTTCCTAAAGCTGACCGGTGCTATACCGACGTAATTGCTGTCTACGTACACTTCCACATTCTTAGGCGCATCAATATATACTTTGTTACCCTGCGTCGGCAATATGGTATTCTCACTGACAGAATCCGAAGGCTTATCTTCCGGTTTCTTCACTTCCGGGCTGTTCTCACTGACGGTGGGTGTATCTTCCTTCTTCTCTTCCAATGTAAAGGAGAGCTTAGCGTACTCCGAACCGACCTGAATATATTTGGTAAGGGAATCGTATCCTTCTGCTTCCAAATGAACCTGATGAATCCCGTAAGGCAGTTCAACCGCGCTGCTGATATCTACAGATTCACCATCTATGGTAACCTCTGCGTCCGCCGGATTAACAGAAAAAAGGATTCTACCGACCTTATCCTGGACGATCTCAATATCCCCTACGTCCAATACCGTTTCCTTATCTCTCTCGATCACGATATCCTTAATGCTGCTGACGCCGCCATTAGACAATGCCACCTGATAGCTGCCTTCCGGTACGACCAAAAGCATATCTTCCGTGATCTCTCTGATCACCGTATTGCCCACTTCGATCCAGCCGCCGATCAGGGCCTGTTCGTTCCGCAACCGCAGATAACCATGACCTCTCTCCACATTAATGCTGTAGATCTTATGATCAATGCCGCGGATCGTGACCCGGTCTTTTGCCACTACATCCATCACTTCAACACGCTTTCCCTCCGAAAGGACAACCGCCTCATCCGGAAGCGAATAGGTACTGGAACCGATGCTGGCCGTCTTATTGATGCCGCCCAGGTCATAATTCTCTATATCTTCATAGACCCATGCACTGGGAGATTCCTTGATATTCGCAATCTGCCGCTTTCCTTTTAGAAAGTTGACATCCACCACGTCCCCTGCCCTGATCTGGGAGATCGTCATGGGACCATCGTATTTGTCCGTCACATAAGTAGTCCCGTCATAATACAGGGTATACTGCCTGCCGGTATCCATATTCATGAAAATCACACTACTGTTCTCCTGATCCACAGCCATTACAACTGCCGTATCCGCCGAATCGTAGCTGCCGACTGAACTCACGCTGAAACCGGTGTCCACCACATTATGCTCTTTATCCTTGGCCATGCCGATATTAAAAGCCTGTGATGTACATCCGGTAATCAACAATACCATGATCATAACGACCGTTACTACCTGTGAAATTCTTCCGTGCATCCTGAATCCTTATCCTTTCTATTTCTGTCCGCCTTTAAAAATATATTCCAGGAAAAGCTGCTTCTCCCGCTCCTGAGCGAACAATTTCTCGATTTTCTCCATATTTCTGCCGGGAATCCATGCCTTACCCGTATTATAATAGAAATTAACGATCTTCCAGAATTTCTCGGGATATGCCAGTCGGTAATATAACTGCCTGTAATCCCTGTCTGTCAGATTCCTGACTCCATTATAAC
>CAMWLJ010000047.1 GCA_947175055.1 uncultured Lachnospiraceae bacterium | reverse complement strand
AAGAAATTGCTCATCAGAGAATTTATTCAACCTTACCTCCATTCCGAAGCGTTTTACGCTGAGGACGCGAGCCAAATTTCAAATTTGGCTCTGCGATCTCGAGTTTGTGGCAAGCAGCGCGCAGACACAAATCTCGCAATTGAAAATTTTAATTTTCAATCTTAACTCCCGCTTTATATACTATCCTCCATTATACATGACCTGTATATTTTGTACAATCCCTGAGCGATCCAGCAGTGTATAAGTTGTAACATTTCATGAGCGGAGCGCCCTCTGATGAAATAAAAGATGAGCCGCAAGGCGGCGCTGGCTGCGCAGCATACGCTTTTATGAATGATGAGGGCTGAACTGTTACTATAAGTTATGAGAAGCGAACGCCATTGGAGTTTCGATATTTCGTTTATATTTTCTTCTCAAAGCACTTGCATCATCACACCGATTGTGTTACGATATCTTCATCCATATCAGGGAATCTAAAGTTCTGATACCACGTCTGCAGCACGTCACCTTTTCTGAACGACTCCCTTATATGAAATCCTATGGGAGCATGTTTATAGACAGGACACATTGACGACAAAGCAGATCACAAAAGAGCAGGAGGGACTTCAAGATGAACAATGAGCAATTATTACTGGCCATAACCGACATAATAGACGAGAAACTGGAAGAAAAGCTAGACAAGAAGTTAGAAGAAAAACTGGACAAGAAATTCGATGAGAAACTGCAGCCCATCTATGCGCGGCTGGACAACGTTGAACATAGGCTGGACAATGTTGAGCATAGGCTGGATAATGTTGAGCATAGGCTGGATAACGCCGACATCAGATTTGACAAAATCGAGAGCAGGCTTGACAGCTTAGAGGTGAAGCAAGATCGCACGATCAAGAAACTCAACGACTTTCAGCTGGATACTCAAGTTGCCCTGAGAGATCTCGCCAGAGGTCTCCGCAGGCTTCAAGATGAAATGGAAACCGTCATCGAAATTCTGAAGATGAATGCAATGGTTCCGCAATAGAAACTATAGTGGTCGTAATCATGCAGCCCAGGCTGCAGCTTGTCCTTTCTGTATACTGCCCATAGCGAATCCGGCCTGATCCAAGTATATCCTTGGCATAGGGCCGGATTCTTGTACCCATCAGAGATGAAACACTCTCTGGATCTGCTTCATCGTCCCCAGTACTAATAATGTCTGACTGTTTGTTATCCCCATATTCGGCGTAACCGTCAGATTCATCTTACCGTTCTCTTTGATTCCCATGATATTGATGCCGTACTTCTTGCGGACATCCAGCTCGCCGATCGTCTTCCCGATCCAGTCCTTGGGAACCTGTACCTCAAATATCGCATGGTCGTCATCCAGTTCTATATAATCGAAAATATGGTCCGCACTGTAACGGATCGCCACCCAGTTGGCCAGCTGCTTCTCCGGATAGATGATCTCATCCGCTCCATTCCGCAGCAGGAACTTCGCATGTACGTCACTGGCGGCTCTGGACACCACCAGCTTCGCACCTAGCTCCTTGAGCAGAGACGTCGTCTCCAGGGAACTTTGAAAGTCGTCCCCGATCGCCACAATACAGAAGTCAAAATTCCGAATTCCCAACGACGTCAGAAAATCCGGATTGGTGCTGTCTCCGATCTGAGCATTCGTGACAAACGGCAGAATCGCGTCCACCCGTCCCTCTCTCCTGTCTACCGCCATCACCTGATGGTTAAGTGCGTTCAATTTCTCCGCGATATGCCTGCCGAAGCGCCCCAGGCCTACTAATAAGATTGATTTCATACAAATTTCCCCCTTTTCTATCCCACCATGATCTTTTCCTGCGGGAATTCCGATACGTACGGATGCTTCGCAGACAGCGCAGCATACACAATGGTCATCCCGCCCACACGCCCTAAAAACATCAAGATGATCAGAACGATCTTAGATGCCACACACAGATCCGGCGTGATTCCCAGCGTAACCCCCACTGTCGCAATGGCGGACGCCGCCTCAAACAGTGCCGGCATGATGGGCATATTCTCCGCACACCCGATAAAAATACCGCCCGCCAAAAACAGGCTCAGATACAGGACCAGCACCGTCGCCGCATAATGGGCCGTATCGTTTGGGATCCTCCGGCCAAAAATATGGGCGTTAGGTCTGCGGCGGAATACCGCAATGGCTGTCGCAAAAAGCACCGCGAAGGTAGTAACCTTCATACCGCCCGCCGTAGAGCCGGGTGAACCGCCGATCAGCATCAGCAGAATCATGATCATCTGTCCTGACTGTGTCAGTTTGGTCAGATCCACCGTATTATAGCCTGCCGTACGGGTCGTGATCGACTGAAAAAAAGAAGCGAAGATCTTCTCTCCCGTTGTCATATCCGCCCATCCGGGCATAGCAAACTCCTGAAAATAGAAGTAGACTGCCGGCAGCACGATCAGCAAGCATGTTACGGTCAGCACTACTTTACTCTGCATACGATACCGGCGCAGGTGCAGCCGATTACGCTTCACGTCGTCCCATGTCAAAAACCCGATACCGCCCACCACGATGAGCAGCATCACGATTACGTTGACGGCGGCGCTGCCCGTATAAGATGTCAGAGACGAGTAAGGTTCTTTGATCCCCATCAGATCAAACCCTGCATTACAGAAAGAAGAGATGGAATGGAACACCGCGTACCAAATGCCCCTGCCGATGCCAAATTCCGTGACCATAACAGGCAGCAGCGCCAAAGCGCCGATCCCTTCTATCACGACCACCATTTTCAGGATAAATCCTGTCATTCTTATGATACCGCCCATCTGAGGCGCCGCGATCGCCTCCTGCATGGTGCTTCTCTGCATCAGTCCGATCTTGCGTCCTGAAAGTTTGGTAATGAAGACCGCCACCGTGACCACTCCCAGGCCGCCGATCTGAATCAGCCCTAAGATCACTGTCTGCCCAAACGCCGACCAATAAGTCGCCGTATCCTGCGTGATCAGGCCTGTCACACAAGTTGCAGAAGTTGCCGTAAACAACGCATCCAGAAAAGGTGCCCTGCCTGCTCCCGCCCTTGCAAACGGCAGCATGAGCAGCATTGTTCCCAGGGCGATCACCCCCATAAATCCCAGCATGATGATCTGAGACGAAGACAGCCTTCTTCTCTTCCATTTATTTTTCATAGTCTTTTAAGCCCCTCTTACCGTTTTCCTTTGTTATAGTATAATCCCTTTTTATCAATTACACATTATATAAAATGATGTATCTGCCCGTCGTTCCGGCAAAAATATTGTATGGACTTACCATTGCATCGTCCTCCATACCGAAACGTCACAGATGGATCTCCTCACCCAGCTTAAAAGAATACAGAATCTTCTCCGTGTCGTGATAGTTTGCATGCTGCTCCAGCGCCTCCGCATAATAATCCAGCTGCACACGATACCGCCTGATCAGTTCCTCTGCCGTATCCACCGCATCCGTCTTATAATCCAGCAGGACATACTTGCCGCCCTCCTCGAAGAAGACATCAATGATCCCCTGGATGAGCACAGTCTCTTCCTGCGGAAACTCACTGCCCAGCCGGTCAGCCGGCAGTCCCAGTACAAAAGGCTGCTCCTTATAGAGTCTACCCGCGCGGGCTGCCTCTCCCATCCGTCTGGCCGCATCACTCTGAAGAAACGCCGTGATCTTCGGCAAAGACAACACACCGTAGTACTCCTCTGACAGCCCTCCGCTTAACCGCATCTCACTGATCTGCTCCTGTAACAGAGTTCTCACTGCCTTATGATCACTTATGACCACATCCGTTAGTCTTGTGAAATCAAACAATTCCATGACTTTATGGAACGCACTTCCCCGCATGGAGCCACTGACAGTCTCATCTTTTTCCAGAAAACCGGGCAGATAAGGGATCACGGTCTCTTCCTCATACAGATCAAAAGAGAAATCCGCCTCTTCCCGCATTCCCGCCATCTTTAATTCTGAAACTGTCGTCTTCGTATAGAGTCTGCGCAGATCATCATACGGATAATGCAGTACAAAACTGTCCGACAATCGCGTTACAAGCAGGGCATCCACATCATTCACAGGGTCTGACAAGAGCAGTCCGCGTTTTCTCTCTTCCATGCGCACCGTCTCTTCCAGTTTCCCCTCCACGATCGCTTCCCAGTCATACAGCTTCACCTGTATACTCATATCCTGTCCGTATAAGGGCGCCCTGCGCACCGGTTCCAGACCATATTCCTGGTAGAAAACATCCAAACAGCTGTTCCGCGCAAGCGCTGCCAGCAATAGATGCAGGAAACTTCCCTGGCCGGTCAGTACATCATAGGGTAGAAGCTTCCTCTCCAGATGCATAAGCGGAATCAGGGATACCGCCATCTTCTCCGGCGATCTTACCGTGCCCGTGAGGATCAGCTTCTCCTTTGCCCGGGTCATCGCCACATACAAGATCCGCATCTCCTCGGCCAGATTATCTGCCCGCATCTTCTCCGCAATGACATTGCGGCGCAGGTCTCTGCTCCTCACACGACGGTCAAGATCCACATAGTCCACACCGATCCCTACATCGAGGTCCAGCACCAGACGGGCACTCAGATCTCTGGTCTGGAATTTCTTTGCAAGTCCGGACACAAAGCATACCGGAAATTCCAGGCCCTTGCTCTTATGAATGCTCATGATCCTTACGACATCCGCATTCTCATCCTGTAATCCCGCCTCCCCGTAGTCCACCTCATATTTCTCCAGCTGCTCCATATAACGCAGAAAATGATACAACCCAAAATAACTGGTCTTCTCATAATCCGCCGCCTTGACCAACAGCATCTCCACATTGGCCCGCCGCTTGTTTCCTTCCGGTTTGACCGACACATAGTGCAGATACGCCGTCTCCCGCAGGATCGTCTGTAAAAGCTCCTGCACGGAAAGACAGACTGCAAGCTCACGGTAACGGCGCACAGATGCCAGAAAAGACCGTATCTTATCTGTGATTCTGCCATCCATACCGTCAGCCGCTTCTCCCACATCCTGTTCCCTGTCCGCACATGCCTGCAGTGCATCAAACAGATACTTCTTCTTCGGATATAATGCCCGGATCATCGCGATCTCTTCTTCCGTAAAATCACCCAGATACGAGTGCAGCACTCCGTAAAGCGGAATATCCTGCAGCGGATTATCCAGGATCTGCAGAAAATGCAGCAGCTCCTGTACCTCACTGGCTGCAAAATACCCTGTCCGTGAAGTCATATGCACCGGAATGCCCTCCGTCTCCAGAACCCGTTTGAAGACTTCATCCCATCCCGACGTAGTGCGCAGCAGAATCACGATATCCCTGTAAGACAGACTGCGCAGCGCACCGCTTTCTTTGTCTGTCACCTGAAATTCCCGCATCAGCTCCCGGATCCTCGTCGCCACACCGTATGCCTCCTGCTCCTTGACCGTCAGCCGCTCCCCGTCGTCGCTGCCCGGCCGGTCAGACCAAGACATACCGGCACCCTGCAGATCCTCCGCCTGCGCCGACTCCGCGATCAGCAAAAGTTCTGTCACATTCGGGGTACCTTCTCTCCCATCAGGTGAAATCTCACCCTGTACCGGATAATCCGCTCCCGGGTGCAGCGCCGCCAGATCGTCATACACGATCCCGCCCACGTCCTCCCCCATAATCTGCTCAAAAACCATATTGACCGTATTCAGCACTTCCCAGCGGCTCCGGAAATTCTGGTGCAGGTCGATCTTCCGCACCGTTGGCCTGCCCTCCGCTGCCTCCTGCTGCCCGTAGGCCGTATACTTCTCCAGAAAAAGTTCCGGCCTCGCCAGACGGAATTTATAGATGCTCTGCTTCACATCTCCCACCATAAACCGGTTGTATCTGCCTTCTTCCTCCCCTGAAATACAGGACAGGATATATTCCTGCACAAGATTGCTGTCCTGGTACTCATCGATCAGTATCTCATGAAAATAGCTGCGGTATTCCAACGCTGTCTCAGTGGGCATACATGCTCCCTTTTCATCCTGCCGTACCAGGATCGACAGCGCGAAATGTTCGATATCATCGAAATCAAGAAGGTTCTTATCCCGCTTCTTCAGGTCAAAAGCCTCCTTGAAGGCAAGCGTCAGATCCACAAGCGCACTCACTGCCCGCCGGCAGACCTCCATCTGTGCAAGAACCTGCTCCTTACTCTTGCAGAAATACCTTTGCTGCAGATCCAGAAGCTGCTCCTTCACTGCCGAACGGATTCCTTTCACTGCCTCCCGCTTGACCTGGGAGACCGTTTCATCCTTCTTCGACGAAAGTCTGCCGAATTTGACCATCTCGAACGCTGTATAGAGAACATCGTAAACACCGCTTGCTGCTTCGCCGGCTTCCTCCGCAGCATCTTTGCCGCACTTCTGCAGGAGTCTGTCTGCCATCTCCCGCTCCTGCTCCAGCATTTCCCCATACATATAAGGTCCATCCGGCTCCTCACACATATGGATCGCCTCCGTAAGCTTCTCCACACAGCCAGCCAGAACGAGTCTTGTCTGCCGCAGCAGTTCCCGCACCCACGAAATCCGCTCAAAGCAGATCGCCGTCCCGTTATCTTTCGCCTGTCCGACTGTCTCCGAAACGTCCCCCTCCGGCACACGGTAATCCTGCTTCCGTTCCGCAAGCCACTGTTCCGGGAACGGCGTGCTCATGGCAAAATCATAGAGCTTTAGCACAATCTCCTCCACCGCCGTATCCCTGCTGCCGGAACTGAAATACTCCATGCATCGCAGAAAGCCGTCTTCCTCCGCAGCATAGCCGGCCTCCAGCACTTCCTCCAACGCTTCCTGCCTAAGCAGCTTGCCTTCCCCTTCCTCCGCGATCCGAAACCCCGGATCTAAGCCGATGGTATGGAATTGGTTGCGCAGCACGAAAAGGCAGAAACTGTCGATCGTCGTGATCTTGGCATTATGCAGCAGCGTCACCTGCTTCTGCAGATGCTCGTTCTCCGGCTCTGCCGCAAGTCTGTCATTCAGCGCCCGGCTGATCCGCTCCCGCATCTCCGCCGCCGCCGCATTGGTAAACGTCACCACCAGCAGTCTGTCGATGTCCACCGGCTTTGCTCTGTCACTCACCATTCCCACGATGCGTTCCACCAGCACCGCCGTCTTTCCCGATCCCGCCGCCGCCGAGACGAGCAGATTGCAGTCACGCGCGTCGATCACCTGCTGCTGTTTCTCTGTAAATGAAATTCCCATCTGTATCCATGCCTTTCTCCAAACGCTGCCTTCAGCCCTGGCCTTCTGACGCTTTGTTGAATTCTTCTTCCACTTCACTCCGCATGCAGGTAAGTGCATCCTCCCTGCTCATCTTCGGCAGCTTCCGCATCTTATAGCCTTCGATCCGACCGTCGAATCCACACACACTCTTATAGGCGCAGTACGTGCATGCCTGATTCCCGTTCTGCTCATAGGGATTGACCGTTATCGTTCCCTCCAGGATTCCGCTTCCCAGTTCTCTGATCTTTCGGTTGACATAACTCGAAACAACCCGCATATCTTCTTCTTTTATGACACTCGAAGCAGAGGAGAAGGATCCATCCTTTTTCCGCTCCAAAGGCAGGATCTCTGACTTATCGGTAAATTCCCGGTCCAATAATCTGACAGCCTCGTCATTTTCATTGACTATTCCGGTCATCTTTAATTCCTGCAATAACTTTGCATTGATCTGCTCAGGCGTCAAAGCCTCTCCGTCTTCTATCATGGGGTCATCAATATGATAGTACAGCATCGCCGCCGGCACGACCCGCTTGTCCGGATGCCTGCGCTGCTCAATCTCCACTGCCGCATTCATATAGACCACCAGCTGCAGCTGCAGCCCATAATAGAGCGCTGCCAGATCGAATTTACGGCTGCCGGACTTATAATCTATGACCTTCACGTAGACCGTATCTTCCGCCTCACAGGTGTCCACCCTGTCGATCCGCCCACGGATCCGCATCTTGTCCTGCTCATTCAGCGCGATGTTAAGCGAATCCAGATCCTCGATCATCGAGAATGCCATCTCGAACTTCTCCGGCACGAAAGCCCCCTTCTTAAGCTGCGCCTGCAGGGTGCGGACCGTCCTTAGCAGGATTCTGTCCATACGCCGGATCAGATGTCGGTTGCGGGCACTGCTGTACAAAATCGTCTCCCCGTATACTGCCGCATACGCCTCAAGTGCCTCCGTCACCAGCTTCTGGGCCGCTTCCTCCGGGAAATCAAACCATGTATAGCCATATTCCTCCAATTTCTGCGCAAACAGCTCCAAAACTCCGTGGAAAACATTGCCCATATCCACATCTTCAAAGCTGTATCCTTCCCGCTCCCGCAGTGCCAGCCCGTACTGCAGGAAATGTCCATAGGCGCACGCCGCATAGCGTTCTAAACGGCTCACGCTGTTCTGCAGCAGCGTGCCGTAAAGCATGCGCGTTACCATCTTGGACAATGGTGTGTCGCTGTAACGGTAGAATGCCGTCTCGATCAGGCGGTCTGCCATGTCCTGATACTGCGGCCTGTTATGATAGCTGTGATAGAAGGTAAAAGTCTGCCGTCTGGAGGTCTCCGTTATCCTGCCGAAGGCATATTCCCGCAGCAGGTCCGCCATAAGGCCCACACCGTCCGTGCCACACACGATCTGCTCTTCCATCGGGTCATTTTCAGGTGTCTCCACCGGCAGCCCCGGATACAATTTCCGCACCAGGTCGATCAGATAGGCCGGCCGCAAGCTCCTTCCATCATTGCCTACTTTGGCGTAAGACAGATACAGCTTCTCGGATGGCTTGGTCATATTCAAGTATAGGTACAGCCGCTGGATATACATCTGCTGTCTGGGCGAGGGGGCCAGCTCCAGTTCCGATTCCCGCAGGAATTCCCTGTCAATATCGGAAATGATGCCGCCGTTCCCGGCTCCTTTCGGAATATTGCCGTCGTTCACCCCCAGAAAGAAGAGCACCCGCACCTGTTTTAAACGGGTCCTCTCGATATCTCCCACCAGGACCCTGTCCACATTCTGCGGGATCGTGCCCACACTGATCTCCGTCAGTCCCGCATCCAAAATATCCGCAAATCCCCTGCGTTCCATCGTCTCTTCCGCCAACAATGCATAGATCTGATCCAGCAGATCGATCACCAGGGCATAAATCTGTCCGTATTCCTTCTCCCGCGCCGGATCGCCCTGCTCTTTAAACTGCCGCTCGTAGCCTGCCAGCTTCTGCTGCAGTTCGTTCCGTACCAGAAAATCATAGAGCGCCCGCACCATCTCCCCCGCCGTGTTCACCGGCGCGAGCAGAGGTGCCAACTGCCAGAGAAGCTGCTCCCGCATGGCATTGTACCGCTCAAGCCCTGCTAGCGCCTCCTCCTCGCCCTCCTTACTGTCTTCCCGATAGATGAAGATCTCCTGCCACCTTTTCTGCCCACGGATCCCAAACCGGCGGACATAATTCTCCAACCTGTCCACTTCCGCCGTCTCAAGGCCGGTCAGCCCCGTCCGCAGAAAATGGAACACCGCCTCGCAGCTGAAGTCCCGCAGCACGACCTGCAGAGCGCTCCTGATATATTCCGCAAAAGGATTCCGCAAAATCCCCCTGGTGTGATCCAGATAGATCGGAATCCCGAACTTCGCAAATTCTTCCTCCGCCAGGCTGCCGTAGACTTCCATATCGCCGGTGACTACGGCAATGTCCCGATAATGCAGACCAGCTAAGTTCTCCGCACCGGCCTCCTTCCGCTCCCTGACACCTTCCTCTTCTGCTGTCTTCCCGCCGGAAGTCAGCTTCCGGATCGCGATGCATGTCTGCCTGATCTCTTCCTTCGGCGTAGACGCCTCATACAGCTGCAGACTGTGCACCTCCCCTTCATATACCTGACTCGGGTAACGGAACAGATTATGCTCCAAATGAGCCAACTCTCCATTCTGTCCGAAACGCGCTAGCCTGTCCTCCGTCCCGGTACCGCACCAGACCGGCTTATCCTCCGGTATATCTACCTGCCCGGACAGCCTGCGCAAGTTGGCTACCGTCTTTTTACTCAGGTGGAAAAGCTTATGCTCCCCGTCCATCTGATAAGGATTTTCCCGGTCATCGATCGTGACCGTCACGATCACCTTCTTCGCCAGACGGATCAGCTCCTGGATCACACGGTTCTGAATGGGCGTAAACCCGGTGAAACCGTCGAAGGCTACCACGCTGTTTCTGATGAGTTCCGATTTCGGCAGTGCCTCACGCAGCCGGTCCAGCGTCTCCTCCGTGGTGATAAACTTCTCATGGATATACTTTAGAAAGGATTGATACAGCACCCCCAGATCCTGCAATTTATAGTACAACGCGCCGCGGGACCTGGCATACTCCGTCAATTCCTCCATCTCCTGCATGCCGATGCCATACTGCATAAATTCAGAGATCGCCGACTTCACTTCATGGATATACCCGATCTTATGCAGATGCGACCCCATCACCTGAAGCTGTCCCTGACACTGCTGCGCCACCTTGCGCAGCACCAGACTCTTCCCTGTATCATCCAGGATTGGTACTCCCTCATCCCCCACCTCTTCCAGGATCCGGTGGGTCAGACGGCCGAAACTCAGCACGTCGATATTCATGATGATATGCCGTGGATGTTCCACCACCAAATCCATCTGCGTCTGCATGGTGAACTGATCCGGCACGATAAGCAGATAATCTGTCTTCGGATGCTCCTGTGATGCCTGTATGATCTCTTCATGAAGTTTTTTGCTCTTGCCGGAGCCGGAGGCCCCGAAATAAAATTGAAGTGACATCTGCCATCCCTTCCTTCCACTGATATTTCCCCAAATATCCATATCCCGTATCATCTACCACCATAAATGCAGCAAGGTCTTTCCTATGAAATGACAAACACCCCGCTACAGACAACGTTACCACTTGGCAACGTTGAATGCAACAGGGTATTCCTTTGAATTACCGGAAAACTCTATCTCCTCTATACCAGCATGCCGTCTGTCACCTTCACAAAAGGTCCCGCCGTCACATGCGCTTTCTTTTCTCCAAAATAATCCTCATCGAAAACGATCGGCGTCCCATCCGGATTCTCATAATACTGTTCCGGCTCGAAAGCCATGCCCAGCGTCTTTGTGGTGATCAGCTTCTCTTCCCCTTCCGGCAGGAACTCGCCCAGATTGGTGTAGAGCTTGAAGCCGTCCGCCTCTTCCTTCAGTTCCAGCCTTACGGTATGCTCGGTATCCACGGTGAAATCCTGCTCCTTATCGCAGGGCTTCGCACCGTTATAGTAGCGGTTGCCACCCGTCCATACCGGCAGCGGGATGTAATACCGGTCACTGGGCACAGAACCCATACCGCAGTAGCCGTCGAATTCTTTCTCCCACTCCTCGAAAGTCTGATAGCCGTCATAAGGCTTCGTGCCTGCCGTAGTGTTGAAATCATCCCACATCTGCGGCGCTGCGGCAGCCGCCTCTTCCACACTCTTTAAGAATGCAGGCACTTCCTGCTGCACAAACACATTATTATAGAAACGCATATCGCCGTGCAGGATCGTCATAAAACCTGCCACCTCCGTGCGGTGCGGCACATGATAAGGCGTGTAGCGGGGAGACTGCAGCGTCTTCGCACCGTTGTTCACACCCGTTCCCACGGCCGTGATGGAGCCTGCGATCAGATTATGTACCACTGCCACGCCCTGAGTCGGCATCTTGAAAGACCTTCTGGAAAGCAGCAGATTATGATCCACCAGCGTAGGCCCGTGGGAAACTTCGATAAAGATATCCTCTCCGATGGCTTCCGCCGCCTTGGCCTCCTTCGACAGAAGATGATCGAAAGGCAGTGTATTGTCATGGAACAGATTGCGCGTCACACGGGTTCCCTGCGCCTGCCAGTCAAGCCACAGACCGCGGGTGCAGTGATGGAAATGATTCCGTCTGATGGTCACGTCGATGGCCGCGTGCATCTTGATACCGCCGATCTCCGCACCAGCCAGATTCTGGCGGTTGTTGATATGATGGATATGGTTATCCTCGATCACGGAGAACACACCACCCAGATGGCCCACGATACCGGTCTGTCCGCAATCATGAATATCACATCTGCGCACGATATGGGAACCGATCCGCTCTTTCGTCCAGCCTTCCCGCTGAGCCTGGCAGATACAGTCGCGCTCCGTCTGGGTGCCGTCCTTAAACTTCCATTTCAACCATTTATTATCATTCTCCGGCTGCAGATATTTACCCAGAGAAATGCCGCTGCACTTGGAATGAGAAACCTCACAGTCCTCAATGATCCAGCCCTTGGACCAGTGAGGCCCGATCATGCCTTCCTGATACGCGGTAGGCGGCGCCCACTGAGTCGCAGCTTTGGTCACCGTAAATCCTGACAGAGTGATATAGCCGATGCCCTCCTGCTCCGGATAGAAGCAGTTACGGCGCACATTGATCTCCACGTTCTCCTTGCGCGGGTCGAATTCGTGGAAGTTGGCATAGAGCACGGTAGCATCCTGCTGTTCGTCCTGCTCCGCAAACCAGGTATAGATCGTGAAATCCGGATCCCAGGATGCCATAGCACGGACAGGCTGCTTCACCTGCTCCAGAGAAGTCACCTCATACATGGCCTTGTCGTTCAGATACACTTCACCGGTATGAGCTATAAATGATGCGATGAACCAGTCACCGCTTACCAGTGTGGTAAAAGGATTGTACGCCCCGAACAGGCTGTTGGGCACAGCACATTTCCACACGCTGCCGTCCACCTGCTCCCACGCTGTCACAGGCTCTGCACCCGTGATCTGCGCCGCGCCTTTTTCCTCCGACCGGTATACGATCCTTGCTTCCTGGGTACCCGCATTCTTAGGATCGACGGCCTCTCTGTAGATACCCGGTGCCACGATGACCTCATCGCCGGGCCGAGCGATCGTGGCCGCCTCCTGAATCGTCTTAAAAGGGCTTTGCTTCGTGCCGTCGCCGGTCTTCTCCACAGCGGCTGATACATAATACTTCATAAATAGTTCCTCCTGTTTCTTACATTATGCTGTATTGGCAGCCATTCATACGGTCTCCCTGAACAAGTACACCGTCTGTACCGATCTAAACGCAGGCTGCTTCGCTATATGTAATCAGTGTATCTGATTGTGCCGTTTTGTTTTTAACAAAAATGGTAATATTTTAACAAAACAGGATATAAAATCAAATTCTGTACCTCTGTCCATACCCGTATCAGTAAACCGTCCGCCGATGCTCACTCCTGTATTCTTTCGGCGACTGCCCTATTTTCCGCTTAAAGACAAGGCTGAAATGAGCCACACTGCCAAAATGAAGATGATCAGCGATCTCACTGATCTTCCGGTCTGAAAACACAAGCATATTGCGGGCCGCCTCCAGCTTCTTGTCGATGATATATTCGGTGACAGGAATCCCCTCATATTGTTTAAACAGCTTCTGCAGATACTCCTTAGAGATCCCCACCGACTCTGCCAGTTCAGCGATGGAGATCTGCTCAAATCGCCTTGCGATGACAGCCTTCTTGCACTCCTCCACATGGCGGTTCAGCGCAGTCTCCTTCTTCTTCCTGTCGCCGACCAGACGCGCAAACTGCACATAACCCTCACCATGCACTTTACGAATATCCTGAATATCCTTACAGGCCGCAATCTTTTTCAGGAAAAGGTCGTTATACAAAAAAGCCTCCTTGGAGCTGATCCCGCCTTCCACCGCCGCCCGGGCCGCCAGGGAAATGCCCGTCACCGCCATATATTCCTCATTCTTCTTCACGTCATCCAAAAGGATCGGGTGGGGTAGTTCGATATCGTCGATATGCTGCTCCAGGTACGCCACATCGCCTTCCCGGATGCGGTCATACAGCTTCTCCTCCTCCTGATAGGTGTGGTTGCGCTGAAACGCCTCCATCTGCCAGACTTCCTCCGCCACAGACTCCTGATCTGTCACCCCATAAGTAAAAACCGCTTCCCTGCCATCACTTCCCTGCCCTTCTGCACCGCTGTCCCTCTTGCTTTCTCCGACACAGCCCCCGGCAGCGTCCTGCTCCCTGTCCTTAGACACCGCCGGTCCGTTCTCACCACGCATAAGAAACCAGAGTACGTTACGCACGTCCTCCATGCGGCATTCCGGATATTCTCCCAGTCTGTTCTTCCGCAGAAACCGCGCCGCCTCCATGGTGTGTACCAGTCCATAACAAAAAGGCCCCAGAATATAGATTCTGCCGCTTGTTCTGCAGCCGTAAATCCCGATTGGCACCTGCTCATGATAGGGTATGAATATCCGGTCAGTGTCTTGTTCCCCAAGGCGCTTCTTCACCTCCTGAAAGATCTGCCCGTCATACGCCGTCTCGGTATGTTTCCCTGTCCCGAAGCTGCTTCGCAGCTCCCAGTCTTCCGTATACACACGCACCGGCAGCCGACTCAATCTGTAGATTAATTCCAACACGGATTCCTCATTCATTCTCCTGCCCCGCTCTTTCTAAACATCCATATCCTGTACCATCATACTGCCCTATCCTCCATAATACCATACCGAATCATTGTGTCTTATGCGGCACACTCACCCTGTTCCGATACTCATTGGCCTGTTATTATCTGCCGTTCCAGGAACATATCTCCATTTTATCATTCTGCCAATAGGGGCACAAGGCATCATAGAACTTCTTTGCCGGCCGCTGCACGCTCCCCGATCCACTGCCACCGGGTCATCCTCGGCTGTGTGATTTACCACTGCACACATGTCCTCTACATCCAGATATTTTGTCCACGTTCTTTTCTTGGGAATCCATGTCAATAAGCTGCTCCTATACAACATCATGTGGCTGAAATTTTTGCAGGCACTAGTTTCCGCAAAGGGGTTGTTTTTGCCTGACAGTTATGACAAAATATGATTTGTCGAACTCTAACCCTGGGTTATAGTTTTAGACAGACAGGTTTACCGAGAAAACGGATATTCGTAAATATTTGAGGGAGTTTTCAGGCATGAGTCAGTATATGTCCATCGGCAAAGTATCAAAACTAAAGAATGTGAGCATCAAATCATTGCGCTACTATGACCAGATCGGTATCCTGAAACCGGCCTTCGTCAACACGGAGACGAACTACAGATATTATACGGAAAGCCAGCTCTATCTGTTAGACGCGATCACTGTCTGCATTAAGCTGGGGATTCCGCTGAAAGACTTAAATAACTACGTCAGTAAAGATTCCATCAACTTACAGAAACTGCTCTACGACGGCAAGATCCTGGCAGAACAGAAGATCCTGGAGATCCACAGCTGTCTTGGAGCCTTGCAGGAAACCTTACAGAAAATGGGCAGTTCCGTGACTGGTATGGCCAAGATCCCCGCAAGCAGGAGCGGGATCCTGCTGCCTGACGGCTTCTATCAGAGTACCGTTGCGCAGCGCTGTCTGCTCACCGTACCGCTGGAAGAGATGGATACCCCGAAATATTACGGACAGCATATCCTGAAGCTGTTCGTCACCGCGCAGCAGGTCGGCATCACGGCCACTTACCCTTCCGGTATCCTGCACGAATACAGAGACGGCATCTATCTCCGCCATATGTTCCTTACAGTCAGCACGGAATCTGCGCAGGTGCTGCTGCAAAGTATACCTTTCGACACATCTGCTTCCGGGAAGACTCTGCTTCAAAGACCATCCCCTCATGCGCAGGGATCCGTATCTGACGCCTTGACCGAAACGACTGTCCCGGACCACATTGCTGCAGAACCGGCAGCCTCTGTCTCAGAAACCATCTTAGACGCAGCCGGCAATACCTTCCGTCTTCTCCCGGAGGGCAATTATGCCTGCCGCAGAATCTCTACCCACATGGCAGACTTTTCTTCCGTCCGGGAAGAGATGAAAGAAGTCTTGAAAGAGCAGGACTTCTGCATCATCGAGACCGACACCCTGTCCGAACAGAATAAGAAGGACGGGTATGCTTTTGAACTGGAATATTTTATCAGAATATGATATACTGATTGCAGTCTGCCGCATCGGCACATTCTATTATGATCAAATACCCCGCAGCAAGCTGACGGGGCATCAAACAGGAGGCAAAAGGGTGATGAACATGTCATGGAAACGAGGAGCATGTGCCCTCACGATCACTGCGATCTTAACCGGCTGCTCCGCCACAGAAGCTGCCCAAAACACAGAAACCATTCAAAATACAGATTCCCTGGAAGCAGAAACTGCCAAGGCATCAGAAGACGCCAATGTATCTGCTGCACGGGGACAGGAAGCCACCGGTACATCCGAAACTGCCATGCCGTCTGCATCCGGCACGATCCCGCTGACCGTATGGGCGGAAGAAGCCGATTTCGAGATGTTAGGCGGGATGCTCGCTTCCTTTGAAGACTATTATGCCGGCCAGGCATCCTTTGAGATCACGTTGGTACCTCAGGCCGACTCCGGTACTTGTAATATGGTTCTGGACGACATCCACAGCGCCGGGGACATTTTCTCCTTCCCGGACGACCAGTTTACAAGGTTGATGGCAGCAGGCGTATTAGAACCGGTACACAATGCGGACGCTGTTTCAGCCGCCAATGTACCGGAGGCCGTGGCTGCCGCATCCTGGCACGATACGCTCTATGCTTTTCCCTATACAGCAGACAACGGGTATTTCTTATATTACGATAAGAGCTATTTCTCCGAACAGGACGTGCAGACTCTGGACGGACTGTTGGCCGCAGCTGCAGCCGCTGAGAAACAGATCTCCATGGAACTGAACTCCGGTTGGTATCTGTATGCCTTCTTCGGTCAGACCGGACTGGAACTGGGCATCAACAGCGACAACGTCACCAACTACTGCAACTGGAATACGACGGAGGGCCCCGTCAAAGGCACCGACATCGCCCGGTCCATTCTAAATCTCACTACCAATCCTGCCTTTTCTTTCAATACAGACGGCGACTTTATCGCCAAAGTACAGGACGGAAGTGTGATCGCCGGCATCAGCGGCACTTGGAATGCCACCAAGATCAAGAATGCCTGGGGGAAAGATTACGGCGCCGTCAAGCTGCCTACTTTCACCTGCGCAGGCAGACAGATCCAGATGTCTTCCTTCACCGGCTATAAGATGATGGGCGTAAACGCCTATTCCCCTCATAAAGATTGGGCCATGAAGCTGGCCGATTGGCTGACAAACGAAGATAACCAATACTTACGCTTCGTGGAAAAGAATCAGGTGCCCTCCAACCGCAATGCCGCCGCCTCAGATGCCGCCGCTCAGATCCCTGCCGTGCAGGCTATACTGGAGCAGTCACAATATGGTAATCTGCAGCGCGTCGGTGTCAAATACTGGGATGCCTGCACTGATTTCGCCAACATTATGATCGAAGGTAATCCAAACAACATCAGCCTGCAGCAATTGATGGACACTCTGACGGAAGGCATTACCGCTTCCATAGCAGAATAGAAACGGACAAATCCCGTTTGAATCAGGAGGATGACATGACCGCAGTAAAACAGAACATGACCAAACAGAACGGACCACGGCTCAGCATTAAGCTCTTGACCCTGATACCCATCTTCGTGCTGAGCTTTGTCTGCATCTTGTCGAATATCGTAGCCGTACATAATATACAGAATGTAAATCGGACTGCCAGCACCATAGCAGACGAATATATGACCGGTATCTTCCGGCTGAGCAACATTCAGCGTGAAACCCAGAGACTGCATTCCATGGCCCTGTCCCATATCATCGCCACAGACCTGGATACCATGGTAGAACTGGTAGACAGTATCCTCACAGAGGAAGCCCTGCTCGACGACATGCTGTCGGAATACGGCACTTCCGTTTCCGCCGCGAATGTTTCAGATTACGAGAAGCTGCTGGATGACTATGAGAAGCTAAAATATACGATCATAACACTTTTCGGATACAGCGCCGCAGGCAGGAACCAGGCTGCTTTTGAACTGGCCAACGGCGAACTCGCGCAGTACTCGGACAGCATCCAGGATGCCATCTCCGTACTCAACAGCAGTGCTCAGACCGATTCCGAACGGGCCCGAGAAGAACTTTCCAAGGTTTACTACAGTGCAGTACTGATCAACGGCACGATCATGATCATCAGCATTCTGGCACTGATCATCGCGCTGACCGTTGTACTGCGGCGCGTTGTCAGACCGATCGCCCTGGCCAAGAATGAGATCAACGCCATCATCGACGGACTGGATCGCGGGCACGGCGACCTGACTAAGCGGATCACCATCCGTTCCAGCGACGAGATTGCAGATTTAAGCCGCGGCATCAATACCTTCATCGATAAACTACAGGAAATCCTGAAGATGATCATCGACAACACACACGACATGGAAAACGTTGTCACCGGTGTGCAGCAGAGTGTGCAGAATTCCAATGACAGTGCCTCTGACCTGTCTGCCGTTACCGAACAGCTGGCCACCACTATGTCCGAAGTGGGTGTCTCGGCAGGCATTATCAACCAGAATGCCGCCGCAATCCGTACTGATGTGGAAGAGATCGCTCTGAAATCCACCAGCATCAACGACTATACGAAACAGATGAAATCCAACGCCGACCAGATGGAATCCAGGGCCAGAGCCTATATGGAAGAAGCCGGCAGCCGAGTTGCCCAGATCCTAAACGTCCTGCGCAGCGCCATCGAGGACAGCAAACACGTAGATAAAGTCAACAGCCTGACCAACGATATTCTAAGTATCTCCGGACAGACCGATCTGCTGGCTTTAAATGCTTCCATCGAAGCAGCCAGAGCAGGCGCCGCCGGACGTGGTTTCATGGTAGTGGCCGAAGAAGTCCGCCTGCTGTCAGAGGACAGTAAAGCCGCCGCCAACCGCATCCAGGATATCAATCAGGTAGTCACTGACGCGGTACACAATCTGGCGAAGCATGCCAATAGTCTCGTTGCATACTTAAGCGAGTCCATCCTTCCGGAACTTAACAACTTCGTACAAAGCGGCGTCCAGTATCGGGAAAATGCTTCTTACATAGAAAATGTCATGAACGAATTTACAGATAAGACAGACCGATTGAAACTTACCATGGACGAGATCGCCTCCTCCATCAGTTCCATCACACAAGCCATCGACGAAGGCGCAAAGGGCGTAAACGGCGCCGCCGAGAGCACGCAGGTGTTGGTCCGCGATATGGAGACTATCAGCAGCCAGATGAAAGAGAATCAGCGGATTGCTGATACTCTGGAGACCGGAACTTCAATCTTTGAAACCTTTTGATCACTGAAGCAGGCAGGTACGCCGTCATTGAGACATTCCTGCCTGCTTTCTTAATCCCGCTTCAACTGATACAATACTTCCTCAAAACACACGCCGTCCGTCTTCGGAATCTCCATCTCCACCGACTTTAAGATACACTTTTTCACAAAAGCGGAGGCCTTACGCACAGAGCGGTCAAAAGGCACGCCATTCACACCGTCCGCAGAGATGATAGAGGTGAACACATCCCCGGTGCAGGAACGTTCCGCATCTACCTTATGGGTGCGGATAATCCGCGGCTCGAACCCCTTCTCATAGATATAATTGGCAATAAAACCTCCCTGCAAAATGCCGGTGATGACCACCTTCGACGGACCAAACGAAGAGATCTTCTCTGCCATCGCATACAGTTCCCGCTTCCGCCACCCCATCGCCTTATATGGCACATCTGATAATTTACAAGCCTCCGTCAGATTCGGTGTCGTGATGTCTGAAAGCGCCACAAGCTTCTTCATCTGCGTACACATCTCTTCCGTGTAGGTGGCATAGATCTTCCCGTGATCCCCCATCACCGGATCCACGATCACCAGAGTATCCTCCTTGGAAAAATCACGGATAAATCCCTTCACGATGTCAATCTGCTCTGCCGATCCCAAGAACCCCGTCATGATCCCCTCAAAACGCAGCCCCAGCTTCCCCCAGTTCTCGATATAAACCCTCATCCGATCCGTATAATCATCGATATAATAGTTCGGAAAACCCATATGATTGGACAGGATTGCCGTCGGCACCGGGCAGCACTGCACTCCCAGATAAGAAAGGATCGGAAGCGTCACTGTAACGGAACATCTTCCGAATCCTGATATATCATTGATCACTGCTATTTTCTTCTGCATGGCCGGTCGTTTCCTTTACTTATAATTTTAATCACCAGTTTATCACAAACACTTCCGACCAACAACTACTATTCTTTCTCCTACTATTCTTTCTCCTACTATTCTTTCTCCTGCTCCTCCTTATCCTCCGCACTCCTAATCTCTGTATTCCGCAGCTGATCGATCTCCTGTATCGCATCCTTACACTGTCTTGCCTCGGTGATCTTGCGCAGGATCAGATTAAGGTCCTCAGGTGAGAACATATCCAGACATTTCATCAGACTGTCAATATCATTCAGATCAATATGCACCGTTCCCACCGAAGTGTTGACATGGATCCAGTTGGGATTCGAGCTGCCGCCCACCGTAATGCTGTTTCCCCGCAGATAGTCTTTCTCCACCACCACACAGACACCATTGTGAAAGACAGTCTTAGTCACCTTTTCACCTGCCTGCGGTTCGTCCATCTGCCGCAATATGATCCCTATTGAATCCGTCGCTCCACAGGACTCTCCGGATTCCCTGAACTCATCTGCCCTCTTAAGCAGTGCTGCAAAGGACTCCGGCGGCGCACCGTCTCCTTCCAGCCCCATCTTACTGCGTCTGGCTGCGGTCTCACTATACTTCTTAAGTTCCTGCGCCGCATAATCCATGTTTCTGTTGATCGGTTGAAATCCTCCGTATCTGCTGTTTCCTATCATCTCTTTTTCCTGTAACTATTCAGCCCTTTGACTTCGTGCTTCCTGCCGCTTCCTTCCCTTTCTCACGGACTCTATAGTCATCGAAAAGTCCCTGGCCTAATAGTTACTCCCTCCTCTCCTTCTTTTATTTTCAAATATCCATACCCCTACATTACCCTCAATCGCCAGGGGAACATGCGCTTTTGTCACGCAAAGGCATCCTGATCTGCGTGGCCGTCTCTACCGCAAACTGCTCGATCCTTTGCTGTGTCTTTGCCGGAACCCTTCCGGTCTCCACCTGATAAGCCTCCATCCTGCCGTCATCATATTTCGCTTCCACGTAAACATGACTGCCTTCCAGCTTTCCTTTCAACGTATAGCCCTCTGTCACGGCAATCTCGATATTATCGCTTTCCTCATAGCTCATATGCCTCACCTCCGCAGCCTGTACCGCTTCCCGCCGTGCCGCGGTATTGACCCGTATGCCAGGTGCACTCAGCCGGCCGGCTCTGGCCGTGTCCTCAATCTTATACGCCCCTGTCATCTCCACGCAGTCCTGTCCGGCCCTGAGCGCTTCGATCCCATTCTTATCCCAGCCGTCAGCCGCGATGGCCTGCGCCTCCTTGCCGGCTTTCTCTCCGCCGTCCCGTTCCTGTGTCTGCCCCTTGTATTTCAGATTCTGCATCAGGCTCTCCCGAAACTGCTCCGAGTGCGCTTTCCTTTTCCGCCCCGGATACTCATGGATCTGCTCCTTGCCGCTCTTACCGCTTCTCCCGATCTCCTGAATACTCATAAATCCCCCAGACTCCTTTCCGTAAGAATTTTCTTGACTTCTTCTCTGCCGCGTCTCAGTCTTGTCTTAATGGTTCCTTCCTTTTCATTCAAGACTCCTGCGATTTCCTGTATGGAGTAATCTTCATAATAGAATAGATAGAGCGGATTCCGGTAATGCACCGGCAGCTTAAGCACCGCCTCCAGTGCCTTATCGTCCTTAAGCTGATACGGCAGATAGACCTCCTTAGACTGCGCCAATGAATCCGTAAGCGGTACCGTCCTGCGATGCCAGCTGCTCTTCAGTATGTCCATGCAGATGTGGATCGTTGTCCGAATCAGCCATGCTTTCTCGTGCTCCCTGCTCACGATCGGCTTCTCGTCCTTCATGTAACGCAGAAAAGCCTCCTGCACCACATCCTCGGCATCCGCCCGGTTATGCATATTGGCGAAAGCAACCCGGTACAACATCGCCTGATATTCCGCTGCCAGATTATTCCACCTCTGTTCTCTCGCAAACTCCTGCTCCATTTTGTCATAATCCCTTGTGTTCTATAGTCTGTGATCTATTCTATTATACACCAAAAATCTGCCGCATTATCATCGCAGTCTCATCTCATAGTCCCGGCTCATCCCCGGCACTTCGTATATAAAGTAACTGCTCTATCTACAATACGAATAAGAGACAGGAAAAGTTTCACTTCCAGAAAACTTTCCTGTCTCTTCTGACCCGGAGCCGACGCACATCTGTTGCGGTATCATATACGTATCCTTGTCGCCCGCCAGCCCGTACCACAACCGGCCCTAATAGTCCTTCTTCATCGTTGCTCTGGTGCACACCAGGATACCTCCCGCCATCACCAGCACTGCCAGGGCTACGCTGCCCCATCCGATGCTGTCAAGATTACCGCCGATCATCTCGATGATCTTTGCTGCCCCGGACGGATCCTTCTGAATCTCACCCGTCAGCTTAATAGATCCGAAGAAAAAGCACATACCCGGAACCATCCTGACCAGACTTAAGAACTGCGCCCCTTTGCTCTCACCGACCAGATAAAAGAAAATATACTGTACCGTTATAAGGATCAATCCGACCGCAAAAATGATCAGACATAAGGGCAACGGTATCGTCTCTCTCTGCCCGGTCAGCATACTATACCCTGCTGCAGCGACCAGCCCGATTCCAATTCCGATAAACAGCATAGAAAGACCATAGACAAATCTGCCCATCACTCTCTGCAACGTCGTTGCCGGCAGCAGCTGTTGAAAACCTACATCCTTTCTGGTACAGTTCCCAAACGGTGTGGTGGAGAACACGATCGCCAGAAATACCCCGTACATAAAACCTGCCTGTCCGGTCATATCTTTACTCATCTGCATGATCACCACCACCACAGCCGTTATGACCAGAAGCACATAAAGCTGTGTCCTCGCCTTGATGTAATCTATCTTTGCAAAATAGAAAGCCTTCATCCTTCTTCCTCCATTCCGAAGCGCTTTACGCTTCTCTGTCTTTGATATAATGGATCACGATCTGATCGATCGTCGGTTTCTCAAAATGGAAATCGTTGGTCAGAAGATCGGCTCTGTCACCGGGCAGAATAGCCTCAAAACCGTACGCATTATCCGTGATTCCGATCAACGCCTTCTGCAGTTCCGGAAAGATAGCCCGCCGCTCCCCCTTCACCAGCAGATGGTTCTCCATCAGTTCATCCTTCGCATCGTAGAGCACCATCTTTCCCTCGTGGATAAAGAAGATGTAGTCCGCGATCTGCTCCAGATCACTCAGGATGTGGGTCGAAAAGATCACGCTGCGCTCTCCATCCGCGATATACTCCTGCAATATCTTCAAAACCTCTGCCCGTATCACCGGATCCAGCCCATTGGTCGCTTCATCTAACACCAGCAGCTTCGTCTCTCTGGCAAGTACGGAAGCAAACATAAGTTTCACCTTCATACCCTGAGAAAAGTCCTTTACCTCCAGTTTCCTGTCTAACTTCCACCGTGTCACCAGCTCATCAAATTTTTCCGTGGAAAAACTCTTATAAAAGTTATTCAAAACGCTGCGGATATGTCTGACCTTAAAATTATCCGGAAAATAAAATTCATCTCCTATATAACCGATAGTCTCCTTATAACTACTCTCATCGTCATTGCAGGATCTGCCATCCACATAAATCTCCCCGCTGCTGCTCTTGCAGATATTCGTGATCAGATTCAGCGTCGTGCTCTTCCCTGCACCATTCTGCCCCACATAACCCATGATATAGCCTTTAGGCAACATGAAACTGATATTCTCGAGACGAAATGTTTTATAATATTTTGAAAGATTACGTACTTCCAGTAATTCCATACCATTCCTCTTTTCTATACACCTGTCCTTCTTACGGCCGGTATCGGCACCAGGGTGCACGCTGGCGCCATGCCTCATTCCCGCGAGCAACGAGCCAAGTGGCTGCTTGCAGCGGGGCCTTTGATCCCAACTCTCCTCCACCTTAGCCATTGTACGGATAGACTGCTTTACAAGATTCCTCAGGAGGGCTTCTGCTCCACCGTCTTAAGCAGATTGTGAAAGATCTCCGTAAGCTCCTGATCCGGCAGTCCCATCACACGCGCCGTCTCTATGGCTGTCGTCAACCCTTCTTCTATCCGTAGAAGATATTGCTCCTTTAACAGATTATTGTCCTTGGATAAGACCACACTGCCCCGGCCCTGCATGGTTGCAATAAAGCCTTCCGCCTCCAGGTCACTGTAGGCCCTGGTGGTCGTGATCACACTGACTCCCACTTCCTTTGCCAGCTGCCTGATGGACGGCAGCGTACTTCCCTCCGGAATCTGCCCGTTAAGAATCTGCTCCTTCAACTGCTCCTTGATCTGAGCGTAGATCGGCAGCTCCGACTGGTTTGATATGATAATCTTCATCGGTTAACCTCCTCACGGCATCCTGTCGTCACAATCTACCGCGATGTTTATATAGTATATACTATATATATTTTATTATATACAGTATATGTTGTTTGTCAACTCTTTTTTACAGATAAAATTTCCCAGCGTAAAACATACCATATTTTCTCCTTTCTCTCCATTCCGAAGCGTCACAAATTCTCTTGATCACAGAGCAAAATTGGAGTATTCCTTCGGAAAACTCCTAAATTCTGCTCACATCCTCAGCCCAAAGCGCTTCGGAACGGCATAAAAAACGAGATAGAAAAAAGCGGAAATGCTCGTCAACAGCATTTCCGCCTCTCAAAAAACCAACGTGCACAACCGCACAAGAAACCGTGCGCTAGAGGATTCGAACCCCCGACCTTTTGGTCCGTAGCCAAACGCTCTATCCAGCTGAGCTAAGCGCACATCCATACAACAGTAATTATTGTAATAAATTCTTGGGCAAATGTCAATAGCTTCTCACAATTTTCCTGAAACTCTTTTCCATAACACATTCATCTCATTCCAGATCGCCTTTGGCAAGAGACTGGATGCTGCCTGAAAGCTTTATCAGGCGGCTGCCCTGCAGCGACGTGCAAGGCACCGTATACAATGGCAATTCAGCCTCCTATAGGTTCATTTCACAACGGCCTGCACGATCATCACAACAAGCATCGCTATACAGTACAGCGCCATACCTGGATTGAGAACTGCGGTCCTGAACCAGTTTCCCTTACCGACCATATCATCCCCTTCCGGCGCTTTCATTTTCGACCGGTTGATAAAGAAAAAGACCACCCCCGTAATGCCAATGGCATATACGCACATCGAATAGGCCGCATAGATCATCATCCCTGGCAGGCTCATCATATCCACATTCTGCAGAAGCAGCCCACCCACAACGCTGCCTAAGAAATTCACGATCATATGTAACGCGATCGTGTATTTCAGATTGCCGGTCCTGATATAGATAAAGGCAAAGAACCCGCCCAGAAAAGCCGCATAGAAAAACTGGTTGAAATTCATGTGGAACAGACCAAATAACAATCCCGAAATAAGTATCGCCGTACGCTGTCCATACTGTACCACCCTGTCACAGATCAACTTCCGAAAAAGAATCTCCTCAAACACCGGCGCTAAGATCACCGTATAGATCGCAGAGATCCAGATGTTGCCATCTGAAATGACCGACAACAGCGCATTATTGACCGGCTCTCCCTTGATCAGACCGATCACTGTCGTCAGCACCAGGCCGATGATATTTCCCATGATCATCAGTCCGTAGGCCATCATAAAAGCCAATATAAACTGCCCCGTTCTCATCTCGTGTTTCTCGATCGTTCTCGCATCTTTCTTCCTCATGATCCGGAAGGCGATCGGATAGCCAAGCACAAAAAGTGGTATCATGGTCACCGCCAACACAATGTTCATATTATCCAGCCATTCCGGTCTTATCCCAAAGACCACATTCTGGCTAAGCAACTGGATTGCCGTGATCAACACCGCTCCGATCAGCATTCTGAATCCTAGACTCGAAAAATCTTTTTTCTGCATTTTATTGTCCATACTTTACTCCATTTCTATAATACCCTGGGCACTCTGTTTCGTTACTATTATATACCTCTACAAATGTATCGGCAAGCACAAACATTACTACCGCCAGACATCCGTCACCCGTGGTTACAATTCACGGCCTAACCGGCCGCAAACTGTAACACATCCAGCCCATTCCAAGTCGCCCTCGGCGAGAGGCTGGATGCCTGAAACCGCGATATCTCTTTACAGGCAAGTTAAAAAAGGAATCCACCTCAGCACTTGGCTAAAATCGTGGATTCCTTAATATACACTGCTGGTAGCCGGACTTGAACCGGCACGAACTATTGTTCGACAGATTTTAAGTCTGTTGCGTCTGCCTATTCCGCCATACCAGCTTCGTGGGACCTATAGGGCTCGAACCTATGACCCTCTGCTTGTAAGGCAGATGCT
>CAMWLJ010000046.1 GCA_947175055.1 uncultured Lachnospiraceae bacterium | reverse complement strand
CCAAACAGCCTCTTCAGATCCAGACGCACGGTCTCGTCCTCCTCCCGGCACATCCTTACCAGACACAACACCACACTCAACCCCTGAGCGATCACCGTAGCCACCGCCGCGCCGCCCGCTCCCCAGTGGAATCCCGCCACGAAAAGCAGATCCAGCGCCACATTCACCAGCGAGGAGAAGATCAGATAATACAGCGGATGCAGACTGTCTCCCAGTGCCTGCATGATGGACATACAGATGTTGTAAAGAATCACCGTCGACACACCCGCAAAATAAATACGGAAATACAGCAGCGAATGGGGCATCACCTCCGCCGGCGTTTTCATCCACGTAAGCAGCGTCGGTATAAAGAGCAGGCCCACCACCGTGGCCAGCACGGATGATATCACACCGAACAGAAAGTTGGAATGAATCGCCTTCTGCACGCTTTTATAATCCTTCGCCCCATAATAACGCGAAATGATGACCCCGCCGCCCACTGCGATGCCATTAAAGAATCCGATGATCAGAAACGTCAGGCTGCCTCCGGAGCTGACCGCCGCGAAATTATTATTGTCCGCAAAGTTGCCCACGACCCAGGCATCCGCCATATTGTAAAACTGCTGCAGCAGCTGCCCGAGAAAAAGCGGTATCGCAAACTGTATGATCTTCTTTACGATAGCCCCTTCCGTCAGGTCTATGCTCTGCGCATGGCCTCCCTGTCGATGATGCATGTGAAGTAGTTTTCCCGTTTTTCCGTCTTTCATCTGTTCCTCCATTCCAAAGCGCTTTGCCATTCTTTCCAAAAACATAACAAAATCAGGAAAACGGTATAAACCTGTCATTTTCCTGATTTATGATTATAGTACGATCTTATACTTACCCTTTCTTGCCCAGCCGCTTCGATATCTCACCGACCACTTCAAAGAGATAAGGGATCTTTTCCCGGATGCTTTCGGATGTCATCCTTGAGGTAGGCCCGCTGACACTTAATCCGGCCACCATCTTACCGGTATAGTCCCTGATCGGGACAGCGATACAGCGTATCCCCATCTCACACTCTTCATTGTCGATGGCATACCCGCATTCCCGAATCCTGTCAAGCTGCTCCAGCATTTGCTCCAATGTTACGATCGTATTTTCCGTATATTTGGCAAACCCCTTCTCCTCGTATAAATTCTCCAGCTGCTCTCTTGTATGTCCCAGCATAAACAGCTTGCCCACGCCTGTACAGTGCAGCGGTGCAACTTTACCGATCCGCTGCGTGATGCTCAAGGCCCTCCATGCGCACTGGACTACTTCAAGATACACTACGGCCATATTCTCCTCTATGGACAGGTTGACGGTCTCCCCCAGATTCTGCGATATGTTTTTCATATACGGCAAACAGATATTGCGGATGTCGGTATGTATCTTTATATTGTCTGCGATCTCGCAGAACTTATATGTCAGCGAATATCTTCCCGTGTCGTCCTGCACTGCAAAGCCCTTTTTCTCCAAAGCTGCCAGAAACCGCAGCGTGGTGCTCGCGTTCATGGATACCAGTGCCGCAATCTCCTGCAGTTTTACAGAATCCTGCTGCATGGAAAGCGCTTCGATCAGCGTAAGTAATTTCTCGGAAGACTGATTTGCCTCTGTCAGTTTATTTGCCTGTTTAATATTTGCCAATAGAGCCACCTCTCACGGACATGGACACGCAGCAGGTGTACAGTCCTGATCATCAGTTGTTTCTGCTATAGAAACTATTATGTTTACTTTATCATGTTTTCTCAAACTCAACAACTTTATATTTTATTTTTTTCGTTTATTCTCCGGCTGCTCAGCCTTTTCTTCCAGTTTTTTCCAGTTCTCCTCTTATCACAAAGCGGCACTCTGCTGTCTGCAGAGTGCCTGCCCACTATATACCATATCACCTTATCATACCTGTTCCCGGAATGCTCTGATATGTTCCCGCTCCAACTCCGATATACGCTTTACTTTGGGAGCCGAACCTCCGCCTGCAAAATTACAGTCAAGCCAGATATCTACCAATAATTTGGCGAGTTCCGCCCCAATAACACGTTCTCCCATGCATATGATCTGTACGTCGTTGCTCTTTCTTGCCCGTTCTGCCGAATAAGGGTCATGGCATACCGCAGCTCTGATGCCCGGGACCTTGTTTGCACATATACTCATACCGATTCCCGTCCCGCACAACAGGATCGCCCTCTCATACTCTCCTGCTGCCACCTGATCCGCCACTTTATATGCCACATCGGGATACAATACTGTTTCCTCCTGATCTGCCCCATAATCATCTACCTCATATCCATGCATCACCAGATGCTCTTTGAGTATCATTTTCAGATGATAGGCAGCTTCGTCACATCCGATCGCTATCCGCATAATTTCCTCCATTCCGAAGCGTCACAAACTCCTGGTTCCTCTTCTGTTCACCGGCCTCATGGCAAAAGCATCTCTAAAATACCATCCGCCATATTCTCCAGTATAATACAGCAGGAGACCGCTGCCGCATCCAGCGCTCCTCTTGAACGTTCTCCCAGGCGGCTGGCTCTCCCGAATTTGGCCACCATATCTTTCGTGGAATCACGCCCCTTCCTTGCAGCCTCTTTCATCCGCGGCAATGCTTCGTCAAATCCTCTTCCTGATTCAGCCGATTCCAGCAGGCTGTCTACTGCCGGACTGATCGTATCCATAAGCGTCTTATCCCCAACCCTCGCTTCCACGATCTCCTCTAGTCCATCCAGCCCGGCAGCCAGCATATCTGCCAGATCCTTTACCGTGATCTCTTCCAGATTTTCTCCTGCTGACGCAGTATCCATAAAGACAGTCCCGTAGATCGGTCCCATGGAACCTCCGATCTCGGTAAACAGAATGCTGCCAAGTTCATATAGTCCTTCCGTAAAACCAAGATCCTTATCAGCATACCGCTTCTCGAACAAAGTAAATCCTTTATTCATATTCATACCATGATCGCCGTCCCCGATGAGTCCATCGATTTCTCCGAGATATGCTTTATTTTCCTGTATCCCCTTTACCATCTTCAATAATACGGATTTTCCTTTAGAATTTTGAAAACCAGCCACTTTTCTCTTCTCCTTCTCCGGTCATATCTGTTTGAGTCCCATCGTATTTACCGGCATGTCGATCAGTTCCTTGAGTTCATCATCCAACTTCATAATGGAAAGTGTCACTCCCATCATCTCCAGAGATGTAAAATAATTCCCCACGTATGCCTTATAGATCTTTATGCCTTTTTCCTGCAGAAGCTTTTCCACTTCATTGTACACGACATATAATTCCATCATGGGAGTTGCCCCAAGCCCCGACACTAATGCCACGATCTCATCGCCGGCAGTAAATGGATAGTCCGGCACTATGACATCCACCATTCTCCCTGCCATCTCTGCGGCAGTTTCCAGAGGACAGACTGCGATCCCCGGCTCCCCGTGATGTCCGATCCCAACTTCCATTGTTCCGTCTTTGATCTCAAAATTAGGATGTCCGACCGCCGGCAGTGTACAGGATGATAAACCGATTCCAACACTTCTGGTATGATCGATCGCCTTCTGTGCAGATTCTATGACCTCATCCAATGTTCCTCCCAGGGCGGCTCTTGCACCCCCTGCTTTCCACATCAGGATCTCCCCTGCTACACCTCTTCTTTTCTCCCGCTGCTCTTTCGGTGCTGAAGCGACATCATCGTTTGCTACGACCGTTTTTACCGTAATTCCCTGCTTTGCAGCCATCTTGGCCGCCATCTTAACATTCATATTGTCACCGGAATAGTTACCGTAAAGACAAGCGACCCCCTGTCCCTGGTCTGCAGCCTTAAACGCCTGAAGGAAGGCATCCGCTGTCGGCGAAGAGAAGATCTCGCCTACTGCCACCGCATCACACATATTTTCTCCAAGATATCCGATAAAAGCAGGTTTATGGCCGGAACCCCCGCCCGTGACAACGCCAACTTTATCTGTCTTGATTCCCTTTGCCTTTACAACTCTGGAATGCTCCGTCTTCTCTACAAGATCAGTATGAGCCTTAAGAAAGCCTTCCAGCATCTCATCCACAATATTATCCGGATCGTTCAATATCCTCTGCATCAAACACGCACCTCCTCACACATTCTTATCCGGCAGCAAAATAACCTTCATAGCGCCGTCTTTTCCGGTCTTTGCGATCTCAAACCCTTCCGCCCATTTCTCCAGCGGAAAAGCATGGGTGACCACACCATCCGCCGGCAGCTTTCCATTCCCAATCCACTCAATCACGGTATCATAACAATACGGGCTTAAATGAACGCCGAGAAGATCAAGCTCCTTACGGTCTGAGATAATGCTCCAGTCCACTGTCACCGGAGATCCAAACACGGAAAATTCCACAAACCTTCCCATCTTTCTGATGCAGTCCAGCCCCTGTTGTACGCTGGCCGGGTGGCCGCTGGCTTCAATATAGATATCACATCCATATCCTCCGGTCATTTCCTTTATTCTTGACACAACATCTTCCTTTGACGGATTCATGACAATGTCTGCGCCAAACGCTTTCGCCTTTTCCAGTCTGGCCTCATTTAAGTCAAGCACTACAAGACATTTCGGATTCGCCTGCCTTAAAGCGCCTACCATACCGAGTCCCAAAGTACCGGCCCCCGACAATACAACAAAATCCACCGGCGTTACCTGCGCCCGCTGCACACAGTGGAACGCACAGGCATACGGCTCGATCAGCGCCGCCTTTTCCAGCGGCATATCAGATGGTACCAGATAGGGGATCGCTTCTTTGGTCAAGCGAACATATTCCGCCATGCCGCCATTGACATTATTCTGGAATCCAAACAGATCATGCTTTTCACACATCCAATATCTGCCCGTCTTACAGAACATACAGTCTCCACAGGGTACGATCTGTTCCGGACAGATCCTGTCACCCAGTTTCCAATTTCCTTTTACATTCGCCCCAATTTCCACAACGGTTCCGACAAACTCGTGTCCCGGGACCATTGGTGCCTTAATATATTTAGGCTGTCCGTCCAGGCCCCAAAAACTGGCTGCTCCGCCAAAAGCCTTGACATCACCTGCGCAGATACCGCAGGCTTCCACCTTAAGAATCATCTCTCCTTCTCCTGCCCGGGGCGTATCGATCATCTCGAACCTGTAATCTCCCGGTGCATACGCTACTATCGCCTTCATTTTTTCTGGTAAACTAAACATACCGTTCTCCTCCGATCCATTCTGTTAAGAACCTAACAGATTTTATTTTTTATCTCATTGCCCAGCCATGCAAACATATTGTCAAACACAATGCCTGCTCTGCGCTCCAAAGCCTCTTTTGTCGCAAATGCAACGTGAGGCGTCAGAAGTGTGTTCTTTGCCCTCAGAAGCGGATGATCTGCCGGAATCGGCGGCTCCATTTCAAAAACATCAATGCCTGCACCCGCGATTCTACCGGTATTCAAGGCCTTTGCCAAAGCTTCCGAATCAACGATCGGGCCTCTGGCGGTGTTGATCAGAAAAGCATTTTGTTTCATAAGACCAAGCACCTTAGCATTGATCATACCTTTCGTCGAATCGTTTACTGGCACGTGCAATGTGACATAATCACTCTTTGCCATCAGTTCTTCCAGCGTGACAAATGTTACCCCTGTCGTTTCCAGTTCCGGCTTGATGGTACGGTTATAAGCAATCACCCTGCATCCAAATGCCTGTCCGATCCTCATAACGGTACTTCCGATCTTGCCGGCACCGACTACTCCTAATGTTTTTCCGTACAGTTCGGTCCCGATCAGTCCATTCTTGGTTCCGCTCCGGCGTGTGACTGCATCACACTGCAGAACATTTCTGGAAAGAGACAGCATCATGGCAAATGCCAGTTCCGCAACCGCAATATCTGAATACCCGGAAGCATTTGAAACATTGATGCCCTTATCCCTGCAAACATCCACTGCAACATGATCGACCCCTGTAAACGCAATATCTATGTAACGCAGATTCTCGGCTGCCAGAATCGCTTCTTTACCAAAGGGATAATTTGCGATCAGCACTGCATCTGCATCTCTCACACGTTTGCTAAGATCCTCCTGGTCTGCCGGACAAGTGTCATACACCGTCAGGGCATGTCCTGCTGCCGTTATTTTCTGCTTAAATTCCTCGATCAGTTTCTGATCCACGCCCAACGGTTCTGCTAATACAATATTCATAATCACCTTCCTCCTTTCAAAGCCTCTACCTTCTTCTGCCACCAATACCTATTTCCCGGGACTTAAAATGACCGGTATCATTCCATCCGGAATCACATTCACGCTGCAGCCGTGCGTCCCGGTCATAAAATTCAGCTCTTGACAGCGCCACCTGTCATTCCTCCGACGAATTGTTTCTGGAACATCAGGAATATGATCAGAAGCGGAATCGTCGTAACCGAACAAGCCGCCATCAGCTGTCCATATTCCGTACCGTTCTCCGACGAAAATTCCTGAAGGCCATTTGCAAACGTCCGTGTACTCTGGTCCGCCAAAATACCCGTGAACATGATGTTGTTCCACGCCAGCAGAAAAACATAAATAGCTGTTGCTATAATCCCCGGAAGGACCAGAGGCATCACCACCTTCATCATGGCTTTTGCACGTGTACACCCGTCGATCATCGCCGCCTGTTCCAGCTCATTTGGAATACTGTCAAAATAACTTTTCAGCATCCATACGGAATACGGAACTCCAAATGTGGCAAAAGCGATCACCAGCCCGTGAAGCGTCTTGACCATGGGAATCCCCGTTAAAGCGGTAAAATTAGAATACATGATAAAGATCGGCAGTAACATGATGATCCCCGGAAATAGCTGCGTAGCCAACACCATAACCGAATACGTATCCTTCCCGCGAAAATGGAATCTGCTCATAGCATAAGAAGCCGGTACGGAAATAAGCAGTGACAGACCTACCGTAGCAAAGCATACGATCATACTGTTTTTCAGATAATGGAGTAACGGTACCGTCTTCCACATCTTGATATAGTTTGTAATGATAGGATTTTCCGGCCATATCGGCGTTTTCGTGCCCATGATCTCAAATTTGTTCTTAAATGATATCGTGATCATCACAAAGATTGGAAACAAAGCCCATATCAGCAGAATACCGATCGCCAATGCAAACAAAATCTTTTTCAGTGTTTTCATCTGCACAGCTTCTCTTTTTGATTTCAATATAAAATTCCTCCCTTCTATCGCATGATCCGTGTCAGTCGTCTGTACTTGGCCGCATTGCAGCACGCATGTAGAATACAGACAAAACTAACATGATGCTAAGCACGATCGTTGAAACTGCGGCACCGCCACCGAAATCCCATGTGGAAAAGGTGTTGGAATATACCAATACAGAGATCAAATTAGCCTCCTTCGGAGGTGTCTGATTGAAAATCGCATATGGTATTGTAAATTCTCCGCTCCCCCAGATAAATTGAAGCAAAATGACCACCTTAGATACCGCACTGATGCCGGGCATTGTAATGTAACGAAACTGCTGCCATGCGCTTGCCCCATCCACTTTGGCGGCTTCATACTGTTCTGTCGGAATCGTCTGAAGCGCAGCCAGAATAGAGATCATGATAAATGGGCAGGACGCCCAGACACGGGCAACTACGATCACCAAAAAGGCATTGCTCCCTATCATCCAGAAGATTGGTTCATCAATAATATGCAGCGAGAGCAGAAGCTTGTTCAAAATACCAAAATCCCGTAAAAAGATCATCCTCCAGCAAAATGCGCTTACGATCGTCGGCACGATCCACGGAATCAGAAATACCGCACGTACCACTGCTCTCCCCTTAAATGGCTGATTCAACAGCATAGCTTCCAGAAGGCCGATCAAATATCCCAGGATGGTGGATGCCAATGTAAAACCGATCGTTATCATTAAAGAGGTCAGAAAACTATTGCCCAGGGATGTTCCCGGCTGCAAGATCCTGCTGTAATTTCCAAGTCCTGCAAACGGAGCTTCAAACGGACGTCTCACATAGGAGACATCCAGTTTGGTAAAGCTCATAAATATTGACAGTATACCCGGAAAGAACTGTATGATCGACATGCAGATAAACGACGGCAGGATCCAAAGATACGGGTTTGTTTTTCTACTTTTCTTCAAATATACCATCCTCCCTGCATTTTATTTTCAGTGTGATCGCCCCGTCCATCGGAACCTTCACCTGAATTCTGTGTGGCTGTGTATCATATAAAATATAACCGCTGGACATATTTCTCTTAAAATCATAATCGTCAAAATGCACTATCCTGTCTTTCGAGCAGACTGTCGTGATCTGCGAGAAGATATTGCCCATATTTCCCATGCCGATATGAGTATACCCATTCTCTGTTCCTATCAGATATAGCTGTCCTTTATCTACCGTAAACGGCGCCGAAGATGCCTTTGCGATCAGATCACTCATCAATTTATCCATTTCATCCGGACACTCAGAGACAAAGTGTGCATAGTCTTTGAAATATCTTCCCCGGCATGGTGTGTCAGGCCAGCAGTTCCTTCTGCGTATAAAAGCGGCCGGACCATTCCCTTCGTCTTTCTTATAAGACAGCAGCACCCGATCACCAAGCTTTGTCTTTAAAGAACAGATCACTTCCGCATCCTCTGCAATAAAGTCGCCCACATCGCGATGATCCGCCTTAAGATACGGCGCTTCTTTCATAAGGCCAATTCCTTCAGCCGCCTTTGCATTATATTCTACCCCTGCTGCATTGCCCGTATCCGCATGCCTGATCCCCAACGCTTCCAATAATTTCGGATGCTCCACTCTTCCCATAACGATAAGGCCTGCGCCCTCTTTTTGCTTCTGTAAAAGCGCCTCCACCTCTTCATCCGTGATTCCCAATGGATCCACCAGCAGATAGGCATCGCAGGATGCCGCTGCCAGATTCCTGCTGTTGACTGCGGTATGCACAGGCGCTCCGGCATAATTCATCTGTTGTACCGCCGCCGTGATCTCCCAACGCTCCATACGATCCAGATGATATTGTTCGACCGCGTCGCTCCATACAATGGCCGGACCAAATACCTTGTCCAAAGAAAGATTATAGGCAAGATCCCAGCGTTGATCCAAAAATCTCCACTCCTCTTTCGTCAGGTCCGTACCAAAGATCAGGTGCAGGCCTTCCAGTGCACGGCAGTAGTCTCCTTTATCATTCACATAGGATAAGGTAGGCAGAGAAAGGCTTTCCCTCTCGATAACATTGATAGTATCTCTGCTCACCACCCAGTGTTCCGGTGCATTACAGATACAGGCAGACCAATAAAGCTTTAAATCCGGCGCCTGTGCACGAATACATGGTATATTGACACGTTCTCCGGTTTCCCAGACATACAGCCACTCACCGGTACGATGCCCCCAGTTCTGTTCTCTCGCTTCCAGACAAAGTCCATCCAGATACGGCGCTACCCGCTTATAATCAAATCCAAAATCGTAAAGTGCATCCACTGGTCCTCTTGCCCAGGGGTCAATGACCATGAATTCTTTTCCCTGTCTGTGGAATGCTTCATGGATCTTCTTATAGAAAGAACTCCATCTATTCGCATAGAATTCAATCCACCGGCGATGATTTTCCTTACTGTTCAAAATAAATTCCGCCTGCTGTACCGTGGTAGCTCCCTCAACCTCAATACCCGAAAATTCCTCAAACTGTGCGATCATATCCGGATGAAAATCCCCATCTGTCAGCGGTACAAGCAGCCCTGCCCATCCGTCTCCGCCATAGAAACCGTCCATATCATAGTCTTCCAGGTAGCGAAGTGTTTCTTCAATAAACACATCCTCATAGAAACGGCCATCAGGGAGACGCCGCAGGGGATTTATATGTCCATTCGTATCCGCCGTGCTGCTTCCATCCTTCATCCGTATAAACAGGTCGAACACATCACTGTGCTGATACAGCCATTCTGCTCTCGTATCATATTCCGCAAATTGATTCGGACAAGCAAGTGCTCCCATAAAAAACTTGCTTCCGTATGCATGTACTGACTCTACCAGCCCATAAAGATCTCTCTTGGACCAGACATTTCCTCCGGGCATCGCGCGTTCCGCACACCATAAATACGGAATTCTCTCGTTATCTATGACTCCGTTGTGGGAGTGGATCTGTTCTATGGAATTTTCCAGTAATGTTATGATCTGCGGGACAAATCCCAGCGTCTCCACATAATCTCCCACGCCAAAATCTTTCTTGCGGTTATCAAAGGGCCTCAGATCCACGGAGTCTATCACTTGATAAGAAGGATAATTCTTTTTATTCATTGCCATTCCCCTCCAATTCTACTTTTATTTGTATCGCATTATCCGGCGGAACTGTCACACTCAGATGTTTCGGTGTTGGATCAAAATGAATGTAACCTGCCGGTGTATACCGCTGCAGAGAATAATCGCTGTACCGTTTTACCTCTTCCGGAAATTCAAGTGTGATCTTTGAGTAGAAACACGTCGCCGAGTTTTCTACTCCGATATGAATTCCGTCTTCCACTTCATGGGCAAAAAGCTGTCCCGTATCGGAATGAACTACAAATCCGCAGATCTCGCACAGAAGTTCACTGATTCTGCGATCCACCGAATCCGGCTGTCCTGCTATGAATTCCCGTTGATCCTCAAAATACCGCCCCGCCTTCTGATCCTTTTTCCATTCATGCATACGCCGTATATAGATCGCCGGGCCCTTCTTATCTCTATTTACAGAGAAAAGTGTGCGCACTTCCTCACCGCATACAACGTCGATCATGCTTTCCGCACTGTCTGTCTTCGTATCGGCAATGTCAAGTTCAGGACAATGATCCATCAGCACTGCTCCATTGCTATTATCACGCAGCATAGTCCCCTGCAGGACATCCGTTTTCCTGATTCCCAACATTTTCTCCAACAGCGGATTATCCGTCTTCCCGATCACGATCACTCCGGCACCTTCTTCCTGTTTCCGCATAAGTGCAAGAACTTCCTCATCACTGATCCCCAGCGGGTCTACCAACAAATAAGCATCTGCGCCGGCATTACCGATATCCTCTATATTGACTGCACTGTGCATGGGAAGGCCGCAGATCACAAGGTTCATGGGCGAAGCCGTCAACTGCCACCTTGCTCCCAGATCCAAATGCGCACGATGGATCCTTTCGCTGTAAACCAGTGCCGGACCATATGTTCTCCGGATTGGAAGTTCAAATGCAAAATCCCATCTTGCACGGAAGAAATCCCAATCGCCACGATCCGAATCAGTACCAAAAATAAACAACAATCCTTCCAGTGCCCTCTTCCAATCTCCGTTCTTATCCAGGTAAGTCAATGTAGGCAGGCTGAAACTCTGACGCTCCAGCACATTACGTGCATCCTTCGTTGCGATCCAGTGCTCCGGTGCATTGCAGATACAAGTTGCCCAAAACAGTTTCAATTCAGGTGCCATCGCACGGATCGCCGGAATACTGATCCGTTCTCCCGACTCCCAGGAATACATCCAATCACCATTATTCCTTCCCCAGTTTTCTTCCCTCGCCTGAAGGCACAGTCCGCTATAACCTACCTTAGCGATCTCCCGGTAATCAATCCCATAATCATAAAGAGCATCTACCGGCCCTCTGGCCCAAGGATCTAACGATGCCAGTTCCTTACCGGCTTTCTTTAATGCCGTATATACTTTCTTATAAAACCCTGTCCACCGTGCAGCATAGAACTTGATCCACAGCGCCCGATTCTCGGGACGATCCCAGATAAATGCTGCTTTCTCCGGCGTGGAACTTCCCTCTACCATGATCCCGCTCCACTCCTCAAACTGCGCGATCATATCATCATGAAAGTCTCCCTCTGCAAGCGTCACTGCAAGTCCACACCAGCCGTCACCGGCAAAAAAGCCATCCATATGATAATCATTCAGATAACGGATCAGGTCTTCAATAAATACATCCTCGTAAAAACGTCCGTCCGAAAGACGCCGCAACGGATTGATCTCCCCATTGACCTCCTTCAAGGATGATCCGTCTCTCAGGGTGACAAATATGTCAAATACATCCGCATGTTGATACAGCCATTCTGCCCTTGAGCCATACTCCGGAAATTTGTTCGGCACACACAAGGAACCCATATAGAACTGTATCCCCTGCTCATGTGCCGCCTCCACCAGGCCATATAACTGCCTTTTTGACCATACCGTACCGCCCGGCATTCCACGTTCCGCACACCATAGGTACGGCAGCAGTTCATTGTTGATCTTCCCATCATTGGAGTGAAGCTGCTCAATTGAATTTTCCAATAAAGTAATGACCTGCGGGCGGAAACCAAGCAGATCAAGATAACCGGATATGCCATAATCCGGAAGCCTGCTGTCAAAAACACGCAGATCGACTGCATCGATCACTGGATATGAAGTAAAATTATCTTTCTCCATAGTATTTGTTCCTCCTGTCTTCTAAACATGAATGTTTCTCTCACAACAAACGAATTACCGTTTTTTAACGCTCCATTTATGAAAAAGGACGAAACAGCACAGCCGTGTATATTACGTTATACCGTTTCGTCCCCTTTTCACTCTTTTACTTATCTGTCATAGACATGCAATCAATCATTCAACATCGCATTTACCTCAGTGGCACATACATCCATTTGTTCTCTGATATAATCATCACTTATACTGCCGCTTGTCACAAGCTCCGTATAGATCGTCTGCAGCATCTTCGTCGTCGCATCTCTCATGGCAGAAACCTGCGCATGCTGTGGGAAGAAGGTGTGACCATTCTCGACACTGTACACGAACATCGATCTGTGTTCATCTTCCGTGAAATAAGGATCGTCCTCCAGGCACTCATTCTTAAAAGGCATCCAGCCGATCAGCCTGTTGTATTCGGAAACATTGTCTTTCGACATAATGATCGACAATACTTCAAGTGCCGCATCCTGATTCTTTGAATAACTGGTTACCCCAAGACAAGAAGGAATGACCAAATTTGTAAAAGTACCGTTCTCACCCTTTGGCGGCGGTACTACGCCATAGACATCATTGATCCCCGCCTGCTCGAGTGCCGGCATCCAGCTGTCACTGCCTATCGTGAGAGCGATCTCGCCGTTTACAAATGCTGCCTGGCAGTCATCAATACCATATTCTACGAACGTCGCCGGAATACAGCCTTTCTCATACAGATCTGCAAAATGACGAATCGCCTTCAATCCCGCATCATTGTTAAATTCTGTCTTAGAATAATCATCACTTAAAATTTTTCCATCCTCAGCTTCCAGCGTAAACCAGAAGACATAGGAAGCATCATGCGTTGTACCACAAGGAAGGAATGCCGGGCTGCCCATCTTCTCTGTCAGGATCTCCACATCCCGGTTCAGATCTTCCCAAGTCCAGTCGATCCCCGGTTCCTCTAATCCGTACTTCTCGAAGATATCCTTTCGATAGTAATAATTTCTCGCACCACCACCCCACGGCAGCGCATAGATATGATCATTGTATTTCCCGTAGAACATCGCTGAAGGGTAGAATGCATCTTCTCCGCCGAACATGTCCATCTTATCATCCAGTGGAACCAGGCCATCCGCATCCATCACTACAGGATAAGAGCAGGAGCCCATCTGGATAATATCAGGTCCCGTCCCGGAAGCGATAGAAGCCAGATGCTTATTCAAATAATCTCCCCATGCCACCATTTCAATATTCAACGTAATCCCTGTTTGATCTTTCACTTCTGCTTTCAAACCTTCAGCCCACTCGTCAAACTGCTCCTTCTGTGCATCTCCGATCGCATTGACAGACCATGTGACTTCAACGCCTTCATACTTCGCTCCGCCGCTGCTGCTATCCTCTGCTTGAACTTCCTCATTTTCCGTCACATTATCATTACTTTCTGCCACATCAACTGCATCGCCCTTTGTCTCATCTGTTGCCCCACAGCCCAAGAGTGATGTCATCACTAAAGCAGCTGTCACCAAACCCGCTAAAATCCGTTTCCTTTTCATGTACCATGTCCTCCTTTTTTGAATTGTAGTTTCCCGGAATCTTCGGTTCTTCTATAGGAACTTCTCGATCCCTTATTTCAAAAGTCACCCGCTTTCCCTTATCGAAGGTGCATTTTGAAGTCATTTTGTGATCTCCGCAGATAAGATATAGGATTTCTTTTTTCCAAACTGCTATTCTGCCTGAGACTCATTACTGCCTTTTTAATTTCATTATTTGAAATTAAATTTCATTTAATAAATTTATTATAGCATATGGTTAATCAAAGTCAATGTATAATAGCAACAAATTAACTGTTTATAAATTATGCAAAAGAACTAATACAATACTTGCCGTAAAAAAATAGACTAAGTCAGAAAACCAGACTTAGTCCATACATCCATACAGCTTAATGCTTTTTCGACAGCAGCTTCTCAGAAAACTGCTTGTTACACTTTCATTCTCCTTCTCATAAGAGTCATTCTCTGTCAGTTCTCACGATCTGATGTAGCTCTCCCACTCTAAAGCCTGGCCAGGGTCTCGAACGTCCCGTTGATATCCAGCTTGCCAAACCCCCATCTGTTATCCGGATACACCACATCCACCGATCGGTCGGCTCCCCGTATGAGAAAACTCTTGATTCCCCTGCTCTCCACTGTCGGTGTATTACCATCCACCACCGCCCACTCCATGAACTGTGCCACGCAGCCCGCCGTCAGGGCTGCTGCCATACTGGATCCCGTCGCAGGCCCTATGGCCGTGGGAACCTGTACGCCGGGCGCCGCCAGATCCGGTTTGATCACCCCGCTCTTGGTAAATCCCCGCCCGGACTCCATAAACCAACTACCCGAAATACCGTTGTAAGCAGATATGGTAATGATCCGCTCCGCATTGGCCGGTTCCGTCAGCGTCACATCCGGGCTGGGTGCCAGGAATGTCACATTCTTCTCCATAAACTCCGTGATCGGCAGCCAGATATGAAAGGTTCCCATGCCTTTTTGGCCCTCCATCGGATAAACCTGCAAGTTCCAGATGCCCGGCGTAGGATCCTCAAACCGGAAAAACACCAGTTGTTCTCCTGCATCCCGCTCCACGATCAGATTGCTCACCGTGATCACGGTATTCTCGAAAATAAAATCGATCACCCGGTCTTCCCTGCTCCTGAAATCGATCTCCGGCGAAGTCTCACCGCCCGGAGATCGCAGCCTGACGGCATAGATATCCGGCAGTGTCCCCCACAGTTCCATGCAGAATCCCGCCGTATCTTCCGGCACGCGAATCTCCACCGTATCAGGTACGGTATGCTCATAATGGTGTTCCTTGTCTCCCTCATTGCCGCCGCAGACTACCACTGCCCGGCTTCTGCGCCTGGCCACACTGTTCAGATAAGAGGCCAGAGGCGATGTGCCGTTATGGCTGCCCAGATTGGTGCCAATCCCCAGCACGATCACCACCGGCCGGTGCAATGCGATCGCCATCCGCTCCAGATACCTGACACCCTCCATGATATCATTTTCCTGGTAAGCCGCTGCCCCGTCCGCCACCAGATAGTAATCCCTCAGATACTGCTTTGCATCCTTGACCTTGACCACCGCGATATCTGCCTGGGGCGCCGCCCCGCGGAAAGTCAGTCCCTGATTCATGATACTGCCCGCCGCAACAGAAGCCATCTGCGTGCCGTGCCCGTTGGTATCCGTAGAGGGAACCAGCAGTCTCGGCTCCTCTGTCTGCAGCGCGCGGTCAATGTCCGCCCCGGTATACTCTGTACCATACAGAAACCCCTCCGGCGGCTCCCCGTCCTGTATCGTCTGATCCCAGAGCGACACAATACGGCTGCTGCCATCTTCCCTGCGGAACACATCCAGTTCATAGCGGATACCGGTATCGATAAATCCCAATACGACCCCGGCTCCCTGCAGAGACAGCGGCGGGTTCTGCACCCGGATGCTGCCCGTCTGTGCAAGATTCTCCGGATTAAAGACTGCACTCTCCGTCTGCATCAGTCCGTACAGCACCGGAATCGCCGAATACCCATAGTAACCGATCGACATAGGCGGAAACATGCTCCGATTGACATTGACCACCCCATAGCCGTCATCTATCCCATGAAAGCAAAAATCGATCGGCAGCGTCCCCGACAGTTCTTCCGCCACCACATAGTCCGTGATCAGGTCGGCATAGTCGTTTGATAAGATCTTTTCTTTACAAGTCATCTTCTAAAACAACAGCCGCCGTCTCCGGCGGTCTGTTCTCTCTTATCAGCTTTCCTACTATACTATGTCCGTGAAGGATGTCCTGACAATATGCTGTTATTGCGCTAAACCTCTTACTATCCCGAAATCGTCACTTCTCTTCTATAGTAAACGACATTAAAAATTTCGTTTACTATATCACATTCAACCTATCCGGATGCTCCAGCGAATTACTGCGGATATCGATGATCGGACCTCCCGTTCCCTCGATATACTCTCGGGTGATCGTCACCCGGCCGATATTGTCGTCCTTGGGCACTTCATACATGATATCCAGCATGAATTCTTCGATGATCGCCCGCAGCGCCCTGGCTCCGGTATCTTTCTCCATAGCCTTCTTGGCGATAGCTTCCAGTGCTCCCTGCTCGAACTCCAGCTTCACCTCATCCAGTTCCAGCAGTTTCTGATATTGCTTCAAAATTGCGTTCCGCGGCTCCGCCAGGATCTTGACCAGCATGTCTTTGCCCAATCCCTCCAGCGTGAAGATCACCGGCAGACGGCCGATAAATTCCGGGATCATGCCGAACTTCTTGATATCTTCCACCGTAACCCGATTTAGGATGTTCTTCTCCTTGTCATATTTATCCCGCAGTTCCGCGCCATACCCGATAGATGTCTTCTTGTTCAACCGCTGCTTGATGATCTCTTCCAGATCCGGAAAAGCCCCGCCGCAGATAAACAGGATGTTCTTCGTATTGACCGTGGCAAGCGGCACCATGGCATTCTTGGAATTGGCGCCCACCGGCACTTCCACCTCGGCCCCTTCCAGCAGCTTTAACATTCCCTGCTGCACGGACTCCCCGCTCACATCCCGGGAGTTGGTATTCTTCTTCTTGGCGATCTTATCGATCTCATCAATAAAGATGATGCCCTGTTCCGCCCGCTCCACGTCATTCTCGGCTGCCGCCAGAAGCTTGGAGACCACGCTCTCGATATCGTCGCCGATATACCCGGCTTCCGTCAGGGAAGTGGCGTCCGTGATCGCCAGCGGCACATCCAAAAGTCTTGCCAGTGTCTTCACCAGATATGTCTTACCACATCCCGTGGGCCCGATCATCAGCATATTGGACTTCTCGATCTCAATCTCATCCATGGTGCCCGTAGCCACCCGCTTATAGTGGTTATAGACCGCCACTGACATGACCTTCTTGGCGTGTTCCTGTCCCACCACATATTCGTCCAGTTTGGCTTTGATCTTATGCGGGGGCATTATATTCTTAATGTCGATCTCCGGCTTGGCATCTTTATTCTTTTTACGGAGTTTCTGCTTGTTGGGAATACCGCCGTCTCCCTGCAGATCCGCCAGATTGACGAAACTGATCTTCGGGAACCCTTTGCCGTTATTAAGATCCGCCATCGTCGGATTATTCAACATCCCCTGATAGTCAAACTGGCTCACCGTGTCCATGGTCTTGTGCATACAGTCATCACAGACGCATATATGATTCGGCAGCCGGAACATCTTGCCCGCCTTGCTCTCCGGCCTGCGGCAGATGAAACAGACATCCTCATAATCTTTGCCGGGGCCGTCATCCTCCTCGCTCTTCGCATCCTGTCTCCTGTCCCCGGGATCACTCACCACAAGTTCTTCCCTGTCCTCAGCTTCCTCCTGCTGCCCAGTCTCCGGCAGCACTTTATCCTGACCGGTCTCGTCCACAGGCATAGTTCCCTCACTGCGCTCATTTCTTGCATTCCGCTTCTGCCGCAGATGTTCCCTCTGCTCCTCGCCGTCCTCCAGCTCCCGGAAATCCCATGACTTTGATTCCCGCTTCTCATCCATCTCATCAAATCTGTCGTCTTTCATAATCGCTCCTGTCTATATTCTATATTCTTATCATTGATTCGATCCTCATATCATACTTATCTCTATCATAGTATAAAACCCCTTCCCCCACAAGCCAAAAAACGAGAAAGACAACCTTTCAGCTGTCTCTCTCCCTGTTTCCATATCTCTTGATCGCCTGGCGCCTGCCGTTTCTTGCTTGTCGCTCCGGCATCCTGGCCGCCGCGATACCGACAAGCATTACTGCGCCTTATTCCCCAGCGTCAGCTGCACCGTCCTGCTCTCATATCCGCCGATTCCGGGCGTCATCACGGTAACATCCACTATGTCTCCCTTGGCATAAAACTCCAGCGCCTTCTGCAGAATATCCATGGAAGAGATCTTATCCCCATCAAACTCCACGATGATATCCCCTTTCCGGAGTCCAGCTGCCGATGCTGCCGTATTCTCGTATACCTGTGAGATATACACGCCTTCCGGCATACCGTACGCCTCGGAAACTTCCTGTGTGACACTGATGCCGGAAATGCCCAGATAACCTCTTTCCTCTTCCGCCACCTTATTCTTGGTCTCCTTCAACATCAGTTCCGCTATGATCGGGCTTGCCGCTGAAATGGGGATCGCATATCCCATGCCTTCCACGGCGCTGCCGCCGATCTTATTGGAGTTGATGCCTATCACTTCACCCCGTATATTCAAAAGCGCGCCGCCGGAATTACCCGGGTTGATGGCTGCATCTGTCTGTATGAATGTGCCGTCCGTTCCGTCGGAAAGCTCGATACTCCTGTTCAACGCACTGATCACGCCTGTCGTTACCGACTGTCCGTATCCAAGGGAATTACCGATAGCGATAGCCGGTTCACCCACCGTCAGAGAATCTGAATCTCCCAGCGTAGCCACTGCGATCTCCTTCAGTGTCGTACCGCTGACATCACCGATCGGAACTGCGATCACTGCCAGATCCATATCAGGGTCCGTTCCTTTGATCGAAGCCTTCGCCTCACTGCCTTCCACGAACTGCACTGTCAGTTCATCCGAATCCGCGACCACATGATAATTCGATACGATCAGCAATTCCGTATCATTCTGCCCTACGATGATACCGGAGCCGCTGGCATCTGCTTCACTCGTCATAGTCTGTCCGAAATAGGACATTTTCTCGGTATAATGGTTATTGATCGACACGATGGCCGGCATCACTTCCTTGACGACTTCCGACACATCCGCGACAACGGTACTGATACTGTCCGTCACATGGACACCGCTCTCCGACTTCTCCTTGTCAGCTTTGGCAGTTTCCGTTTCCTCATTCTGTGCCGCTGCTTCTTCTTCCAATAAGACCTTGTCGCTATCCGTTAACGCTGTCTCATCCCTGCTGATCACCATTCCGGTCACGGCCTGCACTGCAAATATTCCGGCTCCTGCAAACACTCCGAACACAAGCCCCAGGGACAAGCAGATCGCCGCTTTTTTCAGATAACCGTTCTGATGCGGCTTCTTCTCTTTCCTTTTCTTATCCTTATACTTACCCTGATCCATAGCCGTATAGTTCGGATAAGTGTTGCCATACTGATAACTGCCAGAGCCATAGGACGCATTGGAAGCGTTGTTCGATGCACTACCCGTGCTGCCGGCGCTTCTGTAATATCCCGTCTGCTGACTGCCATAAGGACTTTGCGCCTCGTTATGCCCATAGCTGCCGTCACCATAAGTGCTGCCGGAATAATTGCCGCTGCCGTATCCGCCATACCTGCTCTGATACCCGGATGAGGCGCCTGGATTCTGTGCTGTCCGGCTGTACGCTGTCTGATTCTGGGTCGTACTCTGATCTTGTGTCATATTGTGATTCTTCACCGTATCCTCGTTCTGTGGCATACCCTGATTGAGTCCCGTATCCTGCGATCCTGAATTTTTGGTACTGTAATTGTTATCGTACATAGTTCCTGCCCCTTTCTTTCTATGACTCCGGTCCGATGATACATCACCGCCCGCTTTATGACTGTTCACGGTCTTGCCGCTCAAAGCTCCGTGCTTTTTCTTTGTTATGAGGTCAGTATATCTTCCAATTGTGTTCAAAGTGTGACAAAATTTTATAAAAATTGTGTTTTTCAAAAGACAGGATATATCATGGATCGCTTTTTATTCGACGGTCACCGACTTGGCCAGGTTCCGCGGTTTATCTACATCGCATCCTTTGCCCACAGCCACATAATATCCGAACAGCTGTAGTGGTATGATGGCCAGCGAATTGGCAAAGAAAGGGTTGGTCTCCGGAATGTAGATCACATAATCCGCCGCCTTCTCGATCTCCTTGTTCTCTTCGCAGGTAACTGCCAGCACGAAAGCGCCTCTGGCCTTCACCTCCACCATATTGCTGATGGTCTTGGCATATAGATCCGGCTGGGTGGACACCGCCGCCACCAGCGTCCCCTCCTCGATCAGGGAGATGGTGCCGTGCTTCAGCTCTCCGGCCGCATAGGCCTCGGAATGAATATAGGAGATTTCCTTTAATTTCAAAGACCCTTCCAGAGAAATCGCATAGTCGATGCCTCTCCCGATAAAGAACACATCCTTGGCGCCTATATAGCGGTTGGAAAATTTCTGTATCTTGAATTTATTGTTCAACAGCAGTTCGATCTGATCCGGCAGGCAGCGCAAATCGCCCAGCATGGCGACAAACTCCTTGTTCTTGATCTGTCCCCGCACCCTGCCCAGCTTCATGGCCAACAGATACAGCGCCACCAGCTGCGCGCTGTAAGCTTTGGTGGTCGCCACCGCGATCTCCGGCCCTGCCCAGGTGTACATCACATTATCCGCTTCTCTGGCGATAGAGCTTCCTACCACATTGACGATGCCCAGCACCTGAAAACCGCGGGCCTTTGCCTCCCGCAGCGCCGCCAGGGTATCCGCCGTCTCACCGGACTGGCTGATCACTACTACCATGGCACCTTCCTCCAGAATGGGGTTGCGGTAGCGGAATTCGGAAGCCAGATCCACTTCCACGGGGATCCGCGCCAGGCCTTCAATCACATACTTGCCCGTCATCCCCGCATGGTACGCCGACCCGCAGGCCACGATATGGATCTTCCTGATCCCTCTAAGCTCATCGTCCGTCATATTCAACTCTTCGATGACGATATCATTATCCTTGATTCTCGGTAAAAGGGTATCCGTCACGGTCTTGGGCTGCTCATACATCTCTTTTAACATGAAATGCTCATACCCGGCTTTCTCCGCCGCGTTGGCATCCCAGTCGATGGTCACGGACTCCTTCTGGATCTCCTCCTCGTCCACCGTGTAGAAATGCATATGATCCGCCCGCAGCCGCACGATCTCCTGATTATCTACATAATAAATCTTCCGCGTATATTTTAAGATGGCAGGCACATCGGAGGCGATAAAGCATCCGTCCTGATTCTGTCCCACTACCAGCGGGGAATCTTTCCTTGCCGCGAAGATCTGATCAGGGCAGTCTGCAAACAGGATGCCCAGTGCATAGGATCCCTCCACGCGGTGCAGGACCTTCGTCACGGTCTCCATCGGATTGCCCTTGTAATAATAGTCAAGCAGGTGCGCCAACACTTCCGTGTCCGTCTCTGACAGGAACTGATAGCCCTTGTCCGTCAACATCCGGCGAAGCTGGATATAGTTCTCGATAATGCCGTTATGTACTACCGTGATGGTTCCGTCCGCATTAAAATGAGGGTGCGCGTTCACATTGCTAGGAACACCGTGGGTCGCCCATCTGGTATGCCCGATGCCGCAGATCCCTGCCATCGTCTCCCCGCCGTGGGTCAGGTTCTCCAGGATCTTCAATCTGCCCACCGATTTGGTGATGTTGATCTTCTCCCCGTCATAGATCGCCATGCCCGCCGAGTCATAGCCCCGATACTCCAGCCTGGACAAGCCGTCCAGTATGATCGGCGCTGCCTGTTTTGTTCCGATATACCCTACGATTCCGCACATATCTTCCTCCGTTCCGAAACGCTTTTTCCGCTCATAGTAAAATTTAGTAACTATTCAGCCCAGGACTTTGCATTTACTGCAAAGTCCGTGAGAACAGGTAAATTTGGCCAAAAGAATCTGCCCCTCGCTGAAGGGCGCTAAACGTCCGGGGGGACGTTTGCTAAGCGCCGACCGGAGTGGAACGTAGACACTTGGAATGGACAGATTCCGTAACAGGGAAGCCAAAGGCTGAACTGTTACAACATTTATGACCAATATTCTTTACTGTTTGACATTCTGACGACCATCCCTCTGGGAAGGCTACGGTAATGCTTCCCCAATAGATAGCCCATATATTTAAATCCGCTCTGTACCACCACATGAGGGATCTGCCGCTTTAGCCCCACTTCTCCAAGATGCCCGATCATCTGTCTGACGAACCTGATCCCTTCGGATTCCGACGGGTACGCCGCAAAGACCTCCGGATGCTCTGCCTGGGAAACACCCAGGTCGAAATTCCTGTGGAACTGCTCTATGTTGGTATAGTTATGAGAATGGAATACGCCGGCTTGCGCAGTATACGCTATGCCATACCCTGCTTCTACAGCTTTAGCGGCATAGATCATATCCTCATTAAATATTGTATGTTTCACAAATCCGCCCAATTCATCGAATATCTGCCTATTGTAGGCGGCACAGACATTGGAACAGAAAAATGTCTTAAGGCCCAATCTCCCCAGATCTGCCTGTGTCTTGATGGCCGACTGTTCCGGGTAATTGAAATTCCTTGTGTATTTCTCTATCTCACTGCTTCCCTCGGGCGCCAGCTGCCTAGCATACGCCACAGCCACCTTTTCTCTGCGCAGCTGTGTAAGCAGTCTTTCCACCAAATACCTGTCAACCGGAACCGCATCCTGCGTCATCATAATGAAATACGGTGCATCCGAATACTGTACACCGCGGTTTCTCGTTTTACCGTGATCGAACTCTCTCTTGGACAGATGCCTGACAAATACACTGTGATGATCCTTCTGGAATGAAGTTCCGTAGATCAACCGGTCGAAATATTTCTGTTCCGTATTCATGATAATGATACGGTTCACCGGAACACTCTGCTGCTCCAGCTTCTCGACCAAAGTAAGAAACGTATTGTCTGGCTTATAAACAGGAATGATTATATCTGTCTTTTCCACGCCTTTATCCTCCGCCGTCAATTCCTGACGCCAAAAGGGGCCGATTCTTCATAAGACCGGCCCCTTTGCTCTGCTTATTTGCCTATATATCCATTTGTATCCTGATAGATCTTCTCACTGCACCGCTTAACATCGTCGGATGGCTCGTAGTTGCTGTCATCGAACAGGAACTGGTGCAGCCATCTTACATTATCTTCCAGGCTGACGGGGATAACACAAGACCCCTTTGAACCGATCCTTCCGGTAGCACGATTAGACTCCTGGGGGAAACCTGCCGTCTCCGAAATATAATAAGTCGTCACATTGCCCAGCATCTCTATGATCTCCGACAGATCCAATGAGGTATATACTTTATCAAATACCGCATTCGCCGTTTCCGTCAGCTGCGGCAGGGAAGCCTTCTTGGCCTGATCTGCCACTGCGGACAGTACTTCCCGTTGTCTCTCGGCACGTTTGAAATCGTCTCCGGCAGTATAACGGATACGACAATAGCCGGTAGCCTGCAGGCCATCCAACAGCTGATACCCCGTAGACGAAACCGGTGTATAAGAACGCTTCAGATCTTCTGCAATACAGAGCTGGTAGTTATTCAGATGGCTGATCTCCGAATCGTCCACATCGATATATACGCCGCCCAGTGCATCGATGGTATCCGTCAACCCAGCAAAACCAACGGTAACAAAATCCGTGATGTTCAGATCAAGGTTCATGTTCAGCATACTGATCGCCATCTCCGGGCCGCCCTTCGCATACGCCGCATTACATTTATTGTAAGAGTCGTTACTCAAATTCAGATAAGTATCACGGAATACCGATACCAGTCTGCACTCCCCGGTGTCCTGATTGATGGAAGCAATCATGATCGTATCGCTTCGTGTATTCTTCGTCAGCGCACCGGTGGTGGAATCTACACCGAACAAGGCTATATTGCGATAGCCCTTCATGGTAGTCTCTTCCGCCTCCTTAACCTTCGGGTTGATAATGATCTCATCATCATTCAGATCCAGCTTCCCGCTCTTCGTACCGGACAACACAGTATACAGAACGAACACTGCAATGACCAGTATGATGATCTCTATCACAAAAATAATGATTCTTCTACGCTGCTTCTTAGCCTGTGCTTTCTTGCTGGAGGCTTTCTTTCCGGATCCTTTCTTGCCGGAAGGCTTCTTCCCGGACGGTTTCTTCCCTGAAGACGGTCTGCTGCCGCTTCCTTTGCTTCCTGATGCGGAAGATTTCTTTTTCTTCGGGGCTACCCGTTCCTCTTCATATGCCTCATCCCTATATTTAGCCATATATTGTACTCCTTAACAAAAACGATTTTCTGTTGCAAAAAACTTCCAGCGCTTATTTTCTCACAATCTACGACAAAAGTCAACATCCCCGGCCAGCAGCAACCTTTAAATTAACAACAGTTCAGCCCTCATCATTCATAAAAGCGTCTGCTACGCAGCCGACGCCTCTTTGCGGCTCATCTTTTATATCAGCTGATGGCGCTCCGCTCATAAAATACTCTGCAGCCCGTGTTTTGTGTGCAAGCACCCACACACAGTCTGCAGAGTATTTCATGGCTGAACTGTTACTCAAATTAGTATAGCACTAATAGGCATTTTTATTTATAAACCCTTTAAAAATAGTTAAAAACATGATCTTGATATCAAAGGACATCGTCCAGTTTTCAATATAGAATATATCATATTCAATCCTCCGCTTAATAGAGGTATCTCCTCGGTAACCGTTGATCTGCGCCCAGCCCGTAAGTCCCGGTCTGACCTGATGTTTCACCATATAGCGGGGAATCTCTTCCTTAAACTTCTCCACAAACTGGGGCCTCTCAGGTCTTGGACCTACCACACTCATATCCCCTCTCAGGATATTAAAAAGCTGCGGCAATTCGTCAATGCTTGTCCTTCGCAGGAACCTGCCGACTTTGGTCACGCGGGGATCATCCTTCGTCGTCCACCCCTGTGCCTCCCTGGAAGGCTTCTGCACTTCCATCGTACGAAATTTATACATCTTAAAAGGCTTATTGTGCAGACCGATCCGTTCCTGCTTAAAGATAATAGGGCCCCTGGAGGTGCACCCCACCGCAATCGCTGCTCCCAGCATGACCGGTGAGGAGATCACCAGGCCTACCAGCGCTGTGATCACATCCACCACCCGCTTGGCTATCCAGTTCAGCGTATTCGTCAGCGGCACATAACGGATATTGATCACCGGAAGTCCCATCAGATCTTCCGTGTAAGGCCTGCTGGGAAAAAGGCTGTTATAATCTGGGATAAATTTCGTATGGACACCGGATTTCTCACACATATCCACAATATGTTCCAAATGGTCATAATCTTTCAGAGAAAGTGTGATAGCGATCTCATCCAGCTTATTCTGGGGCAGGATATAGAGCAGATTCTCTATTCTCCCTAATACTTTGACACCCTTATAGAGTGTTCCGCTGGGCACGCTGTCATCCAGGATCCCTCTTACCACATACCCCCACTGAGGATTGGTATTGATACGGTTGATATACTCCTCTGCCGCCCGCGAATACCCTACCAGAAGAATATATTTCAGATTGTAGCCCTTTTCACGAAAATACTGTAGAAGAATACGGATCAGAGAGCGCCCGAGAGTTGTCAATATGATATTCAGAATATAGAAGTATCCCATCATAAGACGGGAGAAGTGAATCTGGGAAACCATATACCAGCCGGCCATCAAAATAACCAGACCGACCGTATTTGCCTGGAAAACATTAAGAATCTCATACTTGTGGACAGTCGCCCGCTTCGGTGTATAGAGGTTGAAAATGTAATAGAGGATCAGGCACCCCGGTACGATCAAAAGTAACATTTCAAAGTAGGTGCCCATAGAAAGAGCACCCACATTAGGATCACTGTTTGAAATGGGACTGGCAAATTTCAAATACCAGGCCAGCATATAAGACGCTGTCACGACAACAGCGTCAAACACTACATGTAATCTATTAAAATATTTCTGATTATCTTTGATCATATCGTTATCTGTCCTGATTTTATTTCCGCGAGCAATGAGCCAAGTGCCATGCATACACGAGCATTTGGCGAATACCGCGAGGGTCAAATACCCCTCTGCTCTGCAGCGCTGCAAGTTTGATATCCCGTAGCTTGCAGCGGGGTCTTTGATTTGTTACTATATTACAATAATCTTACAAAAAAAACAACCTGTTGTTCCTGCACTGCCACGTACCGACACTGTGTTACAGGTCACGGCCCAACGTCATTAAGTTAAGCCGGGTCACGGCCTGGCCGGCCGCAACTAATTCCCAAACGCTCAGCGCAAGAATCTGTAACATATGTTACGCCATAATTCCAGCTGGATCACAATATAGTTCCCGAGAT